>NZ_JBHLSV010000005.1:0-308258 GCF_042434575.1 Brachybacterium hainanense
GCGGCGACGCTCGTGAGCGGGGCGCGGGGAGCGGTCTCCTCCGCGGGGGCGGCGGGGGCGGGGGCCCCGGCCGGGGCTCCGGCCCGGCGGCGGGTCCTGCGCCGCGGTGCGGTGCTCTCCTCCGAACCGGTGTCCGCAGAATCGGGGGTGCTGGTGCTCTCAGCCATAGGGGCTGCTCCTTCTGCGGAACCCAGCGCACCCTGCTCCCGCGTGTCATCGTCCCTGGGGACGGAAGTCGTCTGCCCTCGCCGTCGCGCTGCTCCCCGGTCATCCGGGAAGCGCAGCGATGCTGTCTGCTCGAAGCCGTCTCGGTCGCGAATGACGCGCAGCCGGTGCTCGGCGGGACAGCGCCGGGAGGTTCCTCCGCCCGGTACGGGGTGGAGAAGCGCTGTCGACAGTATCGCACAGCCCCGCCCCGGGAGCGCAGGAACGCCCCGGCTCCGCGCGCCCCGCCGCACGGCGCGCCGTCCGCGGGAGACGGCGCTCCCGCACGCCCTCGCCCCGGGAGGGCAGCGACACCCGCATGTGACGCGCCCTACAGTGGAGACTGCGCGGTGGGTCCTCCCCGTCCGGCACGGGACCTTGGTCCCCGATCCCGGGCTCGCCGGAGGCCTACGTTCTTCCCAGCGCCCCGATCTCTGGAGGAAGTCCCGTGGAAGCCCTGGACCTGGCCCGGTGGCAGTTCGGCATCACCACCGTCTACCACTTCATCTTCGTACCGCTGACGATCGGCATGTCCCTGCTCGTCGCGATCCTGCAGACGCTCGCGCATCGGGCGAAGGACGTGGAGCGGCGGGACGCATGGACGCGGCTGACGAAGTTCTTCGGCGCGCTGCTCATCATCAACTTCGGCATCGGCATCGCCACCGGCATCGTGCAGGAGTTCCAGTTCGGCATGAACTGGTCCGAGTACGCCCGCTACGTCGGCGACGTGTTCGGGGCGCCGCTCGCCCTCGAGGGCCTTGCCGCCTTCTTCCTCGAGTCCGTGTTCCTGGGGCTGTGGATCTTCGGCTGGGACCGTCTGCCGGCGCGGATCCACCTCGCCTGCATCTGGGCCGTCGCGATCGGCACGACCCTGTCGGCCTACTTCATCATCGCCGCGAACTCGTTCATGCAGCATCCCGTCGGGGCGATGCTGAACGAGCAGACCGGCCGAGCCGAGCTGGACCCCTCCCAGGGCTCCCTGTGGGCGGTGCTCACGAACATCACGACCCTCGCCGCCTTCCCGCACGTCATCGCGGGCGCCTGGCTCGTCGCCGCCGCGTTCCTCACGGGCGTCTGCGCCTGGCACATGGTCCGCCACCACAACACGGCCCGCGAGAAGGGCCTGGAGACCCCCGAGGGCGCCGCTCATGACCGTCAGGCCCGCGTGATCTTCCGTCCCGCCCTGCGGCTCGGCGTGGTCGCGATGTTCGTCTCCGGCCTGATCCTCGCGGTCACCGGCGACCTCCAGGCCCAGATCATGTTCCAGCAGCAGCCGATGAAGATGGCCTCCGCCGAGGCGCTGTGCGAGACGGAGACCGGCGCGGCCTTCTCGGTCCTCACCGTCGGCGGACCGGACGCCTTCGCCCAGGACTGCTCCAACGTCACCCACCTCATCGAGATCCCCTACCTCACCTCCTTCCTCGCCACGCACACCTTCGACGCCGAGCTGCAGGGCGTCGACGACCTCAACGCCCAGTACAAGGAGCAGTTCGGCGACACGGTCACCGACATCCACGGACAGCAGCACGAGGCCGACTACCGCCCGAACCTCTTCGTCACCTACTGGTCCTTCCGGCTCATGATCGGCCTGGCGGCCTTCAGCGCGATCCTCGCCTTCTGGGCGCTGTGGATCACCCGCGGCCGCGGCGAGAACGCCCGCACCAGCGGCTCCCGCCTGTTCGCCTGGTTCGCGGTCCTGTCGATCCCCATGCCGTTCTTCGCCAACTCCGCCGGCTGGGTGTTCACCGAGATGGGCCGCCAGCCCTGGGTCGTGGTCCCCAACCCCGACGACCCGACGGTGCGGCTGATGACCATGCAGGGCGTCTCCGCGCACCCGCCGTGGATGGTCGTCACCTCGCTGGTCGTCTTCACCCTCCTGTACGGGGCGCTGGCCGTGGTCTGGTTCCACCTCATGCGGACGCATGCGCTGAGGGGAATCCCGCTGCCCCGGCGCGACGAGGAGACCGACGAGCTCGACACCCCCGCCCTGACCTTCGGCTACTGAGGAAGGACCCGCGACATGGACGCCCTCACCGATCCCACCGGTCTGCAGACCCTCTGGTTCCTGCTCATCGCCGTGCTCTTCACCGGCTACTTCGTGCTCGAAGGCTTCGACTTCGGGGTCGAGATGAACGTGCTCGCGCTGGGCCGCGGCGACGAGCGGCGGCGCGGCACGATCCTGACCACCATCGGCCCCGTCTGGGACGGCAACGAGGTCTGGCTGCTCGTGGGCGGCGGCGCCATGTTCGCGGCCTTCCCCGAGTGGTACGCGAGCCTGTTCAGCGGCTTCTACCTGCCGCTGCTCCTCATCCTCGTCGCGCTGATCGTGCGGGTGTGCGCTTTCAAGTACCGCGAGAAGAGCGAGAACCCGCGCTGGAAGCAGACCTGGGACGCCGTGCATGTGGTCGGCGGCCTGCTGCCCGCGTTGCTGTGGGGCGTCGCCTTCGCCAACATCGTCGCGGGCGTGGCCCTGGACGAGAACCGCTGGGTCACCTCCTCGCTGCTGGACCTCCTGAACCCCTTCGCGCTGCTGGGCGGCGTCGTGTTCGTGCTGCTGTTCTGGCTGCACGGCACCGTCTACCTGACGCTGCGCACCGAGGGCCCGCTGCGCGAGGATGCCCACCGCCTCGCCGCCCGCCTGATCTGGCCGACGATCCTCGCCGGCGCCGCCTTCCTGCTGTGGCACCAGCTGGCCCACTCCGGCCGGGCGCTGACCTGGATCCCTCTGGTCCTCGCGGCCCTCGCCCTGGTCGCCGTGGTCCCCGCGGTGCGAGCGCGCCGGGACGGCCTCGCCTTCGCTGCGACCGCCGCCGCGATCACCCTGGCCTCCGCGCAGCTGTTCGGCGGCCTGTTCCCGAACGTGCTGCCGGCCAGCAACGACCCGGCGCTCTCCCTGACCGTCATGAACGCGGCCTCGAGCGAGCACACCCTGCTGATCATGACCGTCGCGACGCTCATCCTGCTGCCCCTCGTCCTCGCCTACCAGGCCTGGTCCTACTGGGTGTTCCGGCATCGGATCACCGGGGAGGACTCCCCCGCCCCCGGCGCCGGGCTGGTCCGCGGCGCCCGCGACCGGTACCGCGCCGCCTTCGAGCAGGACTGACATGACCCGACGGGAGCGCCGCGGCCCGCTGGACGCCCGCCTGGCCGTCCAGGTCCGGGCCGCCCGGGGCCATCTGGTCCTCTCCACGATGCTCGGGCTCGTGCAGACCGCCTGCGTGATCGCGACGGCGCTGACGCTCGCGCGCCTCGGCGCGGACCTGCTCGTGAAGCGGATCCCACCCACCGACTCCCCCACCCTGCTCGCGATCCTCACGCTCGCCCTCGTGCTGCGGGCCGCGGCCGTCCTCGTCCAGCAGCGCACGGGCCATCGGGCGGCGACCCGCACGATCGCGGAGCTGCGCTCGCGCCTCGTCGCCCACGGGTCCCGGCTCGGGCCGCGGGCCGGGGCCGGCCGCTCCGCAGACCTCGCAGCGCTCGCGACCACCGGCATCGAGGCGCTGCGCCCGTACCTCGTGGGCTATGTGCCCCAGCTCCTGCTCGCCGCGACCCTCACCCCGCTGTGCCTGCTCGTCATCGGCTGGCTCGACCTGACCAGCGCGGTCATCGCCGTGGTGACGCTGCCCCTGGTGCCGGTCTTCATGGTGCTCATCGGCCGTCTCACGGAGGGCCGCTCCCAGCGGCGGCTCGCGGACATGCGAGCGCTGTGGACGCAGCTGCTGGACCTCGTCGAGGGGCTGCCCACCCTGCGCGCCCTGGGCCGCGAGAAGGGCCCGGAGCGGTCGGTGCAGGAGATCGGTCGGCGCCACCACGCCTCGACCATGGGCTCCCTGCGCTACGCCTTCCTGTCCTCCATGGTCCTCGAGCTGCTGGCGACGCTGTGCGTGGCGCTCGTCGCGGTGAGCATCGGCATGCGCCTCGTCTACGGGCAGATGGACCTCGCCCCCGCCCTCGCCGTGCTCATCCTCGCCCCCGAGGTGTACCTGCCGCTGCGCAACGTGGGCCAGCAGTTCCATGCCTCGACCGACGGCCTCGCCGCGGCCGATGCGACCTTCTCCGTCCTCGCCGAGCCCCTCCCGCCGTCCGGCACGGCCCCGGCGCCGGACCTCTCGCGCACCGCGCTGGTCGCCACCGGGATCGGCGTGGCCTCGCGCACCGGCGGCGATGCCCCGCACCGGGCCGAGCTGTGGATCGAGCCCGGCCGCATCACCGCCCTCACCGGTCCCAGCGGTGCCGGCAAGACCACCCTCGTCCTGGTGGCGCTGGGCCTGCTGGTCCCCGACCGCGGCGAGGTCACGCTCCGGGCGCCGGGCACCGCCCCGATCCGGCTCGCCGAGGTCGACCCCGCGACCCTGTGGAGCCAGGTGGCCTATCTCCCCCAGCGCCCGGTCCTGTCCCCGGGGACGATCCGCTCGACCCTGCTCGCCGCACGCCCGGACGCCCGGGAGGAGGAGGTCGCCGCGGCCACGGCGGCCGTCGGCCTCGCCCCGGTGATCGCCGCCCGGGGCTGGGACGCGGAGATCGGCCGCTCCGGGCAGGGGCTGTCCCTCGGGGAGCGGCAGCGCCTGGCGCTGGCCCGGGCCCTCCTGTCCCCCGCGCCGCTCGTCGTCCTCGACGAGCCGACCGCCCATCTGGACGGAGCCGCCGAGCAGATGATCCTGCGCACCCTCGAGCGCTTCCGCGCACAGGGCCGGACCGTCCTCCTCGTCGCCCACCGCGAGGAGCTGATCGAGCTGGCCGACGCCGTCTGCGAGGTCCGGTCCGAGATCCGCGAGGAGGTTCCCGCCCGATGAGCACCCCCTCCCCGCTCGTCCGGATCATGCCGCTGCTGGAGATCCCCCGCGGCCGGCTGCTCGCCGCCGTGCTCGCCGCCGCGACCACGCTCGGCTCCGCCTTCGCTCTCGCGGCTGTGTCCGCATGGCTCGTCACCACGGCCTGGACGATGCCGGCCGTGCTCGACCTGACCGTGGCCGTGGTCGGGGTACGGGCCCTGGGCGTGAGCCGCGGCGTGTTCCGCTGGCTGGACCGCATGCTCACCCACGATGTCGCGCTGCGCGGCGTCGTGGACCTGCGCACGAACCTGTTCACGGCGCTCGCCTCCCGCCCGGCCGATGCGATCAGCCGCATGCGCCGCGGCGAGCTGCTCTCCCGCCTGGGCGATGACGCCCAGGAGATGGCGGACCACGTGATCAGCGCCGTCGTCCCCGCGCTCGTCGCCGTCGTCATGGCCGTCGCGGTGGTCGCGACGATCCTGCCGCTGTCGGTCCCGGCGGCGCTGGCGATGCTGCTCTCCCTCGCGCTCGCGAGCCTACTCGCGCCCTGGGCGGCGCAGCGGGCGGCCCGCACGACCCAGCAGGTGCTGCTCGGGGCGCGCGGCGAGCTGTCCGCGGCGACCCTCGAGACCCTGGACGACGCGACCGCCCTGCGAGTCGCCGGCCGTCTCGAGGAGTCCGAGCGGCGTCTCGCGCAGGCGCAGGCGGCGCATGACGCAGCCCTGGACCGGGCCGCCTGGCCGGCGGCGATCGCGGGTGCGGCCGTGCCGCTGGCGATGATCCCCGCCGTGCTGGGCTCGCTGCTCGCGGCGGGTGGGATCTGGCTCGCGGGAGGGGCGAGCGCCGGGGTGATCGGCATGCTCGTGCTGCTGCCGCTGTCGAGCTTCGAGGCGGCGACGGCGCTTCCCGCCGCGGCGGCTCAGCGCGCCCGCTCCCGAGCGGCCGCGGAGAGGCTCGTGGGGGCCATCGGCTCCGAGCCCGCGGCATCGACCGTCCCGGCGGCGCCGCGGGACGCCCGCACGGACGCTCCCCCGCTGCAGGTCCGCGACCTCGACGCGGGCTGGATGCCGGGCGGCGCCGGGGTCCGGGGTCTCGAGCTGGAGCTCCCGCCCGGGACGCGACTGGCGATCACGGGCACCTCGGGCATCGGCAAGTCGACGCTGCTGCTGACCCTCGCCGGACTGCTGGCACCGCTGCGCGGGGAGGTGCTCGCCGGTGGCGCCGCACCGGATCCGCGCACGGGCGAGGTGCTCCTGTTCGCGGAGGACACCCACGTGTTCGCGACGAGCGTGCGGGAGAACATGAAGGTGGTGCGCGGCGACCTGAGCGATGCGGAGATCCTCGGGGCGCTCGCCGCGGTGGGGCTCGAGTCGTGGGCGGCCGGTCTCCCGCAGGGACTCACCACGATGCTCGGACCCGATGGAGCCACCGTCTCGGGCGGCGAGCGGCGGCGGCTCCTGCTGGCCCGCGCCCTGCTGCGCGCCGCCCCCGTCAGCCTGCTGGACGAGCCGACGGAGCATCTGGATGCCGTCCTCGGGGACGATCTGCTGCGCCGGCTGCTGGATCCCGATGCCGCCGGCGGCCCGCTGCTGCCGCGGGATCGTACCGTGGTGGTCGTGACCCATCGTCCCGACGCGATCCCCGCCTCCGCCGCTCGTCTCGAGCTCGCCGCCGACGGCTCCTGGACCTTCCTGCCCGGGCGCACTGCCGAGGGGGCGCGCGCATGAGCCTGCCGCTCTCGCCGCCGCTGCCGCATCGCCTGCCGCAGGACCGGGTGCGACTGCAGGACCTCGCCGTGCAGGTCCTCGCCGCCGAGGACGTCGAGGACGCCCTCGCGCTGCTCGTCGACACGGTGCGCGAGGACCTCGGCGCCGTCTCGACCGCGCTGGTCCTGCCGCTGGGCGAGGGACGCTGGTCCTACGAGCTGGTCACCGGTCCGGTGAGCCCGTACCTCCTGGGCCGCGAGGTCGACCTCGCGGCCCCGCTCGGGCGGGCGCTGATCGCCGCGGACGGCTCGGCGATGGAGCATCTCGCCTCGATCCGTCTCGAGCTGCGCGCGATCGGGGCCGCCGTCGGCGGTGACCGGGTGGGCGACGGCGGCGTGGGGCAGGACACCGGGGACGGGCGCCGCACGGTCCCGGCCGCGGTGTCCCTCGTGCGCGGCGGCGCCCACGGGATCGGCGCGCTGATCGCCTTCACCCCCGCCTGCGGGGTGCCGATGCGCTCCGACTGCCGGGAGCGGCTGGATGCTGTCGCGGCGCTGCTGGGGCTGACCCTGGACGGTATGGGCGGCAGCGGCGAGACGCTCGAGGACGAGCGCCGGCGGATCGCCCGGGACCTCCACGACCTCGCGATCCAGGAGCTGTTCGCCGTCGGCATGGAGCTCGAGTCCCTGACCCGGGCGCTCACGAGCGAGGTGCCCGCGCCCTCCGATGCCCGGCTGCGCGCCGGGGTGGAGGCCTCGGTGCGCGGGGTCGAGAACGCGGTCGCGCAGATCCGTCAGGTCGTGCAGTCGCTGCGCCGCGAGCGCGAGGAGGCCACCCTCACCGAGCGGCTGCGGCATGAGACAGGGCTCGCCGCGGCGGGGCTGGGGTTCCTGCCGACGCTGAGCCTGCCGACGCCGCCGGCGGACATCGACGCCGAGGTCGACGACACCATCGCCGAGGACGTCGTCGCCGTGGTGCGCGAGTGCCTCGCCAACGCCGCGCGCCACGCGCAGGCGAGCGCGGTCGCGGTGAGCATCACCGTCTTCTGGGAGGGGGTGGACCGCGTGCTGCAGGTCGCCGTCTCCGACAACGGCCGGGGAATCGACCCCGCCGTCTCCCGTCGCAGCGGCCTGGCGAACATGGCCAGCCGCGCCCGCCGCCATTCCGGCTGGGTGGACGCGCTCGAGCTCGAGAAGGGGACGATGATCAGCTGGCGGGTGACCCTGCCGCCGACCTGAGCGCTCCGCTCCGCCCAGGGGGCGCCGGGGGCGACGATGTCGTTCCCGGGGCAGACCGGGGCTCGCTCACTTCCAGCCGGCGCGGCGCCGGGCCGCCTCCATGGCGGCGACCTGAGTGCGGCGCTGGAAGCCGAGGGTCTGCAGGATGACGGTGACCCGGTTCTTGACGGTCTTCTCCGCGATGCCGAGCTGCTCGGCGATCTCGCGGTTGGAATGCCCGTCGCCGATGAGGGTGACGATGCGGCGGTCCGTCGCGGACAGCTCCGGCCCCTCCTCGTCGTGGCCGGCGGGCCAGATGGAGCGGCCCGCGTGGACGGCGAGCACGCCCTCGACGATGTCGCGGCTGCGGGCGGACTTCAGCATCATGCCGCGGGCCCCGGCCTCCCGGGACTCGGTGACGGCGGAGTCGTCGTCGAAGCTGGTCAGCACGAGGACCGTCTGCTCGGGGTCGAGCTCGCGGGCGCGGCGCATGACGTCGATGCCCGTGCCGTCCGGCAGCTGCAGGTCCACGACGAGGACATCGGGACGCACCGCCGGGAGGCGGCGGAGCGCCTCCGCGACGGTGCCGGCCTCGCCGACGACGTGCAGATGCTCCTGCGCCTCGATCACGGCGACGATCCCGCGACGGACCACCTCATGGTCGTCGACGAGCATCACGGTGATCGGCGCGGCTGCGGCCGGACCGGCCGCCGGGGCGGGGGGCGTGGACACGAGGGGCACCTCCGGGCGTGGGTCTCGCCGCGGATGCGGCATCTCGACATCCCCATTATCCCGGACCGTCCTGGTGCCTCCGGCACGCGGGCGGGCGCGGCCGCGCAGGATCGCATCGCAGGTGCCCGGCCCCGAGCCGCTACCGGGCCGCGAGAAGCTCCTCGACGATGCGGGTGGCCTCGGCCGTCGACTGCTCGAGCGCGCGGGACGCGGCCTCGGGTGAGGCCTCCTCCGGGTGGGTGCTCACCTGGGCGATGACGACGACGTCGCCCGACCGCGCGACGACTCGGACGGCCCCGTCCCACGAACCGGGCGAGCGCACGAGATGCGCCTCGTCGGCGCCGTCGATCTCCAGCGGCTCCCCCTGGGAGGCGCCGTAGACCGCGGCGGCTCGATCGGCGGCGGTGATGCCGCTGAGCGGCCCCGGCCCGGCCTCGTACGCCGCGGCGTAGACGTATCCCCCGACGGCGGCCTGGTCGTCCCCCTGCCACAGGCAGGCGGATGCGCGCGGATCGGTGCCGGAGGCGAGCGGGTCCGGCGAGTCGTCGATGCCCTCGACCGTGACCGTCCCGCACACGTCCGGCACGCCGATCGGATCCTCCACGGCGGGTGCATCGAGCGGGTCGGCGTCCGCGGCGACGATCACGTCGCCGGCCGCCTGGATCGCGATCTGCTCCAGGCGGGCCCCGGAGATCGGCAGCGCGCTCTCCGGCGCCGGGGTGAAGATTGTGGGCGTCTCCCCGCTGCCGACGCTGATGGCGACGAGGAGATTCCCCTCGCGCACGACGAGCTCGACGCCGGCGGAGGACACGGGCGGAGCGTAGAGCTCACCGTGCGCCGGCGCCCCGACGGTCTCGGAGGTCAGCGCGATCGCCTCGTCCCCGAGCCCGGCCACATCGGAGTAGCCTCCCGCGGCGCGCACTCCGTCGAGGGCGGACTGGGCCTGTTCGGCCCCTGATCGGAGCTCGCCCTCCTGGCCTGTCACCGGGTCCGTCGTCCCGGGGGCGTAGGCGGTCGCCGCCGCGGAGAGGTAGACGCCGCCACCCTCCCATGCGCAGCCGAGCGGAGCGGGCCGGTCGGCGGCCTCGCCGATCCCGAGCTCGCGAAGGGTGCTCGGCTCCACCTGCGCGCACAGATCGACCGTGGGATCCGAGCGGACGTCGCCGTCGGCCCAGGCGATCGGCTCGGGCGCCCCCTTCGGCTCGGGAGGCTCGACGTCGGTTCCCTGCGTGGGCAGCCGGTACGCCGTCGTGATCGCCCCCTGCAGGTCCGAGTCGTCTCCGGGATCCGCCCACCCGTGCACGAGGAGCAGATCGCCGACCTTCGCGAACTCCAGCACCTGGTCGTCGATCCAGCCCGCCGACTCCAGCTCGCCGCCCGGCGCACGGTGCATCACCCAGTAGGCGTAGCCGCCGCTCGAGTCGGTGTCGATCGTGCGGCCGACGTAGGTGCCCGTCTCGTCGACGCCGATCAGCTCATCGCCCGCGGCGTGCCAGACGAAGGTCTCCTCGCCGCTCGCGCGCTCCCAGGCCCGCACGCTCGATCCGTACGTGCCACCGGTCCCGCCGATCAGGTTCTCGTAGCTTCCGACGATCTCGTCCCCGCTGGTCAGGGCGATGGGGAAGTCCCCGGCGTGGATCGCCGACAGAGGGCGGCCGATCACGGCACCGATCTCGCCCGTGGCGACATCGACCTCCCGGATACCGGCGACGCCGTCGACGGTCATGTCGAGCACGAGCGGATCGCGCGAGCGCACGCCCTCGATGTCGACGGCGGCGCCGGGCGTGCGCCAGACCTCGTCCCCGGTGTCCGCGTCGAAGGCCGCGAGGGAGTCGGCGCCGGGCACGATGATGAGCTCGCCGGTGGTGATCGCGCTCGTCCCGGGATCCAGCTCGTCGCCGCAGGGCGAATCCGGGAGATGCCCGAGCGCCTCGCCGGTCGCGGCGTCGAGCCGGAGGATCCCACAGGCGGTCGGAACGGTCACCGTGCTGTCGGTGGCCCCCACGCTCATCGGGCCGAGGCCGCCCCGGTGCATCGGGGCATCGATCCGCTGGGTCCACAGCGTCTCGCCGGTGTCGGCCGACAGCGCCGAGGCGGTGTCGCAGGTCATCGACTCGCCCTCGCCGCTCTGCCAGGCGACCAGGACGCCCGATGGGGAGGGCTCGGACAGCCCGCAGAGCAGGTTCGTCCCGGTCTTCCAGAGCGTCGTGCCGGAGGTGAGGTCCACGGCCTGCACCCCGGTCGTCATGCCGTCGCCGTGGTACGTCGCGAAGTACCGGTCCCCGGAGGTCACGCTGGTGTTCTCCGGCGTTCCCGCTCCGTCCAGGGCGATGAGCGGCACCTCGCCCTCGACGGTCCAGGCGACCTCCAGCAGCGGGAGGTCGTCGCGCGGGTCGGGCGTGAACACGGAGGCGACCACGGAGCAGCTGCTGAGCACGAGCGCCATGAGGCTCGTCGCGGCCGCCAGGCGCAGGTGCTTCGTCACAGGTACCCCGATCCTCGGTGGCGGTGGGCGTCCAGAATGCCACACGCGATCCTGCGGGCGGCCCTGGGAGCCACCTCGGCGCGAGCGCCGCGGCGCGCATCGAGCCCGGCATGCCCCTGGGCCTAGCGTCTGCGCTGGCAGACCGGGCAGAAATGGCTCGATCGGTTCATGAAGGACTCCCGGCGGATCGCCGTGCCGCACCGCGCGCACGGCTCGCCCTCGCGGCCGTAGGCGGCGAGCGAGCGGGCGAAGTACCCGCTGCGACCGGCGACGTTGACGTAGAGGTCATCGAAGCTCGTCCCACCCACGGCGAGGGCGCGGCGCATCACGGCGGAGGTCTCCTCGAGGAGGGTGCGGACCCGTGGCCGGGTGAGCCTCTCGCCGGGGGTGTCGTAGCGTATCCGCGCGGCCCACAGGCCCTCGTCGGCGTAGATGTTGCCGATCCCGGAGACGACAGCCTGGTTCAGCAGCAGGGACTTCACGCTCGCGCTGCGGCGGCGGATGCTCGCCCCGATCGCTTCGAGGTCCGCTGCGGGGTCCAGCAGGTCCCGGGCGATGTGCGCGGCGTCCTCGGGCAGCAGGGCGTCGTCGCCTCCCTGGCCGGCCACCGCGCCGTCACCGGTCGGGACGAGCGGCGAGGTCCACAGCCCGCCGAAGATCCGCTGGTCGATGAAGTCGACGTCCGTGCCGTCGCTCAGGTGCAGGGTGAGGCGGCGATGGCGCAGAGGGTCCGATCGCGGCCCCGTCGACGCGGCGATCGCCGCCATCGGGCCGTCGACGGGCCCAGGGGGCAGATCCTGGACCGGATCCGGGCCCGCCGGGTCGAGGCCGCGCACGCGCAGCTGCCCGCTCATGCCCAGATGCGTCATGAGTGCCACGCCCGGATCGCCGCCGTCGGGCGCTCCCAGGCGCCACCACAGGAACTTGCCGCGGCGGACCAGGCCCGTGACGCGCGTTCCGCGCAGCTGATCGACGAGGTCGCGCGGACCGCCCGCATGGCGGCGGACGGTCCGCGGCTCGAGGATCTCCACGTCCTGGATCGTCCGGTCGATCACGTGCGGCAGCAGTCCGCGCCGGACCACCTCGACCTCGGGCAGCTCCGGCACCGCTCAGCCCTGGGGCAGCAGGGGCTCGTCGCGCCCGGCGAGGATGCTGCGCACCGCGTGCTGGGCCGCCGCGAGCTCGGCGTCCTTCTTGGAGCCGCCCTCCCCCGTGGCCGTCACGACCCCGGCGACCGTGACGGTCGCCGTGAACAGGCGCTGATGCTCGGGCCCCGTCTCGGTGATCGCGTAGCTGGGCACGAGGCCCGTCTCCGCGGCGATCTCCTGCAGCCGGGTCTTGAAGTCGTATCCGGCCTCGAGGATCTCGTCGGACTCCAGCAGGGGACGCAGCAGCTCGAGCACGAAGCGGCGCGAGACGGACTGCCCGCAGGCCAGGTGCACCGCGCCGATGACGGCCTCGGTCGTGTCGGCGAGGATGGAGGCCTTGTCCCGTCCTCCCGAGAGGTCCTCGCCCCGGCCCAGCTTCACATAGGCGCCCAGCTCGATGCGCCGCGCCACCAGGGCGAGGGCTCGGGTGTTCACGGTCGCGGCGCGGCGCCGGGCCAGGTCCCCTTCGGGCAGCGACGGATGGCTGGTGTACAGCTCCTCCGTCGCGGCGAGCTGCAGCACCGCATCGCCGAGGAACTCGAGCCGCTCGTTGTGCGTGGTGAGGTCGTTCTCGTAGGCGAAGGAGCGGTGGATCAGCGCGAGGTCCAGCAGCCCCGATGCGCGCAGGTCCGCCGCCTGGGCGCCGTCCAGCGGAAGGCTCTGCAGCAGGGCCTCCGGCTCCCGGGCCGGGGTGGAGCGACGCTTGCGGGCCATCTCAGGCGTTCCCGTCCTCGGCCGCGTCCTCATCGGCAGGGAACATGCCCTGCAGTGCGGCGAAGCGCGGATCGATCACGTCATGGTGATGCTCCGGGTCCTCCTCCATGCGGATGCCGCACTGCGGGCAGAGGCCCTGGCAGTCCGGCGAGCACAGCGGACGCTCCGAGGCGTTCACGGCGATCGTGTCATGGACCAGGCCGGCGAGGTCGATGCTGTCGCCCTCGAGGGTGACGATGTCATCGGGATCGGCATCGGCCGGGACCTTCTCCGGGTACGTGAACAGCTCGTCGATGCGAGCGTCGACATCCTCCTCGACCGGGTCGAGGCACCGGGAGCACTCCCCGGTCAGATGCGCCTGCACGGTGCCGGAGACGTACAGCCCTTCGATCACCGACTCGATCTCTCCGCGCAGCGCGATCGGCTCGTCGGCAGGGACGCGCATGGCGAGCGTCCCCTCCTCGCCGCTCGCGATGACGGTGCGCTCGAAGCTGCGGTGCGCGCCGGGGCGGCCGATGAGATCGACGACCTCGAGACGGAGGTCGGACGCAGGGGCGGCGGGGGTGGGGCTCATGATGTGCTCCTGTTCGTCAGTCGGTCATGATCGCGGCGCAGCTCGGCGGCTTCGCGGCCGCACGTCAGGATACGGCGGCGCGGATCGCGCGGGCCGCAGGGGCGGGAAGCATGTCGTCCACGTCTCCTCCCAGCGCGAAGACCTCGCGCACCAGGCTCGAGGAGACGTGGGAGAGCCGGGCGTCGGTGAGCAGGAAGAGCGTGTCGATCCCTGCCAGATGCCGGTTCATGCGCGCCATCGGCTCCTCGTAGGCGAGGTCGAGCTGGGAGCGCAGCCCGCGCACCACGGCATGGGCGCCCACGTCGCGGCAGAAGTCCACGAGCAGACCGGCGGGCAGAGCCCGGGACTCGACCTGATCGGCGAGCTCCTCCTCCACGAGCGTCTCGTCGATCACCGCGCGGCGCTGCTCGAGGCTCAGCAGCCCCTTCTTGGCGGGATTGTGGGAGACGGCGACGACCACCCGGTGGCCGAGCCCGGCCGTGCGCCGGACGAGGTCGAGATGCCCCAGCGTGAAGGGGTCGAAGCTCCCGGGCAGGACGACGGTCGAGACGCTCATGCCGCCAGCCTAGTCCGATGCCGCAGCGCCGGGCTCCTGCACGGGGAGCCCATACGCAGGGGCCTCATGCGCGGCGGGATCGTAGTGCTCGCTCGCGAGCAGGGCGTACGTGAGGCCGTCCAGCCATCGGCCGCTGCGGTGGAGGGAGTCCTCGCGGAACAGCCCTTCGCGGCGCATGCCGATCTTCTCCATGATCCGCCAGGACGCGGTGTTCGCCGCGAAGCACGACGCTTCGACGCGACGCACGTCCAGCCCGTCGAAGGCGATCTCCAGCAGGGCGGCGGCGAACTCGGTCCCCAGTCCCTGGCCCTGGTGGGCGGGATCCAGCACCCAGCCGAGCTCCGCCTGGCGTCCGCGCGCCTGCGCCGCCACGTCCGCCTGCGCCCACGCGTCCTGCCGCGCGACCTTGCCGACGGCGATGATCTCGTCCTCGTGCAGACCCACGACGGCCTCCGTCAGCTGGGCGACCCAGCGCTCGTGGTGCTCCGCCTCGGAGCGCGGCAGCGCGGTCGTCCACTCCTGGACCTCGGGCAGGCGGTACCAGGTCCAGATCGCGGCGGCGTCCTCCTCCCGGCCGGGCCGGATCTCGAGGCGGTCCGTGCGCAGGGGCCAGCTCAGGTCGGCCAGGCCGGTCTGCTCCGGCGCGGGCTCGGCGTCGATCGGAGTGGAGCTCATGGTCCGAGGGTAGTGCCGCGGGGCCGGCGTGCGTAGCGGGACGGCGTCAGCCCGGTCAGGGCACGGAAGTCACGGATGAGGTGGGACTGGTCGAACCAGCCCAGGCGGTGCGCGAGCCCGGTGAGGTCCCCGGCCTCGCCGAGGTCGATCGCCTCGACCGCGTCCATCACCCGGGCACGAAGGATCATGCGCTTGGGGCCGATGCCGAGCTGCCGCGCGAACAGGCGCTGGAGGCTGCGGATGCTCAGGCCGGAACGGCTCTCGAGGACGGCAGGGCCCGTGACCTCCGGATCCTCGAGCAGGGCGAGGACCCGGTGCAGCTCCGAGAACCCCGGGGGATCCTCCGGCCCGCGGGAGCGGAGCCAGGCATCCAGGGCGGGGGCGTCCCTCTCAGCATCGGCGGCATCCGGTGCGGGGTCCGGCAGGTCCGCCCCGAACCAGTCCGCGGCCGGGATCGTGGCATCACGGATGCCCACCAGGTCCACCGGCGAGGCGTTCCGGGGCAGGAAGGCCGCGGCCCCGCCCAGCTGGAACTTGATCCCCAGCACCGAGCCCTCGCCGCGCAGGACGACGTCGAAGCGGCCGCGGGTGACCGGTCCTGTGATCCAGACCCCGGCGCCGTCCGTCCCGGCTCGGGAGACGTCTCCCCGCTCCACCGTGAGGTTGATGGCGGGGTCATCGAGCGTCGAGACGGGGAAGACCTCGTCCTCCGCGAGGCTCCAGCGGACCGACCAGTAGCGCTCGACCCATCGGCGCAGCTCGGGGGCCGGCTCGGCGAAGCCGTACCGCGCGCGGGTCACGAGCTCCTCCGGACGCAGCACGTGCCCGTACATGTGGGAGGCTGTCGCTTTTCTCCAATCGGTCCTCGCGTCCATGGGGGCAGTCTGGCAGGCATGAGCACAGCACCTGCCCCCGACACGACCCCTTCCGATGACGGCTCCGTCGCCCGCCTCGCGATGGTGACCCTCGACGCCGCCGAGACCGCACCGATGGCCGCGTTCTGGCATGGCGTGCTGGGCTGGCCGATCACGTACTCGGATGAGAACTACGCGATGCTGAGCGGGCCCGCGAGCGCGCTCGGCATCGGGCGGATCCCCGACTACCAGGCGCCCAGCTGGCCCGACGACGGCCACAAGCAGTTCCACCTGGACCTGGCGGTGGAGGATCTCGAGGAGGCCGCGGCGCGCTGCGTCGCCCTCGGCGCCCGGCGACCCGCCGAGCAGCCCGGGGAGACCTGGATCGTGCTGCTGGATCCGGCCGGGCATCCCTTCTGCCTCACCGACGCCTCCGCCTGGGGCTGAGCCCGGCTGCGGTCAGGACGGCCCGCCGTACTGCAGGACCGTCTCCCCGTAGCTCTTCGTGCCGTCGTCGGTCCACCCTTCCGGCCAGGCGAGGGAGCGGCTGCGGCTCGAGCGCTCGATCACCGCGAGGGCGTCCTCGGCGAGCGCGGGGCGCAGCTGCACGAGGAGCTGTTCGAGCGTCTCGGTCGGCACGTCGTAGGGCGGGTCGAGGAACACGAGGGTGAACGGCTCCGCGGGCGGATGGGCGGCCAGCTGCGCCGCCGTCTGCTCGGCACGGCCCGCGCGGATCTCGCAGCGCCCGGCGATGCCGAGCCCCGCCGCCGTGGCGCGCAGCTGCCGCGCGGTGGGGGCGTGCATCTCCACGAGCAGGGCGCTCTCCGCCCCGCGGGAGACGGCTTCGAAGGCGAGCGCCCCGGTCCCGGCGAACAGGTCCAGCACGCGGGCGCCGACCAGTGCGTCCCAGCCGTCCAGGCGCGAGAACAGGGCTTCGCGGACACGGTCGCTCGTGGGGCGGGTCCCCTTCCCGGGCGGGCCGGGGATGGGGCGGCCTCCGAGGGTCCCGGCGATGATACGGGGCACCTCAGCTCCTCTCGACGTCGGGGTCGGCCTCGGCCAGGCGCTGCGCGATCGCGCGGGCGAGGCCCGGGTCGTGGTCCAGCTGCGGGTCGACCGCGATGATCTCGAGGGCGATCTGCCGGGCGTGGTCGATCAGCTCGGCATGCTGGGACAGGCGCAGGTATCGCATCGTCCGGCCCAGGCCGGACTGCTCGTCGCCGATGAGGTCGCCGCTTCCGCGATGGCGCAGGTCCAGCTCGGCGAGGGCGAAGCCGTCTTGCGTCCGCGCGACCTGCTGGAGGTGCGCGGTCCGGGGTGATCCGGGATCGGCGCGCGTGGCGAAGAACGCGATCCCGGGGTGCATGCCGCGACCCACCCGACCTCGCAGCTGATGCAGCTGCGAGACGCCGAAGTGCTCGGCGTCCAGGACGATCATGACGGAGGCGTTGGGCACGTCCACCCCCACCTCGATCACGGTCGTCGAGACCAGGATGTCGAGCTCCCGGTCCAGGAACGCCTGCATCGCCTGCTGCTTCTCCTCGGCCCCCAGGCGCCCGTGGAGCACGCCGATGCGCGCGGACGCGAGCTCGGGCCGGCGTCGCAGGCGCTCGGCGACCTGATGCACGCCCCGCGGCGGGAAGTCCGGGAATCCGAGGTCCTCCTCGCGCCGGTCCCCGTCCCAGAGGTCCGGGGGCGGCGGGGCCGGCTCCTGCTCGTCCTCGTCGATATGGGGGCACACGACGAAGACCTGGCGCCCGGCCTCGATCTCCTCCGCGGCGCGGTGCCACATGCGGCGCTCCCACCTCTCGAGGATCTCCGGCACCTCGTAGGAGGTGATGCCGGGACGACCGGGAGGGACGTCCCTCAGGGAGAGCACGTCGAGGTCGCCGAACTCGGCGAGCGCCTTCGTGCGCGGGATCGGCGTCGCAGTCATGACGATCACGTGGGGGCTGCCGCCCTCGGGGCCCTTGGCGCGCAGGCGGCGGCGATGGTCGACGCCGAAGCGCTGCTGCTCGTCGATGATGACGAGCGCGAGGGAGGCGAACTCGACCTGCTCATGCAGCAGCGCGTGGGTGCCGATCACGATCCCGGCGGCGCCGCTGGTGATGTCGAGCATCGTGCGGCGGCGCTCGGCGGTGCTGCTGGACCCGGTGAGCAGGCGCACGCTCGTGGCCTCCGGGTGGCCGTCGAGCCGTCCGGCCCGGCCCAGCTCGCCCAGCAGCGTCTCGATCGATCGGTGGTGCTGCTCGGCGAGGACCTCTGTGGGGGCGAGCAGCACGGCCTGGTGCCCGGCGTCGACGGCGCGGACCATCGCCCGGAGCGCGACGACGGTCTTGCCGGAGCCGACCTCTCCCTGCAGCAGGACGTTGGTGGGGTAGCTGCGCGAGAGGTGCTCGCCCAGCTCCTCCCCCACCTCGATCTGGCCGGGGGTGAGGTCGAAGGGCAGGCGGCCGTCGAGGAGCGCGGCCAGGCGTCCTCCGCCGGGCAGCGGAGGCGCCGGGGTGTGCGCGTCCCGGGCCCGCCGCTGCGCGAAGATTGTCTGCAGGATCAGCGCCTCCTCGAACAGGAGGGTCGCCCGACCCTGCTCCGGGTCCTCGGGTCTGCGCGGCAGGTGGAGCCGTCGCAGCGCCTCCGCGAGGGGCAGCAGGTCCTCCGTCCGGCGGATCCGGTCCGGGATCGCGGGGACCAGCAGGTCCGCATGCTCGACGGCGGTGCGGAAGACGTCCTGCATCGCGGCCTGGGACGCCTTCTTCCGCAGCGGATAGATCGGGCGGGGGGCCATCGCGTCCTCGAGGGAGATGCCCTCCTCGTCGATCAGCTCGTAGGCGGGGTGGACGATCTGGGCGCCGTCGCCGTGATCGGACCGGCGCCCGGAGCGCTGGTGGCTGACCACTCCCTTGACGAGGATCCGGCGGCCCGGCCGCAGGCGGCCCTCGTGCCAGGCGACCAGGTGGTCCTTGGCGAGGAAGAAGGTGAGGGCCAGCGAATCGGTGCCGTCGGAGATGACGGCCTCGAGGATGCTGCCGGCGCGGGTCCGCATGCGCCGATGCCGTGCGTCCTGGACCGTCGCGATCACGCTCACGTCCTCGCCCTCGTGGAGCGTGGAGATCGCGCGCAGCGGACCGGGGACGACGTAGCGCCGCGGCAGGATGCGCAGGAGATCGTCGAGATCTCGCGGCTCGAGCTTCCGGGCGACCGTGACCTGCTTGCCGGTCAGGAAGGCCTCGAGCTCCAGGCGCGGTGCGTCCACGGGCGGTCCTCTCCTGCTGCGGCGCCGGGGCGGCGCGGTCGATCGCGTATCCTCGAACGTGCCTGCTCAGCGGCGGGGACGTCGGCTCTATCGTGCCATCTGCAGCGGGTGCTGTGTCTGAATCCACAGGCCGTGTCCACACGCCGCGCTTCGCTTCTCCGGCCCCGAGGGATATAGTTTCGGGGTTGCCTTGCGCGCCTGCTGGGCAGGCAGCCCCTTTGCCGTCCGGCGACGAGGCACCCCCGACGATTCGATTTCTCAGGAGACAACAGTGGCTTCCACGTGTGACATCTGCGCCAAGGGCCCGAGCTTCGGCAAGAGCGTGTCCCACTCGCACCGCCGCACCTCGCGCCGCTGGAACCCCAACATCCAGTCCGTGCGCACCGTGGTCAACGGCACCAGCAAGCGGGTCAACGTCTGCACCTCGTGCCTGAAGGCCGGCAAGGTCGCCAAGCTCGGCGCCTGATCCCTGCCGTTCCCCCGCATTCGCGAGACGCCCTCGTCCTTCGGGACGGGGGCGTTCTGCGTGCTCGGGTGATATCCGCGATCGTGGAGACGGCGCATGGAAGGCTGGGCCCGCCGCGCCTCTGCTCCGACTTCTCCCCCGCGAGGACCGATGATGCCCCACGAGACCCCCGACCCCGCAGCCGCCCGACGCTTCCGCCGGGCGACCGCCGAGGATGCCGCCCGCGACGGGCATCGCTTCACCTGGCTGAAGCCCGACGGATGGCGGCCCGGCGGCGTCTCCCTCGTGCTCGAGAACCCGGACGGCCCCGCGGGACGGAGCGTGATCGGGGTGGGACGCGCGGTGCCGAATGCGGTGCACCCGGGCCGGGATCTGGTCGAGGTGGAGGTCGACGAGGCTCATCGGCGACGGGGCCACGGGACAGCGCTGATCCACGAACTCGGCACATACATGAGAAATCCACTGTCCACCAAGGCGGAGCAGGACACAGAGCGGCACGCCTTCCTCATGTCCCTCGGCGCGTACCCGTACCAGGTGCTCCCCTACCTGGTCGTCGACCTCCAGCATCCAGGGGTCGGCGACTGGTGCGCGCAGATCCGAGCCGAGCATGCCGGTCCGGAGGAGGACCGTACCGGGGATTCCTCGCCGGGCACGCGCCGTGATCAGGCGTCCACGGCCGGCGACGGAGGAACGGCAGGCGAGGCGTCGCCCGCCGTCGTCCGCCCCTGGACCGCGGTGGATCGCGAGCAGCTGATCGAGGCCATGACCGACCGCTACGCCTGGCAGCACGCGAGCTGGTCCCCGACCGCGCCGCGAGAGGTCCTGCGCCAGGAGGTCGGAGCAGACTTCGTGGCGCGCACGCACGAGAACGGGTCCTTCGTCGTCGAGCGCGGCAGCCGGATCACGGCGATCGCAGACCTCTACGAGGCCCCGGTCCCCGGCACGCGTGCAGAAGCCGCGGTCGAGGCAGTCGACCCCGCCGCGCCCTGGGCCCGCGCGGACACGGCGCTCGTACTGGGCGCCCTGCTGGAGCATCTGCGCGAGCAGCGCGTCGCCGAGGTCGACCTCGACAACCACCCGACGGACCCGCATGCCGCCCCGCTGCTGGCGACCCTCCCCCGGATCGAGACGGGGACGATGGATCTGCTCGAGATCCCGACCGGGCTGACCGGACGCCTGCGGGAGCTCGGCCTCGGGCGCTGAGCTGGGGTGCGCGGCTCAGGCCCGGATCCGGCGCGGGCCGCGCTCCTCGAGCAGCTCCTCGCACAGCTCCGCGGCCCGACCGGGGCCTCCGGCTGCGGCCATGGAGCCGGCCACACGCTGAGCCGCCTGCCGCAGGTCCCCGTCCCGGAGCATCTCGCCCACGGCGCGGTCGAGCGCCGCCGGGCTCGCCCGTCCGGGCCGAAGCCGCCGGCCCGCGCCCGAGGAGGCGACGTTCCCGGCACCGACCCACTTCTCCACGGAAGAGGGCACCGCGAGCACGGGGACGCCGTGAGACAGAGCGGCCATCATCCCGCCGTACCCGCCGTTGGTGACGAACAGGTCGGTGCGCGGGAGCAGCAGGTCCTGCGGGACCCAGCCGGCGTCGATCACATCGGCGGGCAATCTCCCGGCACGGTGGCGTCCGCCGATCACGAGCTGCACCGGCCGGTCGCGGAGGGCCTGCACGGTCCGGGCCACGAGCGAGCTCCCGTCCCGGCCGAGGGTCCCCTCGCTCACATGGACGAGAGGCAGGCACGGGTCCAGCGCCGCGAACCAGTCCGGCGCGACCGCGGCGCCCCGCGATCCCGCTGCGAGGTCCCCGACGAAGTGCACGGCAGGCGGAAGATCGGGTCGGAACGGCTCGACCTCGGCCGTGCCCTGGGCGAGGATCAGGTCCCGGGACCATGCGCCGTGCAGGCCGCCCCGGTCCGTGCGCGCGATCCCCACGGCGGAGCGCGCCTCGTCGTGCAGCCTCCGGAAGGCCGCATCGACGGTCCGATCCAGGAGCAGGCGCAGCGCCGCGTCCCGCCCGCGCCCCAGCACGGTGCGCCCCGGGGCGAAGGGAGCACCTGGGGGCGGCAGATACCGGCTCGGCAGGGCCAGCGGCGAGAGGGACGCGGTCGCATAGGGCACGCCGGAGAGCTCGTGGAACAGCTCGGCCCCGAAGCAGGTGCCCTCCGCGATCACGGCGTCCAGCGGATCCTGCTCATGGGCCGCGAGCATGTCCTGCGCCTGCCCGGGGGCGATGCCGAAGAACAGCTCGCGGAAGTCGACGAGCAGCGCGCGGGGCCCGCGGGCGCGGGCCATCGCGGGGAAGGTCTCCTCCGGGGCCGTGTCGTCGAAGTCGGTCGCGGCCCGGTACGGGAGGTGCTCGGCCCCGGCCTCGCGGACCGCTTCCGCATAGCGCGCCCCGGTGTGCACCACGACCTCGTGCCCCCGGCCCAGCAGAGCACGGGCCAGGCCCAGCATCGGGCGGACGTGTCCGGCGAACGGGGTGGCCGCCAGCAGGGACCGCGACATGTCTGCTCCTTCGACGACGAGGGCCTCCAGGGACCTCAGGTCTCAGACGGCCGCGGCATCGACCTCGGCGAACGTCGCGGTGTCGATGACGACGCGGAAGAACACCTCGCCGGAGACGACCCGGTCGTAGGCCGCATCGACCTCGGAGACGCCGATCGTCTCGATCTGCGCGGCGATGCCGTGCTCGGCGCAGAAGTCCAGCATCTCCTGGGTCTCCTTGATGCCGCCGATGTTCGAGCCCGCGAGCACCTTCGACCCGCCGATCAGCGCGCCGAAGCCGATGCTCTGCTTCTCCGGCGGGAGGCCGACGACCGCGAGCACACCGCGGGGCGCGAGCAGTCCCAGGTAGGCATCGACCTCGATGTCCGCGCTGATGGTGTTGAGGATCAGGTCGAACTCGCCGCGGTGCTCGGCGAAGAAGCCGTCCTCGGTGGTGGCGAGGACCCGGTTGGCGCCGAGGTCGATCGCGAGCTGCTCCTTCTTGCGGGAGCGGGAGAGGACGGTGACATCGGCCCCCATCGCCGCGGCGATCTGCACGCCCATGTGACCCAGCCCGCCCAGGCCCAGCACGGCGACCTTCTTGGGACGACCGTCGACGCTCTCTCCCGCGCCCCAGCGGGCGAGCGGGGCGTACGTGGTGATGCCGGCGCACAGCAGGGGCGCGGCCACGTCGAAGTCGAGGGCGTCGGGGATCCGGCAGACCATGCGGTCCTTGACGACGACCTTCTCGGCGTAGCCGCCCTGGGTGATGGTGCCGTCGACATCGGTCGCGTTGTAGGTGCCGACGTTCCCACCGGTGCACTCCTGCTCCTGGTCGGAGCGGCATGCCTCGCAGCTGCCGCACGAGTCGACGAGGCAGCCCACGCCCACGCGGTCCCCGACCTTCCAGGCGGTGACGTCGCTGCCGACCGCGGAGACGACGCCCGCGATCTCATGGCCGACGGTCAGCGGGAAATGCGCCTCGCCCCATTCATTGCGGATCGTGTGGATGTCGCTGTGGCAAATGCCGGCGGCCTTGATGTCGATGACGACGTCGTCGGGCCGCGGGTCGCGGCGCTCGATCTCGGCGATGCGGAACGGCTGATCGGGCCCGGTCTTCTGCAGGGCCTTGACGGTGAAGCTCATGGGAACGCCTTCCGGTGCTCGGTGCGGGAATGCGACAAGCCTAGTAGGTCTGCGGCGTGGATCCGCCCGGCGAGCTGCGCCGGATGTGCGAGCAGGCGTGCACCCCGGAGTCCTGGCCGGAGACTTCTGGAGCCTGGGCGCCGGAAAGCGCCATCTTCTCCGCCCCTCGTCGCTCTCGCTCCAGAAGTCTGCGACCCCCGCTGGAGCGGAGCCGATCAGACGAAGTGCTCCCATCCCTGCCCGCTGATGGTGGCGCCGTCCAGCAGGAGGACGCCGTCGCCGTCCTCGGGCCGCCTCTCCTCGACGCGGCCGATGGGCCGGAACCCCTCCGGGACCCCGCCGGGCCCGAAGGCGGCCAGCATGGCGTGCTCCTCTGCGCTGTGCAGCACGTAGTCCCACGGATCGGCCGCGAGCGCATGGGCGGCCGGCGCGAGAGCAGTCGCATCGGCCGCGAGCAGTGCACGGGAGAGGTCGATCCGCACCCCGCTCGCCGCGGCGAGGCGCCCGCCGTCCCGGACGAGGCCGTCGGACAGGTCCATCATGGCGTGCGCGCCTCGTCCGGCTCCCCAGCCCAGCGACAGGTCCGGTGCGGGAGCGTTGTGCCACGCCACGTGCTCGCCGCTGAGATCGCCGGCGAGCAGCTGGGCGAGACCGGCGGCGCTGCGGCCCAGCAGCGGAGCACCGATGGCGAGCACGTCCCCCGGCCGTGCACCCCCGCGGGTGATCGGCTCCTCGTCCTCGCCGAGGGCGCCGACGGCGGTGACGGCGATGCTCAGCTGATCGGCACGGCCCAGATCGCCGCCGACGACGCTGACCCCGTGCTCGGCGCATCGATCTGCGAGGCCGCGGCTGATGCCCTCGAGGACGGCGAGCTGGGTGGACGGTGGCGCGCTGAGCGCGACGACGACCGCGATGGGGCGCGCACCCATCGCCGCGACGTCCGCGAGGTTCTGCACCGCCGCCTTCGCGCCGATGCTCTCCGGGCTCGTCGCCGGAAGCAGGAAGTCCGCCCCTTCGACGAGGGCATCGGTGGTGATGACCAGGCGAGAGCTGGGCAGCCGCACCACGGCGGCATCGTCCCCGGGGCCGAGCTCGACCTCGGGTCCGGCCGCGAAGTGCGGCAGGATCGCGGCGAGCAGACCGGATTCGTGCAGGTGGGCGATGGAGGGCATGGGAGAAGTCTGCCCCATCGACCTCAGCCTGGCCCGGTACGCTTCCCTCGTGCACCTGCGTCCTCTTCTGCCCCCCGCCTCCCGGGGCTCCCTGGGGTCCCTGCTGGTCCTGGTCTCCCTCGCCGGCTGCGGCACGACGACCGTGCCTCCCGGGCCCGATGCCGCGGATCCCGTCTGCGCGAGCATCATCGCGACCGCGCCGAAGGAGATCCTCGGGCATGCGCGGCAGGAGACCAACAGCCAAGGGACCCTCGTCTGGGGCGAGGGCGAGGACGCGATCGTGCTGCGCTGCGGCGTCGAGCCCCCCGGGCCGACCACGCAGCAGTGCACGACCCTCGCCGATGCCGCGGGGGCGGAGGTCGACTGGATCGTCACGACGAGCGACGATGAGGACCCGGAGGACCCGTCCGCGATGGTGCTGTTCACGACCTACGGCCGCACCCCCGCGGTCGACATCTCCGTCCCCCGCTCCGCGGCCCCCGAGCAGCCCTCCGCGGTACCGCTCGAGTTCACGCGTCCCATCGCGGCGATCCCGGCGACCACGCGCTGCATCGGCCCCGGGGACGCGGCATGAGCACGAGCGCCCAGCCCGAGCCCGGCCCGGCCAACCGCGCGGGTGCGTGCCTGGTCGCGCTGTGCATCGTGCTCGTCCTCGCGGTCGCGGGCCTGGTGGTGACCGGGGCGATGCTGTGGTCCTCGGTGCGGGAGCGCGCAGCGCAGGAGACCGCCGAGGTCCCGTCCGCGACGGCCGCCCCGGCCACGACGACCTCTCCCCCGGCGACCCGCGCCCCGGCCGCGGAGACCACCGCCGAGACCGCAGCGGAGAGCGCGACGCCCGCGCCGCAGACGCCCAGCTCTCCCACCGCGACGCCCGCAGCGGACGAGGAGACGACGGCGGCGCCCGAGGAGGAGACGACGCCCCTTCCGGAGGGGACCGTCGACTTCGAGGTCACCGGCTCCGACAGCGCCCGCAGCCTCGACCTGGGCTTCGGTCCGTACAGCTCGGAGAACGGCACGCTCGTGGTGGTATGGGCGGACATGACCAACGAGGCCGACGCCCCGCTCGAGCCGGGGGCGGACCAGTTCTTCGCCTACGACTCCGCAGGGAACCGGCACAGCCTCGCCGTGCTGTCGTACTCGACCGGGGAGGAGGGCTTCGCCCCCGGCGTGACCGTGGAGCTCCGACTGGTCTTCGACGTCGCCGAGGACGTCGAGATCACGGAGGTGGCCTTCGTCCATCCGACCCTCACCGACGGTGAGGAGCAGCGGGCGGCCGTTCCCTGAGCAGCGACGCCGGAGAGGAGATCAGCGCAGGCCGACCCGGCGCGTGCGCGCCAGCTCCAGCAGATCCGTGATGAGCGCCGTGTAGTCCAGGCCCATGTTCCGCCAGAGCACGGGGAACATGGAGAAGGGCGTGAAGCCGGGCATGGTGTTGACTTCGTTGACGAGGACCGTGCCGTCCTCGGTGACGAACACGTCGACCCGGGCGAGGCCCTCCAGCCGCAGCACCGCGAAGGCGCGCGCGGCCACGTCCCGGACCTCCTCGAGCAGGGCGTCGCTGAGCTGCGCCGGCACCTGGATCTCGACGGTGCCCTTGCCGAAGTACTTCGACTCGTAGTCGTAGAAGTCGAGGTCCTCGCCGATCCGCACCTCTCCGGGGATCGTGGTGCGCGGCTCCTCGCCCGGCCCCGCCTGCAGCACGCCGCATTCGACCTCCCGGCCCGGCACGCCCTCCTCGATGAGGATCCGCGGATCCTCGGCGAGCGCGGTCTTGATCGCGTGCTCGAGCTCGGAGGGGTCGCTGACCTTTGTCACCCCGAGCGATGAGCCGGCGCGCGCGGGCTTGACGAACCAGGGCAGCGCGAGGCTCGAGGCGACGGTCCTCTCCACGTGCGGAGCCTCCCGGGCCCAGCGCTCCTCCGTGATCGTGAGCCCCCGGGCGGTGGCGATCCCGGCACGGGCCAGCGCCGCCTTGGTCGCCCCCTTGTCCATGCACAGGGCGGAGGCGAGCACGCCG
This sequence comes from Brachybacterium hainanense, assembly GCF_042434575.1. Taxonomy (NCBI): domain Bacteria; kingdom Bacillati; phylum Actinomycetota; class Actinomycetes; order Micrococcales; family Dermabacteraceae; genus Brachybacterium; species Brachybacterium hainanense. The sequence goes on from NZ_JBHLSV010000005.1 coordinate 26,173, forward strand.
CTTCCGACGTAGGGGATGTCCAGCAGCTCGAGGGCGCCCTGGACCGTGCCGTCCTCGCCGTAGGGACCGTGCAGGAGCGGAAGGACGACGTCGACCTCGGCGAGGGGCTCGACGCAGCCGTCGCGGATCACGCGCAGGGCGGCCTTCTCCCCCGGGCCCACCGCCCGCGAGGGCAGCAGAACCTCGGGTCCGTCGTCTCCGACCTCGGGGGCGAGCCCGCCCACCATCGTCCAGGCCTCGGCGTCGTCGGAGACATGGACCCAGCGCCCTGCCCGGGTGATCCCGATGGCGATGACGTCATAGCGGGTGCGGTCGATCGCGCCGAGGATGCCGCCGGCGGTGACGCAGGAGATCCCGTGCTCGCCGCTGCGGCCCCCGAAGAGGAGGGCGATGGTCGTGGTCATGGGATGAGCGTAGTCACTCCGGCCGGACGGGACGCGCGAGCAACGCCGCTGTGACATCCTCGATACGTGCTCCGCGGTCCGCGACCGCGACGACGGAGCGGGTGATGGGCATGTCCACGCCCAGCCGCCGCGCGATGACGTCGACGGCGCGGGCGGTCTCCACACCTTCCGCGGTGCGGCCCACCGCGGCCGCGGCCTGCTCGATGTCCAGGCCCCTGCCCAGCGCCGCCCCGAGGGAATGGTTGCGCGACAGCGGGGAGGCGCAGGTCGCGACGAGATCCCCCATGCCCGCGAGGCCCGCGAAGGTCGCCGGGTCGCCGCCCAGGGCCGTGCCCAGCCGGCTCATCTCCGCGAGGCCCCGAGTGATCAGGCTCGCCCGCGTGTTGTCGCCGTATCCGAGCCCGGCCGCCGCGCCCACCGCGATCGCGACGATGTTCTTCACGGCCCCGGCGACCTCGACACCCACCAGATCCGCGGAGGTGTAGGCGCGCAGGCTCGGCCCCTGGCACCAGCGCGCGACGGCCTGGACCACGTCCGGGTCGGTGCCGGCGACGACGCTCCCGCAGGGCTGGCCCTCGGCGATCTCGGCGGCGAGGTTCGGCCCGGACAGGACCGTGACCAGGCCCGGGGCGATGCCGCCGGCGTCCACGAGCACCTCGCTCATGCGCCGGTCGGTGCCGCGCTCGATGCCCTTGGCGAGGGAGACGACCGGCACCGGCGGAAGGCTCCCGCCCATGCCGGGGGCCGCGCGCCATGCGGCCAGGCTCTCCCGCAGACGCTGTGCAGGGACCGCGATGACCAGGGCCGATGCCCCCTCCACGGCCTCGGCGATGCGGCTGGTGGCCGTGATCGCGGCGGGCAGCTCGCGTTCGCCCAGGTAGTCGCGGCAGCGGTGCTCCTCGCGGATCTCGCGCGCGAGCTCCTCGCGGCGGGCCCACAGGGTCACCTCGTGCCCGGCGCGGGCCAGCAGCAGGGCGAAGGTGCTGCCCCACGAACCGGCTCCCAGCACGGCGAATCGAGTCATGCCCATCCCTCCTCGGGTCGATGGCTGTCCTGGCGCGGATCATGCACGGCCGAGGGCGGCGTCTCTCCCCGGATCTCCGCGAGCATCTCGGTGATCGCGCCCATCACCGCGGCCATGAGGCGGGCGGCCGCCTGCGTCTCGGTCTCGCCCTCCCGCCGTGCGGGGACGATCGGCGATCCGACGCGGAGCGTGAGCTGTGCACGCGGGATCGGGGTGGGCAGCACCGCTCCGACCGGCCAGAGGGCCGCCGAGCCCCAGCAGGCGATCGGCAGCAGCGGAGCACCGGTGCGCAGGGCCAGCCGGGCCGCGCCGAGCCGGGGACGCATCGGCCAGCCGTGCGGGTCCCGTGTGTAGGTCCCCTCGGGGAACACCATGATCAGCTCTCCGCGCTGCAGCGCTCGCTCGGCGGCGTCGAGGGCGCGGGCCGTGCGGGCGGTGCCGCGGGCGACCGGGATCTGCCCGGAGGCCCGCAGCAGGCCTCCCAGGACGGGCACCCGGAACAGGGACTCCTTGGCCAGGAACCGCGGTGCCGCGCCGGAGGCCTGCAGGAGATGGCCGTAGGCGATCGCGTCGAAGGGGCCGCTGTGGTTGCCGCAGGCGATCACCGCTCCCCGGGGAGGGAGGTTCTCCGTGCCCAGCCAGGTGCGACGCGCCAGGAGCCGGGCCAGGGGCCGCAGCAGGATCTGGGCGACCGAGATGACGGCCCCGGAGCGACGCTCGGGGGCGCGCCGGGGCACGCTCAGGCTCCTGCGGGGTCGCCGGGTCCGCGGCCGATGGCCCGCTGGGCCCCGCGGGTGATCTTGCGGGCGGCCTGACCGCCGATCGAGCGGGCTCCGCCGCCCGCGACGGCGCGGCGGCGCACGGTGGTCGCCGCCCGCCGGGCGAGGGTGTTCACAGCGGCGGCGTGCATGAGACGGCGCGGGGCGAAGGCGAGGCGTCCGCGCAGGGAGCGGTACTTCACCGCGGTCGTCACCTGCAGCAGCTCCCCGCCGGGGAGCAGCGCCACGCCGATCCGCAGCGACAGGTTCTCGTCGTCGTCCTTGATGAGGGCCTCGCCGCCGCGGACCTCGTCGGTCACGTACTCCTTCTGCGGGGGCGGGACCATGTCGAACAGGCGCACGGCCTCGTCGCGCAGCGCGAGCAGGCCCCGCTTGCCCAGCGGGGTGTTCTCGTGGGAGAAGATCGCCTCGGCCCACACCCGGGGATCCGGCTCCTCGACCCCGCGGGTGGGGACGATGACGACGTCGCAGTAGTCCGGCACCGGGATGTCGCGCAGCGCGATCGAGGAGGCGGCGCCGCGCATGTCCCCCGGATCCGTGTGCTCCATGGTCGGCTCGATGCTCCGATCCGTGTCGCTCATGACGCTCATTCCTCCCAGAAGTCGGCGCCGAGGGCCGACAGCTTGTCGCGGAAGCTCTCGTAGCCGCGGTCGATCAGATCGATGCCCCGGATCGTGGAGACGCCCTCGGCGCCGAGCGCGGCGATCAGGTAGGAGAAGCCTCCGCGCAGATCCGGCACGGTGATGTCCGCGCCGTGCAGCGCCTTGGGCCCGGAGATGACAGCCGAGTGGTTGTAGTTGCTGCGGCCGAAGCGGCAGCTGGAGCCGCCCAGGCACTCGCGGTAGACCTGGATCTTCGCCCCCATGTGGTTGAGCGCCCCGGTGAACCCGAGCCGGTTCTCGTACACCGTCTCGTGGACGATGGAGATGCCCTCGGCCTGGGTGAGCGCCACCACGAGCGGCTGCTGCCAGTCGGTCATGAGCCCGGGATGGACATCGGTCTCCACGGCGATCGACCGCAGCGGCGTGCCAGGGTGGAAGAAGCGGATGCCCTCCTCGGTGATCTCCATGCCGCCGCCGATCTTGCGGAACACGTTCAGGAAGGTCGCCATCGGCTTCTGCTGGGCGCCGCGCACCATCACCGAGCCGGAGGTGACGAGGGCCGCGCACGCCCAGCTGGCGGCCTCGATGCGGTCCGGGATCGCGACGTGGTCGAAGCCGCCCAGGCGGTCGACGCCCTCGATCGTGATGGTGCGGTCCGTCTGCAGGGAGATGATCGCGCCCATCTTCTGCAGCACGGCGATGAGGTCCTCGATCTCCGGCTCGACGGCGGCGTTCGTCAGCTCGGTGACGCCCTCGGCGCGCACGGCCGTCAGCAGCACCTGCTCGGTCGCGCCCACGCTCGGGTACTCGAGGTGGATCCGGGTTCCGCGCAGACCGTCGGGAGCGGTGATGTAGATGCCCATCTCGCGCTTGTCGACATGAGCGCCGAACTTCCGCAGGACGTCGAGGTGGTAGTTGATGGGCCGGTCGCCGATCCGGCAGCCGCCCAGGTCCGGGATGATCGCCTCGCCCAGCCGGTGCAGCAGCGGACCGCAGAAGAGGATCGGGATCCGGGAGCTGCCGGCGTGGGCGTCGATGTCCACGACGTGCGCCTTCTCCACGTTCGAGGGGTCGAAGCGGATGGTCCCCGCCGCGACGTCCCGGTCGACCTGGACTCCGTGGATGCGCAGGAGCTCGGACACGATCGCGACATCGCGGATGTCCGGGACGGAGCGCAGGACGCTGGGCTCCTCGCCCAGCAGGGCGGCGACCATCGCCTTGGAGACGAGGTTCTTCGCGCCGCGGACGGTGATCTCGCCGTCCAGGGGGCGCCCCCCGCGCACATGGAATGTGTGGGTCATATCGTCCTTGGGATCAGCTCATGTCCCCGGGCAGATCCCGGCGACGACCGCCTCACCATACCGGAGCGGCGGGCGCCGTCGCTGGGTGCCGGGACGGTTCCCGGGTCCTGTCGCGACGGCGCCCGCGGCTGTGGCCGGGGGTTCCCGCAGGGGCGGGCCGGGGGTCAGCCGGCGGTCCGCACCGGCAGGGTGCGGGGCATCCAGGAGGGGCGCGAGGCCTCGAAGGCCTCGATGTCCTCGAGGTGGCGCAGCGTCAGGCCGATGTCGTCCAGGCCCTCCATGAGCCGCCAGCGGGTGTAGGCGTCGATGTCGAAGCGGAAGGTCGCATCGGCCGCGTGGACCTGCTGCTCGACGAGGTCGACGGTCACCTGCGCTCCCGGCTCCTCCTCGAGGATCTTCCACAGCTGCTCGATGTCGTCCTGGCTCAGCTCGGCGGCCACGAGCCCCTGCTTGCCGGCGTTGCCGCGGAAGATGTCCGCGAAGCGGCTCGAGAGGACGGCCCGGAAGCCGTAGTCCCGCAGGGCCCAGACGGCGTGCTCGCGGGAGGAGCCCGTGCCGAAGTCGGAGCCTGCCACGAGCACGGAGCCCGAGCGGTAGGCGTCCTGGTTGAGGATGAACTCCGGATCCTTGCGCCAGGCGGCGAAGAGGCCGTCGTCGAATCCGGTCTTGGTCACCCGCTTGAGGTAGACCGCGGGGATGATCTGGTCGGTGTCGACGTTGCTGCGACGCAGCGGGACGCCGATCCCGGTGTGGGTGCTGAACTTGTCCATGGGATTCTCCGTGTCCGTGCGCGATCAGGCGAGGGGGGCGAGGTCGCCGGGCGAGCTGAGCGTGCCGCGCACGGCGGTCGCGGCGGCGACCACCGGCGAGACCAGGTGGGTGCGTCCGCCCTTGCCCTGGCGGCCCTCGAAGTTGCGGTTCGACGTCGAGGCGCAGCGCTCCCCCGGGGCCAGCTGGTCCGGGTTCATGCCCAGGCACATCGAGCAGCCCGCCTCGCGCCATTCGGCGCCGAAGGCGAGGACCTCGCGGTGCAGGCCCTCCTGCTCGGCCTGCAGCTTGACCCGGGCCGAGCCCGGGACCACCAGGACCCTGACGCCCGGGTCCTTCTCCCGTCCGCGGATCACGTCGACGAAGGCCCGCAGGTCCTCGATGCGGGAGTTGGTGCACGAGCCCATGAAGACGGTGTCCACGCGGATGTCCTTGAGCGGCGTGCCCGGCACCAGGTCCATGTACTCGAGCGCTCGCTGGGTCGCGACGCGGGAGGTGTCGTCGGTGAAGTCCTCGGGGGCGGGAACCGCGGCGCTCAGCGGCAGGCCCTGACCGGGGTTGGTGCCCCAGGTGACGAAGGGCTCGAGCTCGTCGGCGTCGATGACGACCTCGGCGTCGAAGGTCGCGTCGTCATCGCTGCGCAGGGTCTTCCAGTAGGCGACCGCCTCGTCCCAGTCCGCGCCCTGCGGGGCGTGGGGGCGGCCCTGCACGTAGTCGAAGGTCGTCTGGTCGGGGGCGATCATGCCCGCCCGGGCGCCGGCCTCGATCGACATGTTGCAGATCGTCATCCGGCCCTCCATCGAGAGGGAGCGGATGGCCTCGCCGCGGTACTCGAGCACATAGCCGGCGCCGCCGCCGGTCCCGATCTTCGCGATGACCGCGAGGATGATGTCCTTCGCGGTGACGCCGGGGCGGAGCGTTCCGTCCACCGTGATGGCCATCGTCCGGAAGGGCTTGAGCGGGAGCGTCTGCGTCGCCATGACGTGCTCGACCTCGGAGGTGCCGATGCCGAAGGCGAGGGCGCCGAAGGCGCCGTGGGTCGAGGTGTGGGAGTCGCCGCAGACCACGGTGATGCCCGGCATGGTCAGGCCCAGCTGCGGCCCGACCACATGGACGATGCCCTGATCCTTGTCGCCCAGGGAATGGATGCGCACGCCGAACTCCTCCGCGTTGCGGCGCAGGGTCTCGATCTGCGTGCGGCTGGTGATGTCCGCGATCGGCTTGTCGATGTCGATCGTGGGGGTGTTGTGGTCCTCCGTGGCGATCGTCTGGTCCAGACGGCGCAGCGGGCGGCCCTCCTGCCGGAGGCCGTCGAAGGCCTGCGGGCTCGTCACCTCGTGCAGGAGCTGGAGGTCGATGTAGAGGAGATCGGGCTCGCCGTTCTCCCCGCGGCGCACCACGTGGTCGTTCCACACCTTCTCTGCGAGGGTCCCCGCCATCTGCTTCTTCCTTTCCTCGCGTCCTGAGACGCGTCCTCCCGCCGCCCGAGCCGGTGCGCGGAAGGGGGTCTGTCACTGGGGCTCCGTCCGCCGTGCACGCCCTTGTGGGGCTCCGCGACGCGACGTCGTGGTGCAATCCTCAGGCGGTCCGTAGCCCCCCGCACTTGCGTCTCACGGTCTAAGACGGCAATATCGGAGCATGGACACACACGTGACGGAGGACGCCGGCAGCGGCGTGGGCGTGCTCGACAAGGCCGCCATCGTGCTCGGTGCCCTCGAGGCCGGGCCCGCGACGCTCGCCCAGCTGGTGCAGCTGACCGAGCTCGCCCGGCCCACGGCGCACCGCCTCGCGGTCGCCCTCGAGCACCATCGGCTGGTCGCCCGCGACATGCAGGGCCGCTTCGTGCTGGGCCCGCGCCTGGGCGAGCTCGCCGCCGCCGCCGGCGAGGACCGCCTCCTCGCGGCGGCCGGACCCGTGCTGGGCGCCCTGCGCGACCACACCGGGGAATCCGCCCAGCTGTACCGCCGCCAGGGCGACCACCGGGTGTGCGTGGCCGCCGCGGAGCGTCCCATCGGGCTGAGGGACTCCGTCCCGCTCGGGGCGACGATCACCATGAAGGCGGGATCGGCGGCGCAGATCCTGCTGGCCTGGGAGGAGCCGGACCGGCTCCACCGCGGGCTGCACGGCGCCCGCTTCACCGCGACCATGCTCTCCGCCGTGCGGCGCCGGGGCTGGGCGCAGTCGATCGGCGAGCGGGAGCCGGGCGTCGGCTCCGTGAGCGCCCCCGTGCGCGGCCCCAACGGCCGGGTCGTCGCCGCGCTCAGCGTCTCGGGGCCGCTGGACCGGATCACCCGCCAGCCCGGGCGCCTCCACGCCGCCGCCGTCATCAGCTCCGCCAACCACCTCTCCGATGTCCTGCGCCGCGCGAGCACGGAGGTTCTCGGCGAGTAGCCGCGGCCCGTGCAGGAGCCGGATCGGCCGCCGGGCCGCGCCGGGTCTGCGAAGATCAGCCCATGAGCATCTGGCTGATCATCGACATCCTCGTGGTCCTCTACTGGATCGGCGTCGCCACGCTGATCATCAGCGAGGACCGCGAGCCCACCGCCTCCCTCGCCTGGCTGCTCGTGCTGTTCGCGCTCCCGTTCGTCGGGCTCGTCGTCTATTTCTTCCTGGGCCGGAACTGGCCCGCCATCACGCAGCGCTCCCGAGCTCGCCACCGGCTGATCGCCCTCGTCTCCGCGTTCATGCCGCAGGTGCGGGCTCCCCATGAGGCGTCCACGTCCGCGTTCCGCGCCGCGCCGCCCACGGACGCCGTCGGTCGCACGAGCGAGCTCATCACGCACGTCGCCGCCGCTCCTCCGATGCCGGTGCGCAGCTGCGAGATCTTCGAGGACGGCGCCGAGTACTTCGACGTGCTCATCGCCGATATCGCCGGCGCGCAGCGGTTCGTCCATATGAGCTATTTCATCTGGGGACACGACGAGCTCACCGCCCGCATCACCGCAGCACTCCTGGACAGGCTCCAGGCGGGGGTCGAGGTGAGGATTCTCAACGACTTCATCGGCTGCTTCCCGTATTCCTCGGCGGAGATGACGCGGCTGCGCGAGGCCGGCGCGCACATCGGCAGCGACATGAAGGGCCTGGCGCGGCTGAACTACCGCAACCACCGCAAGATCACGGTCATCGACGGGGACCTGGGGCACACCGGCGGCTTCAACATCGGCCAGGAGTACATCGACGGCGGCTCGCGCTTCCCGGCCTGGCGGGACACAGGGCTGCGTCTGACGGGCCCCGGAGTCGCGGATCTCGAGAAGCTCTTCGACATGCGCTGGTACGAGGTCTTCGGGGAGGACCTGTTCCGTCCCGAGTACTACCCGGATCCGGACGCTCCCGGGGGCGAGATCATGGTGCAGACCGTCCACCACGGCCACGACGATCCGTGGCATTCGGCCACGCGCGCGCACCAGGTGGCCATCAGCGGCGCGAGCGAGCGGGTCCTGCTGCAGTCGCCGTACTTCGTGCCGGACCCCTCGACGATGGACGTCCTGGTCAATGCCGCAGCCAGCGGGGTGCGGGTCGACCTCATGACCACGACCTACCTGGACAAGCGGATCCCCTGGTACGCGGCGGAGACGTACTTCCGGCGGTTCCTCCAGGCTGGTGGGCGCATCTGGATGTGGGAGAAGGGCTTCTTCCACACGAAATCGCTCACGGTCGACGGGATCGCGTGCTCGATCGGCACCCTGAACCTCGACATGCGCAGCCTGCGCCTGCACAAGGAGCTCATGGTGTGGATCTACGACGAGCAGATCGTCGCCCACCATGAGCGGATCTTCGAGAGGGACCGGGAGGCCTGCCGGGAGCTGACCCTCGCGGAGGTCGAGGGCTGGGGCTGGCCGCGCCGGTTCCGCAACTCCGCGGCACGGCTGGTGTCCAACCTGCTGTGAGCGCCCCGGCGACAGAAGCAGGAAGGACCGGCACCCGATGGGTGCCGGTCCTTGATATGTACCCCGTACCGGATTTGAACCGGTGTTACCGCCGTGAGAGGGCGACGTCCTGGGCCGCTAGACGAACGGGGCGGACGCACGGACCCCGGAGGGACCGCACTGATCAGCTCCCGGAGGAGCTGCTCGTACCCCGTACCGGATTTGAACCGGTGTTACCGCCGTGAGAGGGCGACGTCCTGGGCCGCTAGACGAACGGGGCGCGGGCCGATCGTTTCCGCCGGAGAACGACGGAACGAACTGCGCTGGGCTACCTGGACTCGAACCAAGAACAACTGAACCAGAATCAGCCGTGTTGCCAATTACACCATAGCCCATGGTGAGCCACGGACCCGGGGCCCGTCCCCTCGGAGCCTCGCTCCTCAGGTCCGCACTTCCATGCCGTGACGAGTTAGAACTCTATCCGGTCCGGGCGGGAACATCAAAGCGAGAGGGCCCTTTTGCGCTGTGAGGCTCCACACGAGCCCGTGACCGGCGCGCCTGTCGACCCTGCGCGGACCTGTGGGGCATGACGGGCCGCCGACCCGCCCGACCGCCCCGGCTCCGACCGGCACGGCCGCATCGACACCCGATGCGCCGAGGGCTCCGACGACGTGGCGTCGGAGCCCTCGAACACCTGCGAGGCGTCCTGTGCGGCCTCAGGCGGCGGCGAGGCGCTCGCGCAGGGAGCGCAGACGCACGAGGCTGGAGCCGCGGCCCAGCAGCTCCATGGACTCGAACAGCGGCGGGGAGATGCGACGACCGGAGATCGCGCTGCGCAGCGGCCCGAAGGCGAGGCGCGGCTTGATGCCCATGTCCTCGACGATCGCCGTGCGCAGCGCGTCCTCGAGGGCCGCGGCGGTGAAGGAGCCCTCCCCCAGCGCCTCGACCTCGGCGATGGCGCGGTCCAGCACGGCGACCGGATCCTCGCCCAGCTTCTTCAGGGCGTCGTCCTGGACCACGAGGTCGGCATCGGCGGTGAACAGGAAGCCGAGCAGGTCCGGTGCCTCGCCGAGGAGGTTCATGCGGGTCTGCACCAGCGGCGTGGCCGCGGCCAGCAGGCGGTGCTGCTCCTCGGTGATCGGGTCGGCCACGAGGCCGGCGGCCTGCAGGTAGGGCACGAGGCGCTCGACGAGCTCCGCCTCGGGCAGCAGGCGGACGTGGTCGCCGTTGATGGAGGTCGCCTTCTTGATGTCCACGCGCGCCGGGTTGGGGTTCACGTCGGCCACGTCGAAGCGCTCGATCATCTGCTCGCGCGAGAAGATGTCCTGATCGGCGCTGTACCCCCAGCCCAGCAGGGCGAGGTAGTTGACCATGCCCTCCGGAAGGAAGCCCTGCTCCCGATAGAGGAAGAGGTTGGACTCCGGGTCGCGCTTGGAGAGCTTCTTGTTGCCCTCGCCCATCACGTAGGGCAGGTGCCCGAACAGCGGCACCTGCGTCGCGACGCCCACGTCCACCAGCGCGCGGTAGAGCGCCACCTGGCGCGGGGTGGAGGAGAGCAGATCCTCGCCGCGCAGCACGTGGGTGATGTTCATGAGGGCATCGTCCACGGGATTGACCAGGGTGTACAGCGGCTGCCCGTTGGCCCGGACGACCACGTAGTCCGGCGTGGAGCCGGCCTTGAAGGTGATCTCGCCGCGCACCAGGTCCGTGAAGGTGATGTCCTCGTCGGGCATGCGCAGGCGCCAGGTGGGCTCGCGGCCCTCCGCTCGGAAGGCCTGCTTCTGCTCCTCGGAGAGGGTGCGGTCGTAGCCGTCGTAGCCCAGCTGGGCGTCGTTCCCGGCGGCGCGGTGGCGCTCGGCGATCTCCTCCGCGGTGGAGAAGGACTCGTAGATGTGGCCCGCGGCCTTGAGCTTCTCGATGACGCCCTGGTAGATCTCCCCGCGCTGGGACTGACGGTAGGGCCCGTGGGGGCCGCCCACCTCGACACCCTCGTCCCAGTCGATGCCCAGCCAGCGCATCGACTCCAGCAGCTGGTGGTAGGACTCCTCGCTGTCCCGCGCCGCGTCGGTGTCCTCGATGCGGAAGATCAGCTTCCCGCCGGTGTGGCGGGCGTAGGCCCAGTTGAACAGGGCGGTGCGCACCATGCCCACGTGCGGGGTGCCGGTGGGACTCGGGCAGAACCGGACCCGCACCTCGGCGGGTGCGGCGGCGGACGGGGTGGACGCGGCGGGGATGCTCACGCGGCTTCTCTCTTCGATGACGGGATGAATGGGTGCGGGGCAGGGCTCGGCGCGGTCAGCGCCGCACGATCGGATTGGACAGGGTGCCGATGCCCTCGATGGTGACGAACACCTGGCTGCCCTCGGCGACGGTGCGCACGCCCGCGGGGGTGCCGGTCAGCACCACGTCGCCGGGAAGCAGGGTGACCACGCGGGAGATCTCGGCGATCAGCTCGGGCACGGAGCGGAGCATGTCCGCGGTGGTGCCGTCCTGGGCGACCTCGTCGTCCACGACGGAGCCGATGCGCGCCGCGGCCGGGTCGAAGTCGGTCTCGATCCACGGACCCAGCGGGCAGGAGGTGTCGAAGGCCTTGGCGCGGAACCACTGCTTCTCCGCGCGCTGGACGTCGCGCGCGGTGAAGTCGTTGGCGCAGGTGTACCCCAGGATCACCTGGGGCGCCTGCTCGGGGTCGATGTCCTTGGCGATGGTCTTGACGACCACGGCGAGCTCCGCCTCGAGGCTGACCTCGTCGCTGTAGGAGGGCAGGACCACCGGGTCTCCGGGACCGATCACGGCCGTGTTGGGCTTGAGGAACAGCAGCGGCTGCTCGGGGACCTCGTTGCCGAGCTCGGCGGCGTGCGCCGCATAGTTGCGCCCCACGCACACGACCTTCGAGCGAGGGATGACGGGCGCCAGCAGGCGGACGTCGGCGAGCGGGGTGATCTTCCCGGTGGGGCGGATCTCGGTGTACAGGGGGTCCCCGGTGAGGCCGTAGACCATGTCCGTGCCGTCCTTGTCCTGGACGATGCCGTACATGGGGTCCTCGCCGGTGGTGTATCGGACGATGCGCATGCGCTCCAGTCTAGGCCGCGACCTCCCATCCCGGAGCGCGTCAACCCCCGTTGACACACTGTCGTCGGACCCCTAGGCTGTCAATGATGGTTGACGCGCGGGGCGACCCCCGTGCACCGATCCCGGGAGGGGAGCCGATGAGGACCGCGCTGCAGCAGGACGAGGACCCGCCGAGCGGACCGCTGGCCGAGCTGGTCGCGCTGTCGCAGCGGCGCGCGACCCTCGAGAGCGAGCTCGAGCAGGAGCAGACGGTGCTCGTGCGCCGCGCCCGCACCGCAGGCGCCCCCTGGGCCGCGATCGCCGCCGCCCTGGGGGTCTCCCGACAAGCCGTGCACAAGAAGTACGGCGGGTCCCGCTTCAGCCGCGGCTGATCGGCCGCGATCCACCTCACGTCGCCGGTCGCCGCCTCGCCTGCCAGACTTGGGCCATGCCCTCGCCCGTCCCCGAGCCCCGCCGCGTCCTGGACGCGCCGACTGCCGCCGCCGCGCGCGCGGCGCACGAGGCGCGGGCCGATGCTCTCACCGCGGGACATCGCGCCCGGCGAGCGGCGGGACGGAAGCATCCCGTCGAGGACTTCCTGTTCACCTACTACCCCTTCAGCGCCTCGCGCCTGCGCCGCTGGCACCCGGGATGGGAGCTCGCCTACGACGCCGCCGCGGATCCGCGTCCGCACGCCGGCGATCAGCCGGTGGGCGACATCCGCCCCGGCGGCGAGCGCAGCTGGTACGCCGACGCCCCGTCGCACCACGCCGCGGGAACGGTGCTGCGTCGAGCCGACGTCGCGCGCTACCTCGCGGAGCGGGCCGATGCGCTGGACTTCATGGCCCGCCTGCTGCGCTCCTCCTCGCTCGCCCGGCGCACGCCGAACTTCTCCTGCTTCGGCCTGCACGAGTGGGCGATGGTCTACCGCCTCGCCCCCGGGCGGCAGCGCCACGAGGACCTGCCGCTGCGACTGGGGCAGGAGGCGACCGATGCCGTCGTCGAGGGCGAGCGCCTGGTCTGCTCGCACGTGGACGCCTTCCGCTTCTTCACGCCGGAGGCCGTGCCCCGCAACTCGATGACGCCGAGCCGCGCCACGCAGGTGCAGCGGGACAATCCGGCCTGCCTGCACGTGGGGATGGACCTGTACAAGTGGGCCATGAAGCTCGTGCCCCTGGTCCCCTCCGAGCTCGTGCTGGACTGCTTCGAGCACGCCCGGGACACGCGCGTGCTGGACATGGAGGCGAGCCCCTACGACGTGCGGCCGCTGGGCTACGGGGTGGTGCCGATCGAGACCGCGGACGGGAAGGCCGAGTACCAGCGGCGCCAGCGCGAGCTCGCCGTGCGCGCCGATGCGCTGCGCGAGCGGATCCTCTCCCGCATCGAGCCGCTCGCCTCCCTCGCGGCGGGGTGAGCGGAGGGGCCGGTGCCGCACTCCCCCGGTCCCGCCGTCCCGCATCGGCCGCGGGTGCTGCGCACGATCCCGCCGCGCCCCGCGCGCTCGTCTCTGCGAGAGGCCGACAGTGAGGAACGCGCTCGTGAACGCACACGCCGTGACGAAGGATCGACGCACCCTGCTCGCGGCCGGCCGTTCCTGGACGACGCGGCGGAGGGCATCTGACCCACCGCCTCGGTTCCGCGACGACGCACCGCTCTCCAGGACATCCTGTCGCGGATCCCGTCGTTCAGGGTCCCCGCGGTGCCCTCGATGACCTCCTGCGCACCGGACGGGACGAGGTTCTCGACGACGACCTGCTGGGAATCGAGGATGGGGTCGATGATCGGCACGGCATCGCGGATGGTGTCCGATGCCCAGCCGAACCCGTCCTCGGCGAAGGTCGCCCCCCGAATCCGTCACATCGGAGATCGCGGAGCTCCCCGTGACCTGCTCGAACGCCCACCCGGGCGCATCCAGCAGGAGCCTGCTCGTCGACCCGCCTCCCGGCCCGCCCGCGATCGTGGAGACCTGGGCGAGACCGGTCAGCTCCGACCATGCCAGATCCAGGCTCCCGGTGACGAGCCCGACCGCCTCGCCGCCTTCTACGTCATCATGATGCTCGTGATCCTGGCTCTGCACCTGCTGGCGATGATCGCCGGACTGCTGCTGGCGCTGCTGGTCCCCGAGCGGCCGCACGTGCTGCGGCCCGCGATCACCACTGCGCGATTCGCCCTGAGCAGGGGCGAGTCCACCTCCGACCACGGCCCCGACCTCCTCCAGCCGGCCCGGCCCGCCCGGGCGGCGATCGATGTGCACCGGCGCTGGCTGCGCGGGGACCTCTCGGTGCGCGGATGAGGCAGCGGCGATCGGACAGGACAGCGCTACCGTAGGGGCGATGATGCACGAACAGGACGGATCCGTCCTCTATGCGGCGCGTGTCCGGCCCATGGCACGGAGGATGTACGACGGTGCGGCGGCGGTGATCGGTCTGCTGACGTGCCTTCCGTGGATCATCGTGATCGTCCTCGGCGACCCGATCCACCTGCTCCTCCCGGCGCTGCTCACCCCCGTCCTCGTGGCGGTCATCGCGGTGCTCCTCCTCCTCGCGCGTCGCAGCTTCGTCGTCACGACCCGCGGGATCTGGATCACCGGGGTGCTGGGCCGGCGCTGGATCCCCTGGGAGCAGGTGCGGGCGATCGAGGTCGAGACGGCCTCCCTTCGGCTCGGCGGCGCTGCGGTCCTCCTGCGCGACGGACGACGCGCAGGGTCCCTGATCACCGCCTCGAACGCGGCCTGGCTCCGGGGCGAGGACCGGATCGCTCCCGGCGCCGCGCAGCTCGACACCTCGCGCCCCGTCCGGGAGGCGCGTGCGGCGCACGCCGCTCACCTGCGCGACCGCGCCGCTCGCTGAGGGGCCGCGGGCCCCCGCCACCTGGCAGACTGGGACCCATGCCTGCCCTCTCCCCGTTCCTTCCCGAGCCCGACGCCGATCAGTCCCCGGACGCGATCATCGACGCCTTCATCGCGGCGCAGGCGGAGCTGGGGCGCAGCCTCTACCCCCACCAGGAGGAGGCGCTGCTGGCGATCGCGGCCGGCGACCACGTGATCGCAGCGACGCCCACGGGATCCGGGAAGACCACGATCGCCTACGCCGCCCTGTTCGCGGCGCTCGCCCGCGGTCAGCGCGCCTACTACACGGCCCCGATCAAAGCGCTGGTCAGCGAGAAGTTCTTCGAGATAGTCGCCATGTTCGGAGCGCAGAGCGTCGGCATGATGACCGGGGACGCCTCCGTCAACCACGACGCGCCGATCATCGTCTGCACCGCGGAGATCCTCGCCCAGCATGCGCTGCGGGAGGGCCCCACGAGCGAGGTGGGCCTCGCCGTGATGGACGAGTTCCACTTCTACGGCGACTCGCAGCGCGGCTGGGCATGGCAGGTTCCGCTCATCGAGCTGCCGCGCACCCAGTTCGTGCTCATGAGCGCGACCCTCGGCGACGTCTCCTTCTTCGAGGAGGATCTCGAGGAGCGCACGGGACGGCCGGTGAGCACGATCGCCGATGCCCCTCGCCCGGTCCCGCTGGACTTCCGCTGGTCGGAGGTCGACCTCGAGGACACCCTGCAGGAGATCCTCACCGATCGCGATGCTCCCGTGTACATCGTCCACTTCACCCAGAAGGAGGCGCTCGAGCACGCTCAGGCCCTGCAGGGACGGAAGATCCTCACGGCCGCGGAGAAGGAGCAGATCCGCGAGCTGATCGGCGACTTCCGCTTCTCCAAGGGCTTCGGGGCGGTGCTCTCGCGCCTGGTCCGGGAGGGCATCGGCGTCCACCACGCGGGCATGCTCCCCAAGTACCGGCGGCTCGTGGAACGCCTGGCGCAATCGGGCCTGCTGAAGATCGTCTGCGGCACCGACACCCTCGGTGTCGGCATCAACGTGCCCATCCGCACCGTGCTGCTGACAGGGCTCGCGAAGTTCGACGGACGCCGATCGCGGCTGCTGAACTCCCGCGAGTTCCACCAGATCGCGGGCCGCGCGGGCCGGGCCGGGTACGACACCGTCGGACACGTGGTCGTGCAGGCACCGCCGTGGACGGTCGAGTTCGTCAAGGAGCAGGCCAAGGCCGCCGCCCGGGCGAAGTCCGGTGCCACGCCCAACAACGCCAAGAAGCGGAAGAAGGAGCCGAAGCCGAAGATCCCCGACGGCGCGATCAGCTGGTCGGAGGCGAACCTCGCCAAGCTCGTCGAGAACGCCCCCGAGGCGCTGCGGCCGCATCTGCGGATCACGGCCTCGATGGAGCTCGCGCTCATCGCCCGACCCGGCGACGCCGTCGCCGCGGCCCGGCATCTGATCATGACCAGCCATCAGACGCGCACGCAGAAGCGGAAGCTCGTGAAGGACGCCGTGGAGATCTTCCGCGGCCTCGTCGAGGCGGAGATCGTCGAGGTCCGCGACGAGGCCGACCATCTGGGGCGCCGGATCGGACTGGTCGAGGACCTGCAGCTCGACTTCACCATGAACCAGCCGCTCGCCCCCTTCGCGATCGCGATGATCGACTCCCTCGACGAGGACTCGGACTCGCTCGCGGCGGACACCGTCTCCATCATCGAGGCGATCCTCGAGGACCCGATGCAGGTCCTGCTCGCGCAGCAGAACGCCGCGCGCGGCGAGCTCCTCGCGGAGCTCAAGGCCGACGGCGTCGAGTACACCGAGCGCATGCAGCAGCTCGAGGAGGTCACCTGGCCGAAGCCGCTCGAGGAGGACCTCGAGGCGGCGCTCGCGATCTACCGGCGCAAGAACCCCTGGGTCCGCGAGAGCGACCTCTCCCCCAAGTCGATCGTCCGGGAGATCTACGAGACCGGGCAGACCTTCAGCGAGTTCGTGCAGCGCTACGGGCTCGCCCGCTCCGAGGGCATCGTCCTGCGCTACCTGTCCGATGCGTACAAGGCCATGAGCCGCACGATCCCGCAGGATCTGCGGACCGAGCAGCTCGACGACGTCATCGAATGGCTCGGCGTGCTGGTGCGCGGCATCGACTCGTCGCTGCTGGACGAATGGGAGGCGCTCACGCATCCCGAGGACGGGGAGCCCGATGCCGCCTCCGAGGTCCGTCCGTCCACGCCCCGCGGTCTGTCCGCGCAGACCAAGGTCCTGCGGACGATGGTGCGGGCCGCCCTGTGGCAGCGCGTGGAGCACTTCGCGTTCGAGCGGGAGACGCGGCTCGCAGAGCTCGACGGCGCCTCGGGCTGGGATCGGAAACGCTGGGCGGAGGCGATGGACGCCTACTACGACACGTACGACGAGGTCGGGATCGACGGTCCGGCCCGGTCCCCGAAGCTGCTGCAGATCGCCGAGGAGTCCCGGCTGTGGCGGATCCGCCAGGTGCTGGATGATCCCGAGGGCAACCACGACTGGGCGATCGAGGCGGAGCTCGACCTCGAGGCCACCGACGAGGCCGGGGAGCCGGTCCTCGCGATCACGAAGGTCGGGGAGATCGGCGGGTTCCGGGACTGAGACGCTCCCGCCGGCGGGGCGCCGGGGCGCGCCGCCGGTCCCTCAGCCCTGCTCGTCGAGGTCGAGGTCGACCATGAGCTCGTCCGCGATCGGCTCGAGCGCGGCGCGCACG
This sequence comes from Brachybacterium hainanense, assembly GCF_042434575.1. Taxonomy (NCBI): domain Bacteria; kingdom Bacillati; phylum Actinomycetota; class Actinomycetes; order Micrococcales; family Dermabacteraceae; genus Brachybacterium; species Brachybacterium hainanense. The sequence goes on from NZ_JBHLSV010000005.1 coordinate 43,532, forward strand.
ACCTCGACCTCGAGCCCGGCGGGAACGGTGACCAGAGCCTCCGCCTCGAAGAGCACGCCGCCGCCCTCGGGGGCCGCCCGGGTCCAGGAGCGGAAGGTGCCGATGCTGACCCGCTGCTGGGCGAGCGCGGTCGAGACCTGCCGGACGGTCCCGGGGCGGTCCAGCCCCACGAGATGGACCCTGACCTCGTGGCCCGCGGCCGAGGAGACCGGGGACGGAGCGGCCTTCCGAGGCTCGACGGCGCCGGACCGGTCCTGCGCCGCGGTCACCTCGACGTGCAGCCCCACCTCGCCGAGCAGTCCCGCACAGGACTCCTCGAAGGCGGACAGCTGCGCGGAGGGCAGCTCCACGAGGACGATGCCGGCGAACTTCCCGGCCAGCCGGGTGAACTGGCTGTCCAACCAGTTTCCGCCATGGGACTCGAGCGTCCGCGAGAGCGCCGACACCAGTCCTTCCCGGTCGTCGCCGATCACGGTGAGCACGCAGTGAGCCATGACGCCACAGTAGTGCAGTGCGACGGCGGCGGGCGCCGGATCTGAGATCCTGGTGGGGTCCCCCGGCCTGTCGAGAGCAGGCCCCGTCCCGCGAGGAGCCGCATGTACGTCATCGTCGTCAAGTACGCCGTCAAGCCCGAGAGCGCCGAGATCTTCCCCGAGGTCGTGCGCGAGTTCACGGAGGCGACCCGGGCCGAGGACGGGAACCTGTTCTTCGAATGGTCGCGCAGCCTCGAGGATCCCTGCGAGTACGTGCTCGTCGAGGCCTTCACCGACGAGGGCGCCGCTCCTCACGTGAACAGCGATCACTTCCCCCGGGGGCTGGAGGCCATGCGCCCGCACCTCGTGTCCACGCCGAGGATCATCTCCCGCCAGGTCGAGGGCGAGGGCTGGGACGAGATGGGCGAGCTGAAGATCTGAGCCGCGTCCGTCGGCCCGCGCCGTCCGTGGAGCCCTGCGGTCCGCGGCAACGGCGGGGCCCGACGGCTGACCGGATCCGCGCCACCTCCGGACAGCTCTGCCACATACCCGGTCACCCGCCGGCGCGTCGCACCCGATCTGCCACATCCCCGGTCACCCGCCGCGTCCTTCGTCCGATCTGACACGAATCCGGTCACCCGCCAGGGCCGCAAGCCCCACCCGACATGACGCCGGACGCCAGAAGAGACCGCTGACCGGATCCGTGGCACATCCCCACCGATCTGATACAGAACCGGTCACCCGCCCGGGCTGCAGCCCGATCTGACTCAAATCCGGTCACACACCCGGACCGACGCCGCCGCCCGGCACGACGCCGGACGCCAGACAGGAGCGCTGACCGGATCTGCGACACATCCCCGGCGGGTCTGACGCGGAACCGGTCAGCCGCCTGGGCCGCAGCCCGATCTGACGCAGAACCGGTCACCCGCGGCGTTCCGGGGTCGATCTGACACGGACTCGAGCATCCGTCGGGACGTCCTGCTCAGACCCCGGCCTTGTGGAAGCCATAGGTGTAGGCGTCGGTGATCGCCTCCCAGGATGCCTCGATGAGGTTCGGGCCCACGCCCACAGTCTGGAAGGTGAGGCCCAGTCCGGCCGTGCGCACGAGCACGCGAGTGGTCGCATCGGTCCCCCGGTGGGCATCCAGGATGCGCACCTTGAAGTCGCGCAGCTCGAAGTCGTCGATCTGCGGGTACGGGCCCCGCAGCGCGGCGCGCAGCGCCAGATCCAGGGCGTTGACGGGACCGTTGCCCTCGGCGATCGCGACGGTGCGGGCGTCGTGCCCGAGCGGGCCGCCGCCGCCGAGCTTCACGGTCGCCTCGGTCTCGAGGGTGCCGTCGCGCAGCTGATGGGAGGTCGCCCGCCAGGACTCGACCTCGAAGTAGTGCGGGGAGCGGCCCAGCTCATGCAGCACGAGCAGCTCGAAGGAGGCATCGGCCGCCTCGTACGAGTACCCGGCGGCCTCGCGCTGCTTGACGCGAGCGGCGAGCCGGGCCAGCGTGTCCTGCTCTCCCGTCAGGTCGAAGCCCAGCTCCCGACCCTTGAGCTCGATCGAGGCGCGACCGGCCATCTCGGAGATGATCATGCGCATGTCATTGCCGACCTCGCGCGGATCCATGTGCTGGTAGAGATCGGGGTCCACGCGGATCGCGCTCGCGTGCAGCCCCGCCTTGTGCGCGAAGGCGCTCGCCCCCACGTACGGTGCCCGCGGGGAGACCGGGAGGTTGACGATCTCGCCGATGGCGGTGGCGATCCGGGTCGCCTCCGCGAGGGCATCCGCGGGGACGAGGTCGATTCCCATCTTGAGCTGCAGGTCCGCGAGCATCGTGACGAGGTCGGCGTTGCCGGTGCGCTCCCCGTAACCGTTGACGCATCCCTGGACATGGGTGATGCCGCCGCGCACGGCGGTCAGCGCGTTGGCGACCGCGCAGCCGGAGTCGTTGTGGGTGTGCACGCCCAGCCGGCGCCCGTCCCCGGGAGCCATGCCGGCAGCCTCGAGCCGGGACGTCAGGTCCGCGACGACCTCTGCGACGAGGTGCGGGAGCATGCCGCCGTTGGTGTCGCAGAGCACGACGACCGCGGCGCCCGCCTCGAAGGCGGCGAGGACGACGCCGGTGGTGTGCGCGGGGTCGGCGAGGAACCCGTCGAAGAAGTGCTCGGCGTCGACGAACACCTCCCGGCCCAGCCCGACGAGGTGCGCGACGGTGTCGCGGACCATGGCGAGGTTCTCCTCCGCGGTGGTCCGCAGCGCCCCGGTGACATGGCGCAGATCCGACTTCGCCACGAGCGTGACCGTGGGGGCCTCCGAGTCGACGAGGGCGCGCACCTGCTCGTCCTGCTCGACGGGAATCCCGGCGCGGCGGGTCGCCCCGAAGGCCGCCAGGCGCGCACGCCCCAGCTCGAGCTCCCCGGCCGCGGCGCGGCGGAAGAACTCGGTGTCCTTGGGGACGGCGCCGGGCCAGCCGCCCTCGATGTAGGTGACGCCGAGCTCGTCGAGGAGACGGGCGACCGCGAGCTTGTCGGAGACGGAGAGCGTCAGGCCCTCCTGCTGGGACCCGTCGCGCAGGGTGGTGTCGTACAGGTCGAAGGCGTGCGGCGCGGGATGCGGGGCGGGCATCCGAACCTCCTGGATCTCGGGACGCGGCTCAGACGAGCCGGGTCAGCCAGCCGTAGCGGTCCTCGACGCGGCCGTACTGGATGCCGGTGAGCTCCTCGCGCAGGGAGAGCGTGAGCTCGCCGGAGCCGCCGTCGCGGACGGTCCAGGTGCCGTCCGCGGAGCGGAACTCGCCGATGGGGGTGATGACCGCGGCCGTGCCGCACGCGAACATCTCGACGATCTCGCCGGAGGCGACCCGCTCGAGCAGCTCGGCGGCGATCAGGCGCTCCTCGCTGACCTGGTAGCCGCGGTCCGCGGCGAGGCGCAGGATCGAGTCGCGGGTGACGCCCTCGAGGATCGAGCCGCTGAGGACCGGGGTCTCGACCCGGCCGTCCTTGGTCACCGCGAACACGTTCATGCCGGAGAGCTCGTCGATCGCGGTGTGCGACTCGGAATCGAGGAACAGGACCTCGTCGGCTCCGTGCTGGGCGGCCTCGCGCTTGCCCAGGAGGGAGGAGGCGTAGTTGCCGCCGCACTTGGCGGCGCCCGTTCCCCCGGCGCCGGCGCGCGCGAAGGTGTCGGTGATCCACACGACCAGCGGCTGCACGCCGCGCGGGAAGTAGTTCCCGGCGGGCGAGGCGATCACGTAGTAGTCGACGGTCTGGGCGGCCCGCACGCCGAGGAACTCCTCGGAGGCGAACATGAACGGGCGCAGGTACAGGGAGGCCTCATCGCCGTCGACCGCCGGCACCCACGGCTCATCGGCCGCGACCAGGGCCTTCACCGAGGCCAGGAAGTCCTCCGTCGACAGCTCCGGGAGGGCGAGGCGGCGGGCGGAGCGCTGCAGGCGCTCGGCGTTCTTCTCCGGGCGGAACGTCCACACCGAGCCGTCGGCGTGCCGGAACGCCTTCATGCCCTCGAAGATCTCCTGCGCGTAGTGCAGCACGGCCGCGGCCGGGGAGAGGCTCAGCGGACCGAAGGGGATCAGCTCCCCCTCGGCCCAGCCCGACTCGCTCGTCCATCGGGTGTGGGCCATGAAGTCCGTGAAGTGCTGGCCGAAGCCGGGATCTGCCAGGATCGCGGCACGCTCCTCCGGCGAGACGCGACGGGCGGCATCGGCGAGCGGGAACGTGAGCGCGGTCATGGGGTCTCCTCCGGTGGGGGCGTGCGAGGACGAAGCGTCAGGTGAAGCGGGGACCAGGGCAGGTCCGGGGCGACAGCGCCCCGCACCTGTCCCGAAAGGCGGGAGCGGGGTGCTCCCCGCTCCCGCCGGTTCGGCTCAGGCCGATCGTACGGCGGACACGAGGGCGTCGCCGATCTCGCTCGTGGAGCGGGCACCGAGCCCGGACCGGGCGGCCAGGTCGGCGTCGACGGCCGCACGCACGCGCGCCGCCGCCTCGGCATGGCCGAGGTGGTCCAGCAGCAGCGCGACGGACAGCACGGTCGCCGTCGGGTCCGCGAGGCCCTTCCCGGCGATGTCCGGGGCGGAGCCGTGGACGGGCTCGAACATGGACGGGAACGCGCCGGTCGGGTTGATGTTCGCGCTCGCGGCCAGGCCGATCCCTCCGCCGATCGCGGCGGCGAGGTCGGTGAGGATGTCGCCGAACAGGTTGTCCGTGACGATCACGTCGTAGCGGGACGGGTCGGTGACCAGGTAGATGGTGGCGGCGTCGACGTGGGCGTAGTCGACGGCGACCTCCGGGAACTCGGCCCCGACGCGCTCGACGATGCGGCGCCACAGGTGGCCCGCGTGGACGAGGACGTTGTGCTTGTGCACGAGGGTGAGCTTCTTCCGGCGGCGCTGCGCCTGTGCGAAGGCGTAGCGGACCACGCGCTCGACGCCGACGGCGGTGTTCAGCGACACCTCGGTGGCGACCTCGAGGTCGGTGCCGACCCGCATGGCCCCGCCGTTGCCGACGTAGGGTCCCTCGGTGCCCTCGCGGACGACGAGGAAGTCGACCTCGCCGGGATCCGCGAGCGGGGAGGCGACGCCGGGCACGAGACGGGTCGGGCGCAGGTTCACGAAGTGGTCGAAGCCGAAGCGGAGCTTCAGCAGCAGACCGCGCTCCAGGACGCCGGAGGGCACGTCGGGGTCGCCGACGGCGCCCAGCAGGATCGCCTCGTGCCGGGCGAGGGCGCTCATGTCCTCGTCGGTGAGGGTCTCGCCGGTGCGGTGCCAGCGGCCCGCCCCGAGGTCGTACCCGGTCGTGCGGACCTCGACGCCGGAACCCTCGAGGGCCGCCTCGAGGGCGCGGATGCCCTGCGGGACGACCTCATGGCCGATCCCGTCGCCCTCGATGACGGCGAGGTCCAGGACGGTGCTGTCGGTGGTGGTGCTCATCGTGCGATGCCTTCCGATGCTCAGTAGCTGACGTCGACGGCGCGGCAGGACACGGCGCCGATCTCGCGGCCGATGGACTCCGCGAGCCCGGCCGGCACGGCCTCGTCGAGGTTCAGCACGACGAGCGCCTCGGATCCGGAGCCGCCCTCGCGGGAGACCTGCATGCCGGCGATGTTCACGCCCGCCTCCCCGAGGAGCTGGCCGTAGCGGCCCACGAGCCCGGGCCGGTCCTCGTAGCGGATGACCAGGAGGTGGTCGGACAGCGGCGTGTCCAGGGCATGTCCGCCGAGCTCGACGAGCTTGTGCACCTGGCTGACTCCGGAGAGGGTGCCCGAGACCGAGATGATCTGTCCGTCGCGGAGCGTGCCGCGGACCTGGACGACGTTGCGGAAGGTCTCGGAGGCCTCCTCGGTCACGAGGTCGACCCGGATGCCGCGGTCCTGCGCGAGGACCGGCGCGTTCACGTAGCTGACCTGGTCGGTGACGATGCTGCGGAAGATGCCGCGCAGGGCGGACAGCTTGATCGCGGTGACGTCCTTGGAGGCGATCTCGCCGCGGACGACGATCTCGACGAGCTCGGGGCCCGAGTCGCTGAGGGCGGTGAAGATCTGCCCCAGTCGGTCGGCCAGGGCGATCCCGGGCCGCACCTGGTCGTCGATCGCGCCGCCGGCGACGTTGACCGCATCCGGCACGAGCTCCCCGGCCAGCGCCAGACGCACCGAGCGGGCGACGGCGATCCCGGCCTTCTCCTGGGCCTCCGCGGTCGAGGCACCCAGATGCGGGGTGAGGGTGACGTTCTCGAGCTCGAGCAGCTTCGCGGCGCTCGGCGAGGAGGCGGGCGGCTCGGAGGTGTACACGTCCAGGCCCGCGCCCGCGATCCTCCCGCTCACGAGAGCCTCGTAGAGGGCGTCCTCGTCGATCAGACCGCCGCGGGCGGCGTTGACGATGTGCAGGCCCGGCTTGGCGAGAGCGAACTGCTCGGCGCCGATGAGCCCGGTGGTCTCCGGGGTCTTGGGCATGTGGACCGTGATCACGTCCGCCTCGCGCATGAGCTCGTCGAGCTCGACGACGCGAGCGCCGAGCTCCGCGGCACGGGTGTGGTTGACGTAGGGGTCGTAGGCGAGCAGGTGCACGCCGAAGGGGCGCAGGCGCTCGGCGACCAGCTGGCCGATGCGGCCGAAGCCGACGACGCCGACGGTCTTGTCCAGCAGCTCGACGCCGCTGAGCTGCTTGCGCTCCCAGCGTCCGTCCTTGACGGAGGCGTCGGCGCGGGCGACGTTGCGCAGGGAGGCGAGGATCAGGGTGACCGCGAGCTCCGCCGCGGAGACGATGTTGGAGGTGGGGGCGTTGATGACCATGGTCCCGTGCGCCGTGGCCGCGGGGACGTCGACGTTGTCGAGTCCCACTCCCGCGCGTGCGACGACGCTCAGCTTCTTCGCGGCGGCGAAGACCTCGGCGTCCACGGACGTCGCCGAGCGCACCAGGAGGGCGTCGGCCTCGGCCACCGCCTCGAGCAGCGCAGGGCGGTCGGTGCCGTCGACATGGCGGATGTCGACGCCGGTGCCGAGCACGTCGACGGTGGCGGGTGAGAGCTCCTCGGCGAGGAGAACGACGGGACGCGTCACAGGTGTTACCTCCGGGTGGGATGCGGCTCGCGGAAGCCGTCTCGGTGTCCGTGACAAGAATACGTCCGTGTCCGATATGCGGGAACGCGGGTCAGGATCCGAGACCGTCTCCGGCCCGAGCGGCTCTCCGTGCCGCCGCCTTCGCCGCTGCCCGCGCATCGTCCCGGAGGCGTCGCGCCCGCTCCTCGCGCTTCTCGAGCTCGCGGACGCGGCGCTGCGTCGCCTTGCGCAGGGCGGTGACCGCGGCGAGCTCCTCCTGCGCAGCTGTGAGGCGTGCGTCGGGGTCATCATCCGGAGCGGGCGGAGTCGGCTCGGTCCCGTCCTCGCCGAAGACGGCTGCGATCCCGGGCATGAGGATCTGCAGGGCGACGCCCAGATCGTCATCCTCCCCGGCCTCCGCACCGGAGTCGCCGAAGAAGACGTCGGACTCGATGACCGCCCGGGCATCGGGGAACCGGCCCTGGGCCACGATCTCGCGCAGCAGGCGCCGGGTGGGCTCGTCCACCCCGCCTTCCTCCGCGGCGACGTCGCGGCTGAGGCCGGCGAAGCCGCGCACCTGCACGGAGACCGCCATGAGCACGCCGAGCTTCGCCTCCGGCGAGGCGGGCAGGGTGCGCAGAGCTCGCATCCCCTGGTCCACGGCGCGCAGCTGGCCGGGCATGAGGAGGGTCTCCTGCGAGAGCGGCAGGTCCAGCGCCCAGGGGTGGCGTGCGTATCCGGCGGCGATGGTGCGGGCCCATTGCTCGAGACCGATCCGCCAGTCCCCGTCCTCGATCGCCCACTCCTCGCCGACCACGGCGTCGAGCATGAGCTGGTGGAGGTCGTCCTTGGAGGACACGTAGCGGTACAGGGCCATGGTGGTGAAGCCGAAGGCGCGGGCGACGCGCTGCATCGTCACGGCTCCGAGGCCCTCGGCATCGGCGATCGCGGTCGCCGCCTCCACGATCCGCTCATGGCTGAGCTCTCGGCGCGGGCCGCGCTGGGGAGCGGCCGCGACCCCCCAGGCCATGGCGACCAGGCGCGACGCCTCACCCTGAGCCTCCTGCCGCATGCGCGCCCCTTCCGTGACGGTGTCCCGCGCGACAGCGTACGGCATACGCAGTGGGCGTTGCGCGACCGCCGACGCGCATGCATACTGTGTACGTCGCATACGGTGTGCGGCATACACAGATAGTTGGACGGGAACGAGGGAACGGCCGTGGACGGCGCGATCGAGATCGACGACATCACCAAGAGCTATGCGGATCCCGTGCTGCGCGGGGTCGACCTGAGCCACGAGAGCGGCGTGCTCGCCCTGCTGGGAGCGAACGGCGCCGGCAAGACCACGCTCATCTCCATCCTCACCACCCTGGTCCGGCCCGACGGCGGCAGCGCGCGGATCGGCGGGGTCGACGTGGTCCGCGAGCCGGCCGCGACCCGCAGGCTGTTCGCGGTCACCGGCCAGGAGACGACGCTCGACGACCTGCTCACAGGACGGGAGAACCTGGTCATGATCGGCCGTCTGCTGGGCCTGGGCCGCGCGGCAGGACGCCGCGCCGACGCCCTGCTCGAGCAGCTGGATCTCGCCGCGGCCGGCCGGCGGCGGGTCGCGACGTACTCCGGCGGCATGCGGCGGCGGCTGGACCTCGCCGCGTCGCTGCTCTCGCGTCCGGCCGTGCTGTTCCTCGACGAACCGACGACCGGTCTGGATCCGGTGAGCCGGCGTCGCGTCTGGGAGGACGTGCGCGCCCTCGCCGCCGCCGGCACGACCGTCCTGCTGACCACGCAGACGCTCGATGAGGCGGAGGCGCTCGCCGACCGCATCGCGATCCTGCGGGACGGCCGGATCGTCGCCGACGGCACCGCCGAGGAGCTCACCGCCGGCGTGGGCGGACAGCGTCTGGTCCTGCAGGACGCGGCGGGTGCGGAGGTGCGGGGCATCGACACCGACGGCACGGCCGCCTCCCTCGCACGCGCCCTGTCGCAGATCCGGCCGGAGGAGCAGGACCTCGGCGTCGCCCTGCGCTCCCCCACTCTCGACGACGCCTTCCTCGCCCTCGCCCACGAGACCCCGGAGGTGGCCGCATGATCGCCCTCGACTCCCCCGCCGCGCCGCACCTGCGCGGCACCGGCCCGCTGCGCTCGAGCGCCGTGCTCATCGGCCGCAGCCTGCGCCACAGCCTGCGCGACGGCGAGGGCCTGGTGATGGCCGTGGCGCTGCCGGTGATGATGCTGCTGCTGTTCACGTACGTCTTCGGCGGGGCGATCCTCGAGGAGGGCTATCTCGACTTCGTCGTGCCCGGAGTGGTCCTCACCTGCGCGGGATTCGGGGCCTCCTCCGTGGCGGTGGCCGTGAACCGGGACCTGCGCCTGGGGGCGATGCGCCGCTTCCGCACCCTGCCCATCGTCTCCTCGACGGTTCTGGTCGGGCATGTGGTCGCGAGCGTGCTGCGCAATCTGCTGGCCACCGCCGTGGTCATCGCCGTCGCCCTTGCGCTGGGCTTCCGCCCCACCGCCGGCCCCGGGCGCTGGGTCCTCGTCCTGGTGCTGGTGTCGCTGTGGATCCTCGCGATCACGGCGCTGTTCGCCGGGATCGGCATGATCGCCGGCAGCCCCGAGGCCGCCAGCGGCTACGGCTTCGTGCTGCTGTTCCTGCCGTACCTCTCGAGCGCCTTCGTCCCCACGGACACCATGCCCGCCTGGCTGCGCCCGATCGCCGAGCACCAGCCGATGGGGCCCCTCGTGGACGCGCTGCGCACCCTGCTGATCGGTACGGAGGAGGCGCACCTCCTGACCCCCGTGATCTGGAGCCTGGGCATCACCGCGGCCGCGGGACTGCTGATCGTCCGGGTGCTGCGCCGCAGCCAGGACCGCTGACCTCACGACGACGGGGCCCGGCGCCGATAGCTCGGCGCCGGGCCCCGTCCTGGGCTTCCCGGAGGATCAGCGCGCGGCGCTGCCCTCGGTGTAGTCCTCGTCGATCGGCTGGGCGCTCCAGGAGAACATCTTGCGCAGGTCCTTGCCCACGGTCTCGATCGGGTGCGAGGCCTCCTTGGCACGCAGCTCCTGGAACTCGGCCGCGCCGTTGTCCTGGTCCTCGATGAAGCGCTTGGCGAAGGCTCCGGACTGGATGTCGGCGAGGATCGCCTTCATGTTCGCCTTCGTCTCGTCGGTGACCACGCGCGGGCCGGAGACGTAGTCGCCGAACTCGGCGGTGTCGGAGATCGACCAGCGCTGCTTGGCGATGCCGCCCTCCCACATGAGGTCCACGATGAGCTTGAGCTCGTGCAGCACCTCGAAGTAGGCGATCTCCGGCTGGTAGCCGGCCTCGCTGAGGGTCTCGAAGCCGGCCTGCACCAGGTGGCTCATGCCTCCGCACAGGACCGCCTGCTCGCCGAAGAGGTCGGTCTCCGTCTCCTCGGTGAAGGTCGTCTTGATGACGCCCGCCCGCGTGCCGCCGATGCCCTTGGCGTAGGACAGGGCGAGGTCCCAGGCCTGGCCGGTCGCGTCCTGCTCGACGGCGACGATGTCCGGGATGCCACGGCCGGCGACGAACTCGCGGCGCACGGTGTGGCCCGGGGCCTTGGGGGCGATCAGGAGGACGTCGACGCCGGCAGGGGCCTCGATGTAGCCGAAGCGGATGTTGAAGCCGTGCGCGAAGGCGAGGGCCTTGCCCTCGGTCAGGTGCGGCAGGATCGAGTCGGCGTAGACCTTCCGCTGGTCCTGGTCCGGGGTGAGGATCATGATGAGATCCGCCCACTCGGAGACCTCGGCGACGGTGCCCACGCCCAGGCCCTGCTCCTCCGCCTTGGCACGGGACTTCGAGCCCTCGCGCAGGCCCACGCGGACCTCGACGCCGCTGTCGCGCAGGTTCAGCGCATGGGCATGGCCCTGCGAGCCGAAGCCGATGATCGCGACCTTCTTGCCCTGGATCAGGGAGAGGTCGGCATTGTCGTCGTAGAACATCTCAGCCACGAATGAGCTCCTTCGTCTGTGTCTGTGGGGGCACCGCACGGCGATGCCTGCAGCAGGATCGATCCTATCGTCCTGCGTCTTACGTTCTGAGAGGGTGTCTCCTCATACGAGACTCTCTCGGTCCGTCCTCGGGGTCAGGACAGGAAGGCGCGGTCGGTGATGGACCGTCCGCCCCGGGCGATCGCCACGGCGCCCGACTTCACGATCTCGCGGATGCCGAAGGGCTCGAGCATCGAGAGCATGGCCTGGATCTTGTCGTCCACGCCGGTGGCCTCGATCGTGACCGCGTCCGGGGACGCGTCCACGACCTTCGCCCGGAACATCTGGACGATCTCGAGCACCGAGGTGCGGGTGCTGTTGTCGGTGCGGACCTTCACGAGGATCAGCTCGCGCTGGACGGCCTGACGGTCCTCGAGCTGCACGATCTTGAGCACGTTGACCAGCTTGTTCAGCTGCTTCGTGATCTGCTCGAGAGGATGCTCGGCCACATCGACCACGACCGTGATCCGAGAGACCTCCGGATGCTCGGTCGGGCCGACCGCGAGCGAGGCGATGTTGTACCCGCGCCGGGCGAAGAGGGCGGCGACCCGCACCAGGACGCCCGGCTTGTTCTCGACGAGGACGGAGAGGGTCTGGGTGGTCTCCGGGTTCGTGCTGCTGGTGTCCATGCTCAGATGTCCCTCTCCCACTCGGGGCTCATGCCCTGGGCGATCTGGATCTCGTCGTTGGAGACGCCGGCGGGCACCATCGGCCACACCATCGCGTCCGCGCTGACCGTGAAGTCGACGACGACCGGACGGTCGTCGATGGCCATGGCCTCCTCGATGGTCGCATCGATGTCCTCGTCCCGCTCGCAACGCAGGCCGGCGCAGCCGTAGGCATCGGCGAGCTTGACGAAGTCGGGCACGCGGATCGAGCCGTGACCGGTGTTGAGGTCCGTGTTCGAGTAGCGCTTGTCGTAGAACAGGTTCTGCCACTGGCGGACCATGCCGAGGCTCGAGTTGTTGATGACCGCGACCTTGATCGGGATGTTGTTGATGACGCAGGTCGCGAGCTCCTGATTGGTCATCTGGAAGCATCCGTCGCCGTCGATCGCCCACACCGTCCGGTCGGGCTGGCCGACCTTGGCGCCCATCGCGGCGGGGACCGCGTATCCCATCGTGCCCAGCCCCCCGGAGTTGATCCAGGTCAGCGGGTTCTCGAAGTTCAGGAACTGGCTCGACCACATCTGGTGCTGGCCCACGCCCGCGACGAAGACCGAGTCCGGACCGGAGATCGCGCCGATCCGCGAGATGACCTTCTGCGGGGCGGTGAGGCCGTCCGCGGTCTCGGTCCAGCCCAGCGGGTAGGTCTCCCGCAGCATCCGCAGCATGTTCCACCAGGCCTCGTAGTCCCGGGGGTCCGATTCCGCAATGCGGCGACGCAGCTCCCGTCCGAGGGCCGAGGCGACCTCGCGGGCCTCCCCGACGATCGGCACATCGGCCTCGAGGTTCTTCGAGATCTCCGCGGGGTCGACGTCGGCATGGATGATCTTCGCGCTGGGGGCGAAGGAGTCCAGGCGGCCGGTGACGCGGTCGTCGAAGCGGGCGCCGATCGCGATGATCAGATCCGCCCGCTGCAGCGCGGACACCGCGGAGACGGAGCCGTGCATGCCGGGCATGCCCAGGTGCTGGGGATGCGAGTCCGGCAGGACGCCGCGGCCCATGAGCGTGGTGACGAAGGGGGCTCCGGAGACGTCCACCAGATCCCGGACCTCCGCCCAGGCACGCCCACGCAGCACGCCGCCGCCCAGCAGGAAGACGGGGCGCTTCGCCTCGAGGATCAGCTGCGCGGCCTCGCGGATCTGCTTGTTGTGCGGGGACGGGGCGGCACGGTAGCCGGGCAGGTCCAGCTCCTCGGGCCAGGAGAACTCCGTGGTCGCCTGCTGGGCGTCCTTGGTGACGTCCACGAGCACGGCGCCGGGACGGCCGGTCGAGGCGATGTGGAAGGCCTGCTTGATGACCGAGGGGATCTGCGCCGGATCGCTGACCAGGAAGTTGTGCTTGGTCACGGGCATCGTCATCCCGACGATGTCCGCCTCCTGGAAGGCGTCGGTGCCGATGAAGCTCGAGCCGACCTGCCCGGTGATCGCCACCATCGGGATCGAGTCCATCTGGGCGTCGGCGATCGCGGTGATCAGATTGGTGGCGCCGGGACCGGAGGTCGCCAGGCACACGCCGACCTTCCCGGTCGCATGCGCGTAGCCGCTGGCCGCGTGCCCGGCGCCCTGCTCGTGGCGGACCAGGATGTGGCGGAGCTTCTCCGCGTCCATCAGCGGGTCGTAGGTGGGCAGGATCGCGCCGCCGGGGAGGCCGAAGACGACCTCGGCGCCGGCGTGCTCGAGCGATCTGATCAGTGATTGGGCACCGGTGACGGTCTGGGCTGTCATCGGATCTCCTTCGGTCGTCGCGGGTGGGGCACTGCAGTCGGTCGGGCTGTCGTCCTGCTCGTCCCCCGCTCGCTCCCCGGAGGGAGAGGTCCTCCCGTGCGGGCACGAAAAAGCCCCTCGGCCTGAGGGCTCTCGAGGGGCGCGCGGGACGACTCGTGGTCGGACGTGGCGTCAGCCGCGCTCGATAACTACGAGAAGGATCGTCTGCATGCCGCCACTGTAGTGACCCGTCGCGCGCTCCGGCAAGGAGTCCGCCATCCGGACAGGTCCGAGGGGCCGGGCCCGGGCTAGAGCAGGCGGCGGGCGAGCGCCCAGCGGGTCAGCTCGTGCCGGGAGGAAAGCTGCAGCTTCCGCAGGACGCTCGACACATGGGTCTCGACGGTCTTGACGGAGATGAACAGTTCCGCCGCGACCTCCTTGTACGCGTATCCCTGGGCGATCAGGCGCATGACCTCTTGCTCGCGGCCCGTCAGCCGGTCCAGCTCCTCATCGGTGCGCGCGGTCTCCCCGCCGACCGCCCCGAAGGCGTCGAGCACGAAGCCCGCGAGGCGGGGCGAGAACACGGCATCGCCGCCGGCGACGCGGCGCAGGCCCTCGGACACCTCCGGTCCCGAGGAGCTCTTGGTCAGATAGCCCCGGGCCCCGGCCCGGATGACCCGGACGACGTCGTCCGCCGCATCGGACACGCTCAGGGCGAGGAAGACGACGCCGGGGGCCTGACCGGCGCTGCGCCGGACGACCTCCGCTCCGCCCCCGCCCTCGCCTCCGGGCAGGTGGACGTCCAGCAGCACCGTCCGGGGCCGCAGGCGCACGATCTCCCGCACGGCCCCGTCGACGTCTCCGGCCTCCCCGAGCACCTCGATGTCCGGGTCCAGGTCCGCGCGCAGACCGGCGCGGAAGATCGAATGGTCATCGACGATCAGGGTCGTGAGCGGGGATGTGGTCATCTCTCCTCCTCGGAGACGGTCGTGGACGCGGGGACGCGCGGCAGGGTCAGGACGACGCGGGTGCCCGTGCCGCCGGGGCCTCGACCCAGGCGGGCGCTCCCGCCGCTGCGGTGCATGCGTCCGATGATCGAGGCGCGCACCCCGTACCGCTCCGCGGGGACCTGGTCGAGGTCGAAGCCTGGCCCCCGGTCGGAGACGGTGATCTCGATCCGCTCCGCCGAGGCCTCGGCGTAGACGCTCACGGTGCCGCCGGCGTGCCGGGCGGCGTTCAGCATCGCCTCGCGGGCCGCGGCCACGAGCGGCTCCGGCGCGACGGGCACGGGGACGCCGGTCGTCACCACATCGATCCGCACGGCGTGGTCCTCCTCGCAGCGCCGCGCCGCGGCGATCAGCTCGGAGGCGAGATCGCCCCGCCCGGGGGCGGACTCCGTGAACAGCCAGGCCCGCAGCTCCTGCTCCTGGGCACGGGCCAGGCGCGAGGCCTCCGAGCCCGGTCCGGCCTTCTGCTGGATCAGGGCGAGCGTCTGGAGCACCGAGTCGTGCAGATGCGCGGCCACCTCCGCCCGCTCGAGCTCCCGCGCATGGGCGGCCCGCTCCTCGGCGAGGTCCCGGGCGAGGCGCAGGGCGCCGGGGGCGACGGCGACGCCGATGCCGAGCAGCACGGCCGCCGCGGCCACGAGGACGGTCCAGACGTTGGGATCCTGCTCGGACAGGAAGAACATGAGCACGCCGAGGACCACGAGGGCGAGAGCGCCCATCGCCCGTGCGGGGCGCGATGAGCGCCCGGCGATCTCGCCGCCGCGCATCTCGCCCACCTGCCGCCATGCCAGGCCCACCCCCACCAGCACCACCACCGCGGGGATGACGGAGGCCAGCGGGACGGGCGCGCCCAGGCGGGAGGCGATCATGGCGCCGCCGGCCACGAGCAGCGCCAGACCCAGCAGGATCTCGGCGACCGGGGCGCGGCGGACCGCGCCCGGCACGGCGGCGCTGCGGGCGGGCCGATCCGGCACGGCGGCCTGCCCCGCTCCGCTCGGGGCCAGGGGCGTGGTCGCCCACAGCCAGGCGTACAGGAGCAGACCGGCCCCGCCGCACGGCACGAGCACGCAGAGGATCCCCCGCACGAGGGAGGGCGGGCACCCCAGATGCGCGGCCAGGCCCGCGCAGACGCCGCCCACGGCGTGCACGCGGGGCCGCAGGATCCTGGGGGCCGACGATGCGATCACCGGTCCATATAAGCAGGCTTCCCGCCCCGGCCGGCCGCCGGAGCCGGATCCCGGGGTGTTCTCAGGGGCATCCCCGATGGTTCCCGGGCGCGGGATCAGGAACGCTGTACCCATGACCACGTCCCATGACCCCGGAAGCTCCACGGACCGCGAGGAGCCGCGCCCGCCCGGACCCGGCGGCTTCTTCAGCTGGATCCGCTCCATCCATCTGCGCCGCGGGCACGACCGCTGGATCGCCGGCGTCTGCGGCGGCGTCGCCGAGCGCACCGGGCTGGACCCGATGCTCGTGCGCGGGATCGCCCTGGTGGTGGCCCTGCTGGGCGGTCCCGTCCTGATCCTGTACGCCATCGCCTGGCTGCTGGTCCCCGATGCGGAGGACGCGATCGTCCTCGAGCGGACGATCGGAGGGATCTTCGATCCGGTGCTCCTCGCGATCGCCGGACTCGTCGTCCTGGGCTCGCTGCCGCTGGGACAGGGCCTCTGGTGGCGCGGCGCCCCCGCCTGGTGGGGCATGCCGGACTGGCTCGAGCGGATCCTCGCGACCGGCTGGACCGTCGTGCTGCTCGCCGTCGTCGTCTGGCTCGTCGTCGTCCTCGCGCGCCGGTCACGGCCCGGCGAGATGCGCATGCCCACCGCGAGCACCGCTCCTCGCACGGACCCGCCGCCGATGCCCCGGGCCGCCGCCCCGGCTCCCGCGAGCGGTGCAGCGCGCCCTGATCCCGCCGTGCTGCGGGCCGAGGCGCAGCGGCGCAGCGCCGAGGCCCATCGTCGTCACCAGGAGCGCATGCGGGAGCGCAACGCCCGCTGGCGCGCCCGTCAGCCCTCCGCCGCGCTGCTCGCGGTCAGCCTGGGGCTGGCCCTGGTCGCCGGTGCTCTCGCGGCCCTGTCCGCGACGCTGTACGGCTGGACCGCGCAGCCCTGGGTGCTCGGGCTCGCCGTGTTCCTCGCCGTGGTCGCGATCGCGATCGTGGTCGCCGGCATCCGGGGGCGCGAGAGCGGCTGGCTGGGCCTTTTCGCCTGGATCGCCGTGATCGGTCTGGTCCTCACCGCGGTCGTCCCCGCCGGGACGCGCATCTCCCCCTTCGGCGACACGATCTGGGAGGTCGCGGCGGACGCATCGCCCGGCCCGGAGCGGTTCGCGATGATCGCCGGGAGCCCGACCCTCGACCTCACCGGGATCACCGACCGGTCCCCCGAGCAGGTGGAGATGTGGCTGGGCGCCGGCTCGGCGCACGTCCTGCTTCCCGCCGACGAGCCCGTGCGGGTCGAGGTCGACGGACTCGTCACCGGGATCGAGGCGCCGGAGGGCCAGGACTCCCGCGGCTCGGGGACGCTGCTCGCCTCGAGCACGATCGAGAGCCCCGCCGCCCGCAGCGCGGCGGAGGAGGACATCACCACCGTGCACGTGCGGATGCTGCTGGGCTCCGCCGACATCGAGATCCAGGAGGCATCATGACCGAGCACCCGCCCATCCCCGCGACGCCGCCCGAGCCCGCGACAGCACCGGATCCCGCGCTTCCGCCCCGCGTCCAGGGACCGCTGTTCAGCACCATCCTGTGGGGCCTGGTCCTGCTCGTGTTCGCCGCCGCCGTGCTCGCCTCGCTCCTGCCCGGGCTGTCGTGGGACCCGGCTGTGCTCGCGATCGGCGCCCTTGTCGCGCTGGGCCTGCTGCTCCTCCTCGCGGGGCTCGCCGCCGCCCTGCGCCGCGACCCCGGACCCGGGACCAAAGCCCCTGGTGACGGCCCGGACCACCCCTAGCATCGAAGGGTCCTCGCCGTTCCGCCCGAGAGGTCCGTGAGCACCCATGAGCACCGTCCCCGCCACCTCCCCGCTGTCCCCCGCCCCCTCGGCCCCGCCGCTGGAGGGCGAACGGATCCTCGTGATCGGCGGCGGGATGACCGGTCACCGCCTCGTCTCGCGCCTGCGAGCCCTCGACCCCGAGGGCACCTGGCGGCTGACCCTGCTCGGAGAGGAGCCTCGGCCTCCCTACGACCGGGTCCACCTGTCGAACTGGTTCGTGGGACGCAACCCCGAGCTGCTGACGCTCGACCCGATGGTCTGGGACGATCCGCGCATCACGCTGCGGACCGGCGATCCGGCGGCGAGCATCGACCGGGAGGCCGGCACCGTGACCACCGCCTCCGGTGCCGTCGTCCCCTACGACCGGCTCGTGCTCGCCACCGGCTCCTGGGCCTGGGCTCCGCGGGCCGAGGGCAGCGACCTGCCCGGCACCTTCTCCTACCGCACCCTCGAGGACGTCGAGCGCCTGGCCGAATGGACGGCTCTGCGCGGCGCCGCCCTCGGGCGCCCCGCGCGCGGCATCGTCGTGGGCGGGGGCGTGCTCGGCCTCGAGGCGGCCGCGGCGCTCACGCGCCTCGGCGCGGAGGTGACCGTGGTCGAGTTCGCGGACCGGCTGATGGCGGTCCAGCTGGACCAGGGCGGCGGCGAGATGCTCCGCCTGCTCATCGAGGACCAGGGCATCGCGGTGCGCACCGGTGTGGGCGCGGCCCGCTTCCTGCCCGCGGGGGACGGCCCCATCGGCACCGCGGAGCTGACCGACGGCACCTCCCTCCCGGCCGACGTCGTCGTCTTCTCCACCGGCATCCGCCCGCGCGACCGCCTCGCCCGCGAGGCCGGGCTCGCGATCGGCGAGCGCGGCGGCGTCGTGGTGGGCGACTCGTGTCAGACCTCGGACCCGCAGATCTGGGCCATCGGCGAATGCGCCTCCTTCCAGGGCTCCTGCGCCGGGCTCATCGCCCCGGGCAATGACATGGCCGATGTCGTGGTCGATCGCTTCCTCGGCGGCGAGCGCACGCATCGGCGCGCCGAGGACGGCACGAAGCTCAAGGGCGTGGGCGTGGACGCCGCGGCCTTCGGGGACGTCAATGCCGTCACGGCGGGCGCGCTCGAGGTCAGCTTCGTCGATCCGGTCCACCGCATGTACCGCAAGCTCGTCATGTCCGATGACGCGCAGGTGCTGCTGGGCGGTGTGCTGGTGGGCGACATCTCGCTGTTCTCGCAGTTGCGGCCGATGATCGGCCGCCGTCTGGGCGCGGACCCGTCGGCGCTGATCGCCCCCGAGGGGACCGCGATGAGCGACATGGACCTGCCCGATGACGCGGTGGTGTGCTCCTGCAACAACGTCGCCGCGGGGACGATCCGGTCCGCCGTGACCGAGCAGGGCGCCCGCACCGTCGGGGCGATCAAGGCGTGCACGAGCGCCGGGACCGTGTGCGGCTCGTGCGTGCCCACGCTGACGAAGCTGCTGAACACGGAGCTGGAGAAGAACGGCATCACCGTCTCCCGCGCCCTGTGCGAGCACTTCCCGGTCTCCCGGCGCGAGCTCTACCAGCTGGTCAAGGACGGCGGCCACAGCACGTTCTCGGAGATCGTCGCGGCGTTCGGGACGGGCCGCGGGTGCGCGGTGTGCCGCCCCACGGTGGCCTCGATCCTGTCGACTCTGGGCTCGACCTCCGGGCAGCTCCACAGCCCGGTGGGCACCCAGCTCGGGGCGCTGCAGGACACGAACGACCACGTCATGGCGAACATCCAGAAGGACGGCACCTACTCGGTGATCCCGCGGATGCCGGCCGGGGAGGTCACCCCGGAGCAGCTGCTCGTACTCGCGCGGGTCGCTCAGGACTACGGGCTCTACCTCAAGCTCAACGGCGCCCAGCGGATCGGCATGTTCGGGGCGCGCCTGGATCAGCTGCCCGCGATCTGGCGGCGGCTCGTCGACGCGGGCCTCGAGTCCGGCCACGCCTACGGGAAGTCGCTGCGGATGGTGAAGTCCTGCGTGGGCCGCACCTGGTGCCGCTTCGGAGTGCAGGACTCGACGACCATGGCGGTCCGCCTCGAGAGGCGCTACCGGGGGCTGCGCTCGCCGCACAAGATCAAGGTCGGCGTCTCGGGCTGCGCGCGCGAGTGCGCCGAGGCCCGGGCCAAGGATGTCGGCGTGATCGCCACGCACAAGGGCTGGAACCTGTACGTCGGCGGCAACGGCGGGGTGCAGCCGGCCCATGCGCAGCTGCTCGTCGAGGACCTCGACGACGAGGCGCTCGTGCGCTGCATCGACCGCTTCCTGATGCTGTACGTGCAGGAGGCGGACCGCCTCCAGCGCACGGCGCGCTGGGTGGAGGAGCGCCCCGGCGGCCTCGAGGAGCTGCGCCGGGTGATCGTCGAGGACTCCCTCGGCATCGGCGAGGATCTCGAGGCGCAGATGGAGCGCCACGTCGAGACCTACACCGACGAATGGGCGCAGACCCTCGAGGACCCCGAGCGGCTGAAGAAGTTCGTCAGCTTCATCAACGCACCGGACGTGTCCGATCCGGACCTCGCCTACGTCCCCGAGCGCGGGCAGGTCCGCCCCGCCGGGCCCGGCGACCCGATCTCCGATCCCGATCCGCGCCGGGCACGTGACCTGGTGCTGCAGAGCATCGCCGGACCCGAGCAGGAGGACCTGTCATGAGCATCGAGAACCCGTCGGCTCCGGGAATGGTGGAGGTGTGCGCGGTCGCGGACCTCGCACCCGAGCGCGGCTGCGCGGCGCTCGTCGCCGGACGGCAGGTCGCCCTCTTCCTGCTCGAGGACGGAACGGTGCACGCCGTCCAGCAGCGCGACCCGTACTCGGGGGCCAATGTGCTCTCCCGCGGGCTGGTCGGCAGCCATGCGCTGCCGGCACCCCCGGGAGAGGAGCCCCGGGTCGTGTCCACGCTCTCCTCCCCCATGTACAAGCAGGTCTGGGATCTCGGCACCGGTGCGGTCCTCGACGCCGGCGGCGGGCAGCTGCTGCCGATCGCCGTGCACGACGCCGAGGTACGGGCGGGCCGGGTCCTGGTCTCCGTGCAGCCGCGCCCCCTCGTGGAGGCCGAGGAGCCTGAGGAGGACGCATGAGCGGGACGCTTCCCGACGTCGCCGCGCTCTCGGGCGCGGTCCTCGGGCCGGGGCAGGTGGCCCTCGTCGGTGGGGGCCCCGGGGCGCTGGACCTCATCACGGTGCGGGGTCTCGCCCTGCTGCGGCAGGCCGACGTCGTGATCGTGGACCGTCTGGGTCCGTCGACGCTGACCGGTCTACTGGGCCCGGACGTGCAGGTCATCGAGGTCGGCAAGGCCCCGGGCCGGCACACGATGCAGCAGCGTCGGATCGGCGAGCTGCTGGTCGCGGAGGCGGAGGCCGGGCACCGGGTGGTGCGGCTCAAGGGCGGGGACCCGTTCGTGCTGGGCCGCGGCGGCGAGGAGGTCCTGGCCTCCCGGGCCGCCGGCATCGACGTGCAGGTGGTGCCGGGGGTGACCTCCGCGATCGCGGGTCCCGCCGCCGGGGACGTCCCGGTCACGCATCGGGGCGCCGCCGTCGCGACGCACATCGTCAACGCCCATGGCGACCTGGGACCGGCGGATCTCGCGGCCCTGCGCGATCCCGGCACCACGACCGTGCTCATGATGGGCGTGGAGTGGCTGCCCCGGCTGGTCGCGCAGGCGCTGCTGGCCGGGATCGACGCGGACACGCCGGTCGCGGTCGTGCAGGAGGCGACGCTCCCGGGGCAGCGGACCGTCCGCGGGGGCATCGGGACGATCGTGGAGGTCGTCCGGGCGGCCGGGATCGGCTCCCCCGCCGTGATCGTCGTGGGCCGCACCGCCGCCGAGGGCTTCCTGGCGCCGCCGCGTCTCGAGGAGCCCCGCCGCGGCTCCGGGCGCGAGGCGCTTCCGCCCGAGCCCTCCCCCGCTGCGAGACGGCCTGCATCGGGGCCGGTGCTCATCGGCTGCGCCCACGGGACGCGCAGCCGGGCCGGGCGCGACGTGGTCCGTGCGCTGCTGATGCGGGTGCGCGCGCTGCGGCCGGACCTCCCGGTGCGGGAGGCGTACGTCGACGTGCAGCTGCCCGCGGTCGGCGACGCGGTCCGGGAGCTGGCGGCCCCGCTCTCCGAGGTCCGCACCCGGGAGCCGGAGGCGCCGACCGCGGTGGTGGTGCCGCTGCTGCTCTCGACCGGCTTCCATGTCGCCGAGGACATCGGCGGGGCGGTGGCCGGTCGGTCCGCGGTCGCGACCGAGCCGCTGGGGCCCGACCCCCGCCTCGCACAGGTGATGGCGCAGCGCCTGGCCGAGGCCGGGCTGGAGGACCGGGACGCGGTGGTGATGGCCGTGGCCGGGACCCGGCAGGCGGCCGGTCAGACGATGGCCGAGCGCATGCAGGTCCTGCTCGCCCGCGAGCTGGGGCGGGAGGTGCACCTCGGCTTCATCGCCGCGGCCCGGCCGGACGTCCCCGCGGCGATCGACCGGGCCCGCGCCGCCGCGGCCCCCGCCGGCGGCCGGGTCGTGATCGCCCCGTACCTGCTGGCGCCCGGGTTCTTCCACGACCAGCTCGCCGAGGCCGGGGCCGATGCGGTCGCCGCGCCGCTGGGAGAGCATCCACTGGTCGCCGACGTGGTCCTCGACCGGTACGCGGCGGCGCTCGGCGAGTAGACCACGGCGGCGGCCCCGCACGCAGCAGGGCCGCCGCCATCGCGGTCGGGGTCAGGGCCGGTCAGTCCAGCGGTCGCCGGGTCGCACCGTACGTCGCCGAGCGCACCAGGTGCGCATACACCTTGAGCGCCTGGGTGACCGTGCGGTCGCGGTTCTTCGGGCGCCACGGCAGCGGGCCCATGGCCGCGCGGCGCCGGTCCAGCTCCTCCTGCGGCACGTCGAGCTCGAGCAGGCGCTTGTCGACGTCGAGGATGATGCGGTCGCCGTCCTCGATCAGGCCGATGGTGCCGCCCTCGGCCGCCTCCGGGGAGATGTGGCCGATGGAGACGCCGCTCGTCCCGCCGGAGAAGCGGCCGTCGGTGATGAGCGCGCAGTCGCGTCCCAGGCCCCGCCCCTTGAGGAAGGACGTCGGGTAGAGCATCTCCTGCATGCCGGGGCCGCCCTGCGGGCCCTCATAGCGGATGACGACGATGTCCCCGGCCTTGACCGTCTTGTCGAGGATCTTCTGGACCGCCTCCTCCTGGGACTCGCACACGACCGCGACGCCCTCGAAGTGGAAGAGGTCCTCGGTGATGCCGGCGGTCTTGATGATCGCGCCGTCCTCGGCGAGGTTGCCCTTGAGCACGCACAGGCCGCCGTCCTTGGTGAAGGCGTTCGGCACGGAGCGGATCACGCCGTTCTCGTCGTCGACGTCCAGCTCCTCCCACATGTTCGTGGTGGAGAAGGCCTGGGTGGTGCGCACGCCGCCGGGGGCCGCGTGGAAGAAGGCGCGGGCCTCCTTCGTGACGCTGC
Source organism: Brachybacterium hainanense (assembly GCF_042434575.1). NCBI lineage: Bacteria > Bacillati > Actinomycetota > Actinomycetes > Micrococcales > Dermabacteraceae > Brachybacterium > Brachybacterium hainanense. Next base: position 66,372 of record NZ_JBHLSV010000005.1, read on the forward strand.
CGCCGCGGATGTCCCAGTCCGCGAGCCAGCTCTGCAGGTCCGGGGAGTGCACGGAATGGACGGAGTGGTCCAGCAGGCCGGCGCGGTCCAGCTCGCCGAGGATGGCGGGGATGCCGCCGGCGCGGTGGACGTCCTCGATGTGGGCGGTGCCGTTGGGGGCGACCTTGGACAGGCACGGCACCGAGCGGGAGAGCCGGTCGATGTCGTCCAGGCCGAAGTCGATCTCGCCCTCGATGGCGGCGGCGAGGATGTGCAGCACCGTGTTGGTGGAGCCGCCCATGGCGACGTCCAGGCTCATGGCGTTGGTGAACGCGGCCTTGGTGGCGATGTTGCGCGGCAGGACGGACTCGTCGTCCTCGCCGTAGTAGCGCCGGCACATCTCGACGATGGTGCGGCCCGCGCGCAGGAACAGCTCCTTGCGCAGAGCGTGGGTCGCCAAGGTGGTGCCGTTGCCGGGAAGCGAGAGGCCCAGCGCCTCGGTGAGGCAGTTCATGGAGTTCGCGGTGAACATGCCGGAGCAGGAGCCGCAGGTCGGGCAGGCGTTGTCCTCGATCTCCGCGAGCTGGGCGTCGGTGACCGAGTCGTCCACCGACAGGGAGATCGCGTCGACGAGGTCGAGGCGGTGGTCGACCACGCCCTCGACGGGCTTGCCGGACTCCATCGGCCCGCCGGAGACGAAGATGACCGGGATGTTCAGGCGCATGCCGGCCATGAGCATGCCCGGGGTGATCTTGTCGCAGTTGGAGATGCACACGATCGCATCGGCGCAGTGGGCGTTGACCATGTATTCGACGCTGTCGGCGATCACGTCGCGGCTGGGCAGCGAGTAGAGCATGCCGCCGTGGCCCATGGCGATGCCGTCGTCCACGGCGATGGTGTTGAACTCGCGGGCGATGCCGCCCGCCTCCTTCACCGCACCGGCGACGAGGTCGCCCATGTTCTTGAGGTGGACGTGGCCGGGCACGAACTGGGTGTACGAGTTGGCGATCGCGATGATCGGCTTCCCGAAGTCCGAGGTCTCCATGCCGGTGGCGCGCCACAGGGCGCGGGCGCCGGCCATGTTGCGGCCGTGGGTCGAGGTGCGGGAGCGAAGCTGGGGCATGAGAACCATTAGGCCACGCCAGCGCTGGGAGCACCAAGACGGTCTCACTCCTAGTACTGGGACTGATAGGTTTCGTGGCCCGGGACAGATGCGGCAGGAAGGAGCGCCGATGCCGACCGCCGACCCGCTGCGCAGGGAGCTGGGCGCGTTCCTGCGGGGACGTCGCAACGCCGCCGTGCGCGCCGACTACGACCTGCCGCCCGTGGGCCGCCGGCGCACGACGGGGCTGCGCCGCGAGGAGATCGCCTTCCTCTCCGGGGTGTCCGTGACGTGGTACACGTGGCTCGAGCAGGGCCGGGACATCAACCCCTCCCGGCAGGTGATCGACGCGGTCGCGCTGAACCTGCATCTCACCCAGGCCGAGCACGACTACGTGCTGGGTCTCGCGGGCTTCTCTCCGCACCCGCGACCGGTGCTCGCCGAACCGGAGCCGGTGCCCGGCCATGTGCAGCTGCTGCTGGACGCCCTGGACCCGGCGCCGGCCTTCGCGCTGACCCCGCACTGGGATCTCGCCGCCTGGAACACCGCCTACCAGGGCCTGTTCCCGGGCGTGCTCGACACCCCGCCGGAGCGGCGGAACCTGCTGCTGTTCATCTACCTCGACCCGCGGGTGCGCTCGATGCTGCCCCAGTGGGAGGACACCAGCTCGCGGTTCCTGGCCGAGTACCGGGCCGAGTCCGGCGGGCGGGTCTCCGGGGCGGAGCACGTCCGTCTGGTCACGCATCTGCGTGCCGAGAGCCCGGAGTTCGCGCGCGCCTGGGATGCGCAGGCGGTCGAGCGCTTCGCCTCGCGCCGCCGCGTCTTCGAGCACCCGGAGGCGGGACACCTCGAGTTCGAGCAGGTGAACCTCCTCCCCCAGGACGCCCCCGAGCTGCGGATCATCAGCTACCTGCCGGCGGCCGGCACGGACGCCGCGCGGCGCGTGGAGCTCCTGCAGGAGCTGGGACGCGACCGCGGGGACGGGGCATGAGGACCGTTCGGCGCCTCTGCCGTAGCCTCGCAGCATGACACCTGCCTCCGTCCTGCGCGCCGCCGCCGTCCAGCTCTCTCCCGGCGAGGATCTCGCCGCGAACCGCGCGGCCGCCTCTGCCGCGGTCGCCGACGCCGCCGAGCGCGGGGCCCGCCTGGTCGTGCTGCCGGAGTACGCCCAGTTCTTCCATCCGGACCTCGCGGGCCACGCCCCCGCGGCGGCGGAAGCCCTCGACGGCCCCTTCGCGACAGCTCTGCAGGAGGTCGCCGCCCAGGTGGGCGCAGTCGTCGTCGCCGGGCTCGTCGAGCACACCGAGGACGGCGGTGTGGCCAACACGCTGATCGCCGTCGACGGCGCCGATGTCCTCGCGACCTACCGCAAGGTGCACCTGTACGACGCCTTCGGCACCCATGAGTCCGACTGGTTGATGGCAGGAGAACCGGACCAGACCCCGGTGCTCGACGTCGACGGACTGCGCATCGGCCTGCAGACCTGCTACGACCTGCGCTTCCCCGAGTCCTCGCGGCGCCTGGTCGACGCCGGGGCGGAGGTGCTCGTCGTCCCGGCCGAGTGGGTGCGCGGGCCGCAGAAGGAGCATCACTGGCGCACCCTGCTGACCGCCCGGGCCATCGAGAACACCGTGCACGTGATCGCCGCCGATCACGCCCCGCCCGTGGGCGCCGGCTGCTCGATGATCCTGGACCCGATGGGCGTCACCCTCGCGAGCCTCGGCGAGCAGCAGGGCACGGCTGTCGCCGACCTCGATCCGCAGCGCACCGCGGACGTGCGCCGCACCAACCCGAGCCTCGCGAACCGCCGCTACCGCATCATCCCTCGCTGACGGTGCGGGCGGGATCCCCTCCTCCGATCGTCCGGAGACCCTTCGCGACCGGGCGGACCGCTCCCGGACCCCGCAGAGCGTGACCGCGCCGTCCCGACCCGTCGATCGAGCACGCGCAGCTATGCGCGCAGCGACCGCAGCCGTGCGGCCGCGTCCTCCAGCACCGCATCGGACTTGCAGAACGCGAAGCGCAGGATGCTGCGCAGGTCCGTCCGCTCGCTCCGCGCGAAGGCGGACAGCGGCACGGCCACCACCCCGACCCGCTCGGGCAGATCCCGGGCGGCCGCCACCGCATCGGGCAGGCCCAGCGGCGCGGCATCGGCGAGGGCGAAGTATCCGGAGGCGGGGACGGTCACGGTGAAGCCCGCCTCCTCGAGCGCATCCACCAGCAGGTCCCGCTTGGCGCGGTAGCTGCCGCGCAGGCCCGTGAAGAACGGGTCCGGCAGGCGCAGACCGGTCGCGACCGCGGGCTGGAACGGCGCCCCGGAGACGAAGGTCAGGAACTGCTTCACGGCCATGACCTGCTCGATCAGCCGTGCCGGGCCGCTGACCCAGCCGATCTTCCAGCCGGTCACGCTGAAGACCTTCCCGGCGGAGGAGATCGACAGGGTCCGCTCGGCGGCGCCGGGCCGCGTCGCGATCGGCACGTGCGGGACGTCGTAGGCGAGATGCTCGTAGACCTCGTCGGTGACGATGAGCGCGTCGTGCCGGTGGGCGAGGTCGACGATGCGGTCCAGCAGCTCGAGGCCGAGCACGGTGCCCGTCGGGTTGTGCGGGGAGTTCACGAGGATCATCCGCGTGCGAGGCCCGACCGCCGCGCTCAGCTCGTCCAGATCGGGCTGGAAGTCCGGCGCGCGCAGCGGGACGGGCACGATCCGCGCCCCCGCGAGCGCGGCGAGGGCGACATAGGCGTCGTAGTAGGGCTCGAGGACGACGATCTCGTCCCCGGCCCGCAGCTGCGAGAGGAGGGTCGCGGCCAGGGCCTCGGTCGCCCCGGCGGTGACGAGGATCTGCTCGGCCTGGAGATCGAGCCCGTAGAAGCGACGCTGATGCTCGGCGATCGCGGCGAGCAGGTCGGGTTCGCCGCGACCCGGGGAGTACTGGTTCACGCCCTCGCGGATCGCACGGATCGCCGCCTCGGTGACCTCCGCCGGGCCGGCATGGTCGGGGAAGCCCTGGCCCAGGTTGAGCGCACCGGTGCGGTGGGCGAGCGCGGTCATCTCCGCGAAGATCGTCGGCGCCGGGGAGCCGTCCGCGCCGAGAAGTCCGGCAGCGGCGGCGGCGCGGCGCCAGGGGGCATCGGCTGCATCGGCGGGAGCGTGTGCGTCGTTCACCTGCGCCACGCTACGGGACGCGCCGCCGCGAGGACGGGGCCGCTCACGGCGGGTCGTTGCCCACCAGGCCGTCGATCGCCTCGCGGATGATGCTCGTCTGCCCGGTGTGCAGGAGGTTCTCCTCGAGGATGTCCACCAGGCGACGACGCCTGCTCACGACCCAGCCGGGATCGTCGGTGCAGGCCACATCCAGCCCGCCGTCGGCGACGAGCCCTGCCCATTCGGCGCGGCAGCGGGCGATGGTCCCGTACCAGAGCTCGTAGAGCTCCTGCGGGCTCGCGTCGAGCGCATCCGTCCATTCGGCGTCGTACGACTCCCAGGGCCGGTCTCCTCGCGCCGGCGGGCCGGGCTCGCGGCCCGCCGCGGAGGCGGTCCACATCTCCTCGACCTTCGCGAGATGGACGAGGGTCCCCGCGATGCTCACGCCCGAGGGCGGATGCTTCGCGTACAGCTGCCGCGCGTCCAGACCGCCGGACTTCCAGGCGAACTGCCGGTGCACCCGGTCCAGCGCGAACAGCAGCATCGCCGCCTCGGGGCCCTGCAGGCACTCCTGGATCGGGATGTCGGTGTAGTCCATGCCGGGACACTACTCCCCGGGATCCGCTCGGACGAGGGCCCGCGATCTGCGGACAGCTCCTGTCCGCCCGGTACGCGAGGATGGGCTCGAACGACGGACCGCACAGACCGCCCTGTCCGATGGAGGAACCATGAGCGCCACGATCCAGATCACCCTCGACGCCCGCGATCCCGCGGCCCTCTCGGCGTTCTGGAAGGAGGTGCTCGGCTACGTGCACCCCGGCCCGCCCGGGGTGGAGCTCGCCCCGGGGGACGATCCGCTCGCCGCCTGGGCCGCGTTCCTCGAGCGCTCCGGCGTGCCCGAAGAGCAGCGCAACAGCGCCTCCGCCCTGGAGGACCCCGAGGGCCATGGCCCTCGGTTCTTCTTCCAGCGCGTGCCCGAGGACAAGGTCGCGAAGAACAGGGTCCACGTCGACGTGCGCACCGCCGAGGGGCTGCAGGGGGACGAGCGCATGGCCGTCCTCGAGAAGGAGTGCGAGCGCCTCATCGCCCTGGGCGGTCGGCGCCTGAGCCGGTTCGAGCCCGAGGCGCCGATGAGCGCCGGCTTCATCGTCATGGCCGATCCGGAGGGCAACGAGTTCTGCCTCGACTGATGAGCGGCTCCCGCCCTGCCTGTGCAGGGCGGGAGCCGCTCATGTCCCGTGCACGACCATCGCCGGCCGTGCGGGCGCTCAGCCCTCCGTGACGCCCAGCTTCTCGAGGATGATCTCGCGGACGCGGGCGGCATCGGCCTGGCCGCGGGTCGCCTTCATGATCGGGCCGATGAGGGCGCCGATCGCCTGGACCTTGCCGCCGGTGATCTTCTCGACGACACCGGGGTTGTCGGCGATCGCCTGGTCGACAGCGGCGGTGAGCACCGAGTCGTCGGAGACGACCGCGAGGCCCTCCTTCTCGACGATCGCGGCGGGATCGCCGGCACCGCCCAGGACCTTGCCGAGCACCTGCTTGGCGATCTTGTCGTTGATCTTCTTCCCGTCCACGAGGCCCTGCAGCTCCGCAACCTGCGCGGGGCTGACGCCGAGGGCGTCGAGCTCGACCTCGCGCTCGTTGGCGACGCGGGCCAGCTCGCCCGTCCACCACTTGCGCGCGCTCGGCGCGGAGGCCCCGGCGGCGACGGTCCGCTCGATGAGGTCGAGGGCGCCGGCGTTCAGCACGTCCCGCATCTCGAGGTCGGTGAAGCCCCATTCACCCAGCAGCCGGCGGCGGCGCGCCGCCGGAAGCTCCGGCAGGGAGGCGCGGATCTCCTCGACCCATTCGCGGCTCGGCGCGACCGGGACCAGGTCCGGCTCCGGGAAGTAGCGGTAATCCTCGGCATCGGACTTCACACGGCCCGAGGAGGTGTGCCCGGTGTCCTCATGGAAGTGCCGGGTCTCCTGAATCACGGCCCGCCCCGCGTCGAGCACCGCCGCCTGGCGGGAGATCTCGAAGCGCACGGTCCGCTCGATCGACCGGAACGAGTTGACGTTCTTGGTCTCGGTGCGCGTGCCCAGGGGCGCCTCGGGCGAGGTGCGCAGGGACACGTTCACATCCGCGCGGACGTTGCCGCGCTCCATGCGCGCCTCGGAGACGTCGAGAGCCCGGAAGATGTCCCGCAGCGTCCGCACATAGGCGGCGGCGACCTCCGCGGCCCGCTTCCCCGTGCCGGGAATCGGACGCGTCACGATCTCCACCAGGGGCACGCCCGCGCGGTTGTAGTCCACGAGGGAATGGGTCGCGCCCTGGATGCGGCCGGTGGAACCGCCCACATGGGTGTTCTTCCCGGCGTCCTCCTCCATGTGCGCGCGCTCGATCTCGACGCGGACGATCTCCCCGTCCTCGAGCTCCACGTCGACCCAGCCGTCGTGCGCGATCGGCTCGTCGTACTGGGAGGTCTGGAAGTTCTTCGTCAGGTCCGGGTAGAAGTACTGCTTCCGGGCGAAGCGGCAGGACTCCGCGATCTCGCAGTTCAGCGCCAGACCGATCCTGATCGCGTACTCGACGGCCTTGCGGTTCACCACCGGCAGCGTGCCCGGCAGGCCCAGGGACACCGGGGTGATCGCGGTGTTGGGCTCCGCGGCGAAGATGTTCGGTGCACCGTCGAACATCTTGGTGGCAGTGCCCAGCTCCACATGGACCTCGATGCCGAGCACCGGGTCGTAGCGGTCCAGGGCGTCCTCGAGGTCGACCAGCTCCACGGCGCTCATCGGGCGCTCCCTTCGTTCGATGCGCTCAGCTCCGGGGCCTTGGCCAGCAGCGGGCCGCCCCAGGCGTCCTCGAGCAGCGCCTCGAGGGCGCCGCCCACGCGGTACAGGCGGTCGTCGGCCCGGGCCGGGGCGAGGAACTGGATGCCCGCGGGCAGCCCGTCCTCCGCCAGGCCCGAGGGCAGCGAGATGCCGGGGACGCCCGCCAGGTTCGCGGGGATCGTGGCGATGTCCCCCAGGTACATGGCCAGCGGGTCCGAGGTCTTCTCCCCCAGGCCGAAGGCGACGCTCGGCGCGGTCGGGGAGGCGAGCACGTCGACCTTCTCGAAGGCGGCGGCGAAGTCGCGCTGCACCAGGGTGCGGACCTTCTGGGCGCTGCCGTAGTAGGCGTCGTAGTAGCCGGCCGAGAGCGCGTAGGTCCCCAGCAGGATGCGGCGCTTGACCTCGTCGCCGAAGCCCTGGCCGCGGGTCGCCTTCATGACCGCCTCCGCCGTCGGCGACTCCTCGGGGACGACCCGCAGGCCGAAGCGCATGCCGTCGAACTTCGCGAGGTTCGAGGACGCCTCGGAGGGCATGATCAGGTAGTAGGCGCCCAGGGCGTAGCGGAAGTTCGGGCAGGACAGGCGGATGATCTCCGCGCCGGCCTGCTCCAGCTTCTCCAGCGACTCCTCGAAGCGGGCCCTCACCAGGGGGTCGAAGCCCTCGCCCTCGAGCTCCTCGATCACGCCGATGCGCAGGCCCGTCACGTCCTTGCGACGCGCCGCCTCGGTGAAGGAGGCGAAGCCGCCGTCCAGGGAGGTGGAGTCGCGCGGATCGTGCCCGGCGATGAGCTCGTGCAGCAGCGCCGAGTCCTCGACGGTGCGGGTCACGGGGCCGGCCTGGTCCAGGGAGCTCGCCATGGCGATGAGGCCGTAGCGGGAGACGGAGCCGTAGGTGGGCTTGACGCCGACGGTGCCGGTGACGGACGCGGGCTGGCGGATCGAGCCGCCGGTGTCGGTGCCGATCGCGAGCGGCGCCTCGTACGCGCCGACCGCGACGGCGCTGCCGCCGCCGGAGCCGCCGGGGATGCGCTCGCGGTCCCACTGGTTGCGGGTGGGGCCGTAGGCGCTGTTCTCCGTGGAGGAGCCCATCGCGAACTCGTCCATGTTCGTCTTGCCGAGGATCGGCAGGCGCGCGGCCCGCAGCTTCTCGACGAGGGTCGCGTCGTACGGCGGGATCCAGCCCTCGAGGATCTTCGAGGCGGCCGTGGTGGGGATGCCCTGGGTGACCACGACGTCCTTGACGGCGATCGGCACGCCCGCGAGCGGGTGGAGCTCCTCGCCGGCGGCGCGCGCGGTGTCGACCTCGCGCGCGGTGGCGAGGGCGTCCTCGCTGCTCACGTGCAGGAAGGCGTTCAGGTCGCCGTCGACGGCGGCGATGCGGTCCAGGTGGCCGCGGGTGAGGTCCTGCGAGGACACCTCGCCGGCGCGGAGCGCGGCGGCCTGCGCGGCCGCGGAGGCGCGGATGATCTCAGCGGTCATGGGTCACTCCTCCCCCAGGATCTGCGGCACGCCGAAGCGGCCGTCCTCCGGGTCGGGGGCCCCGGACAGGGCCTCCTCCTGCGTGAGGGTCTCGGTGACGACGTCCTCGCGGAAGACGTTCGTCATGGGGATGGGGTGGCTGGTGGCGGGCACGTCCGCGGTGGCGACCTCCGACACGGATGCGACAGCGTCCATGATGGCGTCGAACTCCCCGGCGAAGCGGGAGATCTCGTCATCGGTCAGCTGGATCCGTGCGAGGTCGGCGAGGCGTGCGACGTCGTCTCGTCCGATCGTTGGCATGGCTCCAGTCTAGGTCGCCCGCGGCGCCCGCCTCACCGCAGGCGGTAGTGATACCCGCCGAAGCGGGTGAAGCCGAGCCTCCGGTACAGGCGCAGAGCCGCGGGGTTGTCGGTCTCGACCTCGAGCAGCGCCTGCTCGGCGCCGGCCTCCGCGGCGGCCGCCAGGAGCGTGTGCATCACGGCGCGGCCGAGGCCCCGGCGTCGATGCCGCGGATCCGTGGCCACGCAGTTCACGATCGCGCAGCGGCGGCGCCCCTGGTCCACGAGAGCGGCCCTGCCCACCGCGACCGCCCCCTTCGCCGCCTCGCCGTCATCCACGGCAGGAAGGGCCGCGTGGATCGCCGGGGTGCCGGCGAGGATGTCACGGACGGTATCGCGAGCGCGCGCTCCTTCCCGGGAGAAGAGCCGCCAGCCGGAGGCGAACCAGTCCTCGGGCAGGGGGCCGATGTCGATCCGAGCCGTCGGATCGGCTCTCGGCAGGTCGCTCCCGAGGAGCGGGAGGGCCAGCAGGTCGCAGGAGGGGCCGGTGCCATAGCCGCGTGCCGCGAGGAGCGCGTCGAGGCCGAGCGGCTCCATGTCCTCGAAGACCCGGAACACGGGCGCCTGCGCGGACAGCGCGCACAGCTGCTCGATCCGGTCGATGGCCGATCCGAGGGCCGCGGGATCGCGCGGCGCGTCCAGGGCCACGGCGCTGTTGGCACGACGGGTGATGCCCCGGGAGCGCAGCAGGGCGAAGCCCTCGGCGTCGATGCGGGCGAGGGGACGCCAGCCGCCGAGGAGGGTCTCGACGAGGCGTGCCCCCTGCGGGGCGTCAGGGGCGGCGGGACGGCGCGGCATCGGGCGATCCTATCCGGGCCGGTGCACCGGCTGCGCCCCTAACCGGGCCGGTGCACCGGCCGCGCGCGCCGCTCCTCGCGCGGGGTGATGCCGGTGCGATCGCGGAACACCCGGTTGAAGTGGGTGACGTTGCGGAATCCGACCTGCGCCGAGATCTCCCCGATGGGCCGCTCCGTCTCCTGCAGGAGGCGGCGCGCCTGGTCGACGCGGAGGGCGTTGACATAGGAGATGACCGTGGTGCCGGTGTGGCGGCGGAACTCCCGGGCCAGGTGGAAGCGCGAGACGTAGAAGATCTCTGCGAGGTCCTCCAGCTCGATGTGCTCGGTGTAGTGCTCGTGCAGGTGACGGATGATCGCGGCAGCACGGGCCTCCCGTTCCGCCGCGATCGCGTCGATCTCCTGCTGCCGCTGGAGGACCACGAGCAGCTGGGTCAGCAGCAGGCCCATCTCGTCCTGGGCGCGGTCGCCGAGCCCTTCCTGCAGCTGGATCATGCGCCGCACGATCAGGGAGACCGTGGAGGCGTCGGCGGCCCCGGGGCGGCACACGCGCACCTGGGCCAGGGCCCGTCTGCGCACGTCCTCGAGCAGCACGGCCTCCGGCAACCCGTAGACGACGACCCGCCGGAACGGCACCCCCGGCGGGCTGTAGGAGAAGTGCTCGTCGTGCGGCGGGAAGGTGATGATGTCCGGGGTCGTGATGCGGTGCACCTGCCCGCCCGACCAGTGGTCGCGCTGGCCGGCCTCGAGCACGTAGGCCTCGAGGAACTCGTGGCGGTGCGGGCGGTCCATGTTGTCGTCGACGCCCTGGACCCGGGCGACGGCGACCTGCCTCCCGCCCGCCATGAGCTCCGCGGCGATGTCCTGCATGGGATGCGCCTAGCCCAGCAGCCCCAGCATGCCGGGGATGCCGAGGGACAGGACCGGCACGTAGGTGATGAGGACGAGGAGCCCGACCAGTGCGAGGACCTGCGGGATCAGACGCGGCACCACGGACTCGATGGTGGTCCCGGAGACCCCGGTCGCCACGAACAGGACCGATCCCACCGGCGGGGTCATGGTCCCGATGCACATGGCGAGGATCAGCACCATGCCGAAGTGGACGGGGTGCATGCCCAGGTCGGTCGCGATCGGCAGGAAGATCGGGGTGAAGATCAGGATCGCCGGGGTGATGTCGAGGAACATCCCGACGATCAGCAGGATCACGAGCATGAGCGCGAAGATCAGGATCGCGTTGCTGGTCGCGCCGAGCAGGGCGCTCGTGATCGCGCCCGGGATGCCGGTGAAGGCCATCACCCAGGCCATCGCGGAGGAGGCCGCGATCAGCAGCATGACCACGCCCGTCGAGCTCACGGTGCGGCGCGCGATCTGCACGAGCGCCTCCCGGTCCAGCGCCCGGTAGAGGAAGGAGAGCACCAGGCAGTAGACCACGGCGACGGCCGCGCCTTCGGTCGCGGTGAAGGCGCCGGCGATGATGCCGCCGACGACGACGATGACCAGCAGCAGCGAGGGCACCGCGCGCAGCAGGACGACCAGCGCCTCGCGCGGGGTGACGCGCTGCGTGCTGCGGTAGCCGCGGCGGCGGGCGACGATGAACGCGACGACCATGACGACCAGGCCCATCAGGATGCCGGGGACGTACCCGGCCATGAACAGGGCCGAGACGCTGACCCCGCCGGCGACGGTGGCGTAGATGATCGCGGCGGTCGTCGGCGGGATCAGCAGCCCCACGGAGGCGGAGGCGATGTTCACGGAGGTCGAGTAGGCCGGGTCGTAGCCCTCGGCGCGCTGCCGCTCGTGCAGGGTGCCGCCGATCGCGGCGGCCGAGGCGACGGCGGACCCGGAGAGCGAGCCGAACAGCATGTTCGCGAGCACGTTCGTGTGGGCGAGGGAGCCGGGCACGCGGCCGGCGATCACGAGCGCCAGATCGATGAGGCGCTGGGCGATGCCGCCGTTGTTCATGATGTTGCCGGCGAGGATGAACAGGGGCACGGCCAGCAGCGAGAAGCTCTCGACCCCCAGGTTCATCTGCTGGCCCACCACGTAGGTCGTGGCCGTCCAGGGAAGGATCAGCAGCGCGGTGGAGAACGCGGACACGAGGATGCTCGCGGAGATCGGCACGCCGAGGAAGAGCAGGACGAGGAAGATGCCGAAGAGCGCTCCGGCAGCCAGCAGCGGATCCATCAGGACTCCTCCATCGGGGTCGAGTCGACGTGATCGCGCACGTCCTCGACGATGTTGACGATCTGGACGAGGGCGATGAGCGCGCCGGAGATCGGCGAGATCAGGTACACGAGGCCGCGGGAGATGCCCAGCAGCGCGGAGATGTCCTCGCGGGACTCCCAGGCGAGCATCCCGCCGCCGATCCCGAGGAGCAGCACGGCCAGAGCGAGGATGAGCACGTCGGTGGCGAGGATGAGGATGCGGCGGCCGCGCTGCGGGAGGCGGTCGCGCAGCAGGACGAGGCCCATGTGGTCGCGGTGCAGGCAGGCGTAGGCGGCGGCGATGAAGGACACCCAGATGAGGGCGTAGCGCACGAGCTCCTCGGTGAAGGCGACGGGGCTGCCCAGCACGTATCGGGAGAAGACCTGGATGAGCACCAGGGCCGTCATGATCGCCAGGAGCGCCATCGCGGCCCAGACGAGGCCGGAGCTGAGCCCGCGGCGCAGGGACGAGATGGTCATGCGGATCCCTCCTGGAGGACGCGGTCGATGGTGTCGATCAGCTCGGCGACCTCGGCGTACTCGGTCGCGAAGCTCTGCGCGACCTCGGCGGTGGCCTCCTGGAAGGCGGTGCGATCGACGTCGTCGAGGAACTCGACGCCCATGGCGATGGCGTCCTCCTCCGCCTGGGCGACGCTCTCCGCCCAGGCGTCGCGGTGGGCGAGGCTCGAGGCGCGGGCGGCGTCGACGACGAGGTCCCGGTCCTCCGGGGAGAGCCGTTCCCAGGCGGCGCTGCTGATGAGCAGGACGTCGGGAATGCAGGTGTGGCGGGTCCGCGAGAAGACCTTCGCGACCTCGCCATGGGCGCTGTCGGTGAGCACGGTCTCGTTGCTCTCGGCGCCGTCGATGAGGCCGGTCTGCAGACCCGTGTAGGTGTCGCCGAAGGACATGACGACGGGCGCGCCGCCGAGGCTCTTCATCATCTCGGTCTGGGAGCGCATGTCCTGGATGCGGAACTTGAGCCCGCGGAGGTCCTCGGGGGTGAGGATCGGCGTGCTCTTCGTATAGAAGGACCGCATCCCGGAGGTGTAGTGGGTCAGCCCGATGAAGCCGAGGTCGGCGCTGGAGCGGTAGAAGTCCTCCATCTCCGGGGAGTCCATGACGGTGTGCATGTCCTCCTCCGTCTCGAAGAGGAACGGCAGGCCGAACGTGTGGTAGCCGGCGTGCAGGCTCGCCAGGCTCGGGCTGGCCGCGCGGACCAGGTCGATGATCCCCTGGCGCATCTGCCCGATCACGGCGCCCTCGCTGCCGAGCTGCCCGCTCGCGAAGATCTCGACCGTGATCCGGCCGGAGCTGCGCTCGGCGAGGTCATCGGCGAAGCCGCGGATGGCGACCGAGGTGGGGTGCTTGTCGCTCAGGCTGTGGGCGAGGCGGAGCACGACGGGCGTGTCCGGACCGCCGGCGGCCGGGGTGCGGGCGGTGCAGGCGGCGAGCGGCGCCGCCAGGGCGAGCGGCACCGCCAGCGCCGTTCGTCGTCTCGGTCTCGGACCGTGGTGCGGCGTTCTCATGCTCCCGTGCATGACGCATCCCTCCATCGGAATCGCGGGTTCCGCCGGGTATGCGGCCGGTGCGCTCCCCGCGTCGGGAGGCTCCAGCACGGATCGTGCGCAGGGGCGGAAGGTTCCCTTCGAGGGTATGGGCGGGCCGTCCGCTTTTCCTTGACGTTTCGTGTTCTCCCGGCCCGCGGAGTGGACATATCGTGCTCCCTCGTCCTGCGGGAGGGGTGCTCGGCGCGGAGAGCCCGGCGCGGATCAGGAGCTGTAGTCCGCCTGCTTCACGGCGAAGACGGTGCGATCCCCGACCTCCTCGCGCAGGCTCCACAGGAGATCCGGCCCGTCCGGGTCCTCCCAGTAGCTGAGGGACTGCCCCCACGAGACCCAGGCGTAGGAGGACATGGCCCCCTTCCCGGTCCAGTGATGGAGGGTCTTGCGCCGGGAGTCGTTGAACCACCAGCGGCGGTTGTGGGAGCCGACGCCGTTGAGGTTCTGCAGCGGGACCTCGAGCGCCTCGGTCGCCGCGGTCCGCGCGGCGAAGGTGTCCGTGCCCGGGGCGAAGGGGAAGCGGACGGCGCGGGTCGTCCCGCCCGGGTACTGCGGGCAGGAGTCGCAGCGGTACTCGGTGGCGACCAGGGAGCGATCCGCCCGGTCCAGCGAGATCGTCGAGAACAGCAGGGGCTCGGTCCCCTCCGCGGTGCGTCGCCGGATCGTGCCGACCTGGGGCAGGGCGAAGGCGTGCCGATGGGCACGGAATGCGCCGTCCACCCGCCCGATGTCCGCATGAGGCCCTGCGGTGTCCGCGCGGAGGATGCGCCGCATGTCGAAGACCCGCAGGCCCTTCTCGGTGTCCGCGACGTAGAGGTGGTCGCCGAACCAGACGATGCCGCCGGCGTGCACGGGCACGTCGCGGAAGCTGGGCTGTGCCGGGGTGCCGGTCGGCTCGACGAGGAGCACGCGCCGGTACCGGTTCGGGTGGTCGGCGTCCCAGTCGATGAGGGTGATCCGGCTGCCCTTCGGGGACTTCTCGTAGAAGCTGACCGCGATCAGCTGGCGTCCCCCGTAGCGGCCGCCGTCCGCGGCGCCGACGGCGTCGCGGCTGGTGGCGATCCCCTGCGGGTAGGTGCTCTCGTCGTCCTCGTCGCCGGGGGCGAAGCGGAAGCCGTGGACCTGTCCGGTGATCGCACGGGCCGGGGTCCGCCGATGGTTCGCGGCGTCCATGACCTCGCCGATGCTCGCGCGTCCTGCCTGGGCCAGGAGCGCGTCGACGCGGAGATCGTCCTCGGACTCGACCTCGAGGACGAAGTCGGAGGCGAGGATCCGTTCGGGGCCGTCGGCGGCGAGCGCCGGCGCGGCGGTCAGGGTCGCGGAGCCGGCGCCGAGCAGGGTGCTCGCGCCGAGCAGGCCGGCGCCGCGCAGCAGGGAGCGCCGGCCGAGGGCGGGACGCGGGGGGAGGTCGGGGTTCTGGTCGGTGGTGCTCATCCTCGAGCTGCCTTTCCTCGCCTGCGGTGAAGCAGTGGTGCAGTGGGCGGGCATCCACCGTGGCAGGACGCGGGGCGCATGTCGAGGGATCGCCGCGGATCCCCTCCGAAGGTCGGGGATCCGCGGGCCGTGACCCCACGACGGACGGATTCCCCGGCCCGGCCGATCGTCGTCAGTCCCAGCCGACCTCAGCGAGCACCCGTTCGGCGACGGCCGAGGGCGCCTCCGCCGCGACGGGGACGACGTGGTCGGCGACCGCTCCGGCGATGAGGATCGCGTCGAGCTCCCCGCTGCGGGCCAGGTGCCACTCCCGGGCGGCGCCGGGCTCATGCCGGCTGCGGAGCCGTTCCCGCACCCGGTCGAGCTCCACGGCGAGCCGGCAGACGACCGGGGCCGTGCCGCCCAGGGCGCGTGCGAAGTCCGCCCGCTTGTCCTGGTCCTCGAGCACGCCCGCGAGGACGAGGCGTCGTGCGCCGGCCCGGCGGTAGTTCGCCGCCACGTCCCGCAGGTTCGCCATCTGCACGGCTTCGCCGAAAGGGTCCGCGGGCGGATGCGGCCACTGCCGACGGATCTCGTCGAGGTCGATCACCGCATGCGGTATCCCGCGATCCTGCAGCAGCTCCCCGATCGCGAAGGCGGTGGTCGTCTTCCCGGCGCCGACCGTGCCGGTGAGCAGCAGGGTCTCCGGAGCGTCCTCAGGCATCCTCCCGCACCGCCTCCTGGTCGTCGGGCTCCTCGATCCGACCGGAGTCGGGACCGGGGGTGCCGCTCGCCTCGGCCTCGGCATCCTGGCCCACCGCGGTGTCGTCCTCCGGGGCCGGCAGCGCGTCGAGGCCTCCCTCGAGGATGGCGCGGAACCCGGCCTCGTCCGTGATGGGGACACCGAGGTCGCGGGCCTTGTCCGCCTTCGAGCCGGCGTTCTCGCCCACCACGACGACATGGGTCTTCTTGGACACGGAGCCGGAGGCCTTGCCGCCGCGGGAGATGATCGCCTCCTTCGCGCCGTCGCGCGTGAAGCCCTCGAGACCGCCGGTCACGACCACGGTGACGCCCTCGAGGGTGCGGACGAAGCCCTCCTCGACGTCGTCGGCCATCCGGACGCCCGAGGCCGCCCAGGCATCCACGAGCTCCCGGTGCCAGTCGACCTCGAACCACGCCCTCACGGCCTCGGCGATGATCCCGCCGACGCCGTCGGTGTCGGCGAGCTGCTCGACGCTCGCCTCGCGGATCGCGTCCATCGTCCCGTAGGCGGTGGCGAGCGACCGCGCGGCGGAGGGGCCGACGTGACGGATCGACAGGGCCACGAGCACGCGCCACAGCGGCTGGGACCGCTTCTGGGCGAGCTGGGCGATGAGCTTCTCGGTGTTCGCCCCGGGGGCGGGCTCCTTCGTGAGCGTCCAGCCGCCCTTGGTCTTGTAGTGCTTCCACAGGGGCCGGGACCAGAAGGCGGGAGTCACGGTCCAGTCGCCGGTGGGCTCGCCGTCGCGGCGCACGGGCTGCCAGACGTCGACATCCTCGAGGAGGCCGGTGGTCAGGTCGAAGAGGTTCGCCCCGGTGGTGACGACGGGCTGCTGCGGCGGGGGCAGGAGGTGCTCCTGCTCGGCCGTGATCCGCAGCATCGGCACCCCGCTCGGGTCCGTGCCGGGCACGCCGTTGCGCAGGGTGACGAAGGCCGGGCTGTCCAGGTCCGCCGGGTCGCGCAGGGGAAGGAACACGGCGTGCCCGGCGCGGAGGGCGGCGAGCGCCTCGGGACGGCGCTTGTCCGGGTCCGTCAGGGCGATCGCGCTCTCCTCGCCGAGGGAGTCGATGTCGAAGGCACCCCGGGAGGCGGCATGCTCGATGCGCCCGGTGACCTGGGCCGGGCAGTCCTTCGTGTTGGGGCAGCGCCAGTCCTTGTCGCCCTCCTTCTCCGGGCGGATCTCGGTGCCGCAGGCCGGGCACGCGGTCGGCATGACGAAGGGCGTCTCGCTGCCGTCGCGCAGCGCGAGGACCGGGCCGACGATCTCCGGGATGACGTCCCCGGCCTTGCGCAGGATGATCGTGTCCCCGATCAGCACCCCCTTGCGCTCGACGTCGAACTGGTTGTGGAGGGTCGCGTACTCGACGGTCGAGCCGGCGACGGCGACGGGCTCCATCACGCCGAAGGGCGTGACCCGTCCGGTGCGGCCCACCTGCACCTGGATGTCCAGCAGACGGGTGGTGACCTCCTCCGGCGGATACTTGTAGGCGATGGCCCAGCGGGGGGCGCGGGAGGTGGAACCCAGGAAGCGCTGCTCGGAGAAGGCGTCGACCTTGATGACGATGCCGTCGATGTCGTGCTCGACGTCGTGCCGGTGCTCCCCGTAGTGGTCGACGAACTCGAGGACCTCCTCGACGCCGTCGAGCACCTTCATGTAGCGGCTGGTCGGCAGACCCCAGCTCGCGAGCAGCTCGTAGATCTCCGACTGGGACCCGACCGGCGGGTCGGGCCAGGCGCCCACCCCGTGCACGGTCAGCGAGAGCGCGGCCAGACGGGCCGTCCCGGCCTCGAGCTCGAGGCCGTCCTTGCGGTCCACCAGCTGCCGCAGCCCGCCCGCCGCGGCGTTGCGCGGATTCGCGAAGTAGGGGAACCGGCGCTCGGCCCGGCGATGCTCGAGCTCCTCGTCGAAGGCGCGACCGGAGGCGGCCCGGGACTCCCAGCGCAGGCGGGCCTCCGCGACGGCGCGCTCGCGCAGCTCCTCCTGCAGGGCGTTCAGCCGGGCGAAGTCCGCCGTGGAGATGAACACCTCGCCGCGCACCTCGACCAGGGCGGGGTGCCCCTCGCCCGCCAGGCGCTGCGGGATCTGGCGGATGTGGGCGGCGTTGAAGGTGACGTCCTCACCGGTGCGGCCGTCTCCCCGGGTCGCCGCGGAGGTGAGGACCCCGTGCTCGTAGCGCAGGGAGATCGCGAGGCCGTCGATCTTCAGCTCCGTGAGCCAGCGCACGCTCCCGCCCAGCTCCTCGCGCGTCTTGACGCACCAGTCCTGCAGCTCCTCGCGAGAGAACACGTTGTCCAGGCTCAGCAGGCGCTCGGCATGCTCCACCGGGGCGAGCTCGCTGCTCACGGCGCCACCGACGGTGCGCGTGGGCGAGTCCTCCCGGGCGAGCTGGGGATGCTCCGCCTCGAGGGCGCGCAGCTCCTGCTCGAGCTGGTCGTACTCGGCGTCGGACAGCGTGGGGGCGTCGTGGACGTAGTACTCCTCGCGCGCCTGCTCGATGCGCGCGGTGAGGGCGGCGATCCGCTGCTGCGCGCCGTGGTCCGTGGACGGCGGCGCGGGCGTGGACTCGGGCTGGGGCTCCGGCTGGGTCTGGCTCACACGCCCATTGTTCCGCACGGGACGGACATCCGCTCCCCCGGGGAGGGAGAGGGAGGGAGGGCGCCCTCTACGCTGGGGGGATGAGCATCCCCCACTCCGCGGACCGCCGGGAGATCCGTCTCGCCGGTCCGGACGACGTCGCCGCTCTGCACGGGATCGAGGCCGCGGCCGACGCCCTCTTCGAGGACCTCTTCGGCCCGGCGCCCTTCGGCGAGGACTCCGCGGCCGACGGCGCCGAGCGGATGGCCGAGCCGGGCTTCGTGCTCGTCGCCGCCGAGGAGCCCGGAGGACCGGCGATCGGCTTCGCCCATGTGCTCGCACCGCTGCCCGGACTTCCGGCCGATGCGCATCTGGAGCAGCTCGCGGTCGACCCGGCGCATCTGCGACGCGGACACGGACGCGCGCTGGTCGAGGCCGCGGTCGCGGAGGCGGCCGCGCGCTCGGCGGTGCGGATGACGCTGCGCACGTATCTCGACGTGCCCTGGAACGCCCCGTTCTACGCGGCCTGCGGCTTCATCGCGATCGACCCGATCGACGCGGCGATCCATCGGCAGATGATCCGGACGGAGGAGGAGATCGGCCTGTTCGCGCACGGCCCCCGCACCCTCATGGCCCGGGATATCGACCCGCCTCGCTGAGGGCCTGCAGCGCTCCGTCCAGCCGCGCGGGCCGCGGCCCGTCCCACACCGCCCGCAGCGCGCGCTGCAGCGCGAGCCCTCGCACCGGGATCCGCACCAGGCGGCCCTCGCGCAGGTCCGCGGCGACCACGAGCTCGCTCAGCAGCGCCGGGGCGGTGCCGGCGGCCGCCGAGGTGCGCACGGCGGCGTTGGAGTGGAGCACCAGCGCCGGGGCGACCACCGGCAGCGGGGCGAGCGCTCGCGCGAGGACGTCCCGCGTCCCGGATCCCTCCTCCCGGACGATGAGCGGCGTGCCCGCGAGCTCGGGCCCGCCCACCCCCTCGCGACGGATCAGCGGATCCAGGGCCCAGGGATGCTGCGGGGCGACGACCGCGACCAGGCGGTCCGTCCCGATCACCGTCGAGCCGAGACCCGTGGGCTCATCGGCCCCCTCGATGAATCCGAGGTCGGCCCGCCCCCGCCGCAGCGCCGCGAGCACCGCCTGGGTGTTGGCGACCTCGAAGGAGATGGGCACGTCCGGCAGGTCCACGGCGAGGGCGGCGAGGAAGACGGGCATGAGGTGCTCCGCGATGGTCTGGGAGGCGAGGATCCGCACGCGGCCCTGGCCGGTGGCGGCCCGGACCTGCTCGACGAGGGCGTCGGTCGCGTCGAGGACCCGCCGGGCGTGCTCGATGGCGACCTGGCCCGCGGGGGTCGGCTCGCTCCCCCGCGCGCCGCGCACCAGCAGGCGGGTGCCGAGCCGGCGCTCGAGCCGTGCGAGGCTCCGGGAGGCGTTGGGCTGCGCCAGGCCCAGCGCGCTCGCCGCCGCGGAGAGGCTGCCGAGCTCGGCGATCGTCACGAGCAGCTCGAGCGCATCGAGGTCGAGGCGGGAGGTGCGGGTGAGGGACGACGTGGACATATCGCCGATGATATGGCTCTTGGCGGATTGCGGTCTACCGGTCCGGCCCGAGCCCCGCGAGGCTGGACGCATGCCCGTGACAGAACCCCCCGATACCGTGTCCCCGCCGGCCTCGGACCCGGCCGTCCCCGCCCCCGCACGCCGCACCGCGGTGCTCCCGGGTCTGATCCTCAGCCTGGCGATCGGCGCCGCCGCGGTCGGCGTCTCCACGCTCGTCCCGGCGGCCTCCGCCGCGCTCATCGCGATCGTGCTCGGCGCGCTCGGCGCCAATCTCCGCGCGCTGCCGGCCGCGCTGAAGCCGGGCCTGGATCTGAGCGCGAAGACCGTCCTGCGCATCGGGATCGTGCTGCTGGGCCTGCAGCTCGCCCTCGGCGACGTGATCGCGCTGGGTCCGGCCACGCTGCTGGTGATCGTGGCGGTCGTCGGGCTCGGGATCGGCGGCGGACTGCTCCTGGGCCGTCTGCTCCGTCTTCCGAGGGACCTGACCATCCTCATCAGCTGCGGCTTCTCGATCTGCGGAGCGGCCGCGGTCGCCGCCGTCAGCGGGGCGCTCGGCGGCCGGGAGGACGAGGAGGCGACCGAGCGCCTCGAGACCCGCACGGCGACGGCCGTCGCGCTCGTCGTCGTGTTCGGGACGCTCATGATCCCGCTCCTCCCGCTCGCCGCCCGCCTGCTCGACCTGGATGCGGCCGTCGCCGGTACCTGGGCCGGCGCCTCGATCCACGAGGTCGCGCAGGTCGTGGCCGCCGGCAGCATCCTGGGCGGGCCCGCGCTCGATGCCGCGGTGCTCGTGAAGCTGGGCCGCGTGCTGCTGCTCGCCCCCGTCATCGCCCTGCTCGCCCTGAGCCTGCGCTCGGGAGGGCGCGGCGATGCGACCGCCCGGGGGAAGCGCCCCCCGCTCGTGCCGCTCTTCGTGATCGGCTTCCTCGCCGCCGTCCTGCTCCGCTCGATCGGGATCGTCCCGCTCCCCGTGCTCGACGCCGCGCAGCTGCTGCAGGCGGTGCTGCTGGCCGCGGCCATGTTCGCGCTCGGCACCGGGGTGCGCATCAGCCTGCTGCGCCAGGTGGGCGGGAGGCCCGTGGTCCTCGCCGTCCTGCTGACCCTGCTGGTCGCGGCGATCGGCCTGGCAGGGGCGATGCTGGCCCGCTGAGGTCGGAGCCCGGACCGCGCCGAGGGGCACGTCCTCTCCGGTGGTCCGGCGAGCCGACCCGCGCCGCGGCCGCGGCGCCCGGATCAGGTCGCGACGGAGCGACCTGGCCCGGACGTCATCCCTGCACCCGCTCCGCCCAGGCGGGAGCCACCCGCAGCACCCGGACGAGGTCCGGCTCCGTGAGCAGGCTCGATCGCGAGGGCTCCGCGCCCGGATCCTCCTCCCGCCGCAGCGGCCGATGCGCGAGCAGCGTCATCCCGGTCAGCTCGCGATCGGCGTAGCCGAGACGTCGGAACGACTCCCCCAGCAGGTCGAGGGCCGGCTCGACACGCGCGGGATCCACGACCGCGGCGAGCTCGACGCCCTCCTCGCGTGCCTGCGCGAGACCCTCCCACAGCCGCCGCCCGGCGCCGCCTGCGAGCGGACCGATCTCCTGCGGCGGGACCGCGAGCGACCGGGCCCCCGCCGTCCGTGCGGCCTCCAGCGGCTCGGCGAGCGCCGGCAGCAGGAACCGCACCCGTGCGGGACCGGTCGGCTCCGGCGCGGGCCAGGCGGCGTCGAGAGCCTCCAGGAAGGAGCGCCACAGGCCGCCGATCTCCGGGGCCGGCAGAGCGGGGTAGCGGCGATAGCCCGAGGGCGTGGGCACCAGTCCCTGATGCACGGCGCGCACGGCGTCCTCGCGCAGCAGCAGGCGCGGTCGCGCGCCGGGGACGATGGCGGCGACCCGTGCCAGCTGCTCGGCGACGCCCTCGGCCAGCAGCACGGGCAGGTCTCGCAGCGCCCCGCGGTCGGCGAGGGTCCGCTCCCCCGAGGCGAGGAAGGTCGCGGCGGCGAGGCTGACCGGTCCGAACGTCGTGAGCACGAGCGGCCCCTCGTAGCCCAGCAGTGCGAAGCGGGCGTCCTCCGTGGTGCGTGCCCGCAGCTCCTGGGCGCGGCGCCAGGCATGGCCCGCTCCCGGCCCCACCCGCCAGCCGTAGGAGGTGAGGTCGCCGGTGGCTCCCGCCAGCAGGGCGAGGGAGGCGGGCAGCAGCTGGTCGGCGCTCTCGGTGCCGAGCGCGGCAGGCAGGAACAGCTCCGTCGCGATCTGCTCCTCGAGGTCGTCGCCCAGCAGCGCGCGCAGGCGGGTCAGCGCCTCGAGCCTGCCCTCCCCCGGGGCGGGGGCGAAGGTCCCGTCTCCGGCGATCCCGACCAGGGGCATGCCCGCGCTCTGCGCCCGCGTGCCGTGCGCGCTCACGCCCGGCGCTCCAGGGTCGCGGAGGCGATCACGCGGTCCCCGTCGTACAGGACGAGCGCCTGCCCCGGGGCGACGCCGCGCAGCGGCACGTCGAGGGCGACCTCGAGCAGTCCGTCCCCGACGGGCAGGGCCGCGATGCGGGCGGGGACCGCCTCGCCGTGCGCGCGGATCTGGGCGCTGACCACCCGGCCCTCCGCCAGGGGCTCGAAGACGAGCAGGTCTCGGGCCAGCAGAGTGCGGGTCGAGAGCAGCTCCGCCGCCCCGACCACGACCTGACGGGTCTCGGGCCGCACATCGAGCACATAGCGGGGTCGCCCGTCGGCCGCCGGACGGTCCAGGCCCAGGCCCTTGCGCTGGCCGATGGTGAAGCCGTGGGTGCCGCGGTGCGTGCCGAGCACCTCGCCGCCGGCGTCGAGGATCTCCCCGGGCGCCTCGCCCAGGCTGCGCTCGAGGAAGCCGCGGGTGTCACCGTCGGCGATGAAGCAGATGTCGTAGCTGTCGGGCTTCGTCGAGACGCCCAGGCGCCGCTCCCGGGCCTCCGCGCGCACGGCCTGCTTGTCGGGCATGTCGCCGAGGGGGAAGAGGGAGGAGCCGATGGCCTCCGGCCCCATCACCGCCAGCACGTAGGACTGGTCCTTGGCGCTGTTGCGGGAGCGGTGCAGCGAGGGCGCTCCCCCCGGGCCCTCGGCGCGGATCGAGGCGTAGTGGCCGGTGCAGACGGCGTCGAAGCCCAGCGCCTTCGCCCGCTCCAGCAGGGAGGCGAACTTGATCCGCTCGTTGCAGCGCACGCACGGGTTCGGGGTGCGCCCGGCCGCGTACTCGGCCAGGAAGTCCTCCACCACGAGGTCATGGAAGTCGTCGGAGAGATCCCACACGTAGTACGGGATGCCGATGCGCTCGGCGGCGACGCGGGCGTCGGAGGCGTCCTCGACGGTGCAGCATCCGCGCGAGCCGACCCGCGTCTGCGAGCGGTCCTTCGACAGGGCCATGTGGACCCCGACCACCTCGTGCCCGGCCTCGACCGCGCGGGCCGCCGCCACGGCGGAGTCGACGCCGCCGCTCATCGCCGCCAGGACCTTCATCGGGATCCTCCTCCTACCACGGTGCCTCCGTGCTCGCTGCGGGCCGATGCGCGGGCCCGGCCACGGAGTCTATGCGCCGTGGCCGAGCGGCTCCGGCCGCGCGTGATCCGGGGAACACCGAGGACGGGGCACGTCGGCGGCGGACCGCGGAGCAGGTGCCCGCGGAGCAGGGGCCGGCGGAGCTCCGGGCGTGGTGCGCCGCCTGCGGCGCCCCGGGCCGGCTCAGCACAGGGCGCCCACCGCGCGCGCTCTCTCGAGCGCCTCCGGCAGCCCGGCCAGCAGCACGTCCACGTCCTCGGGCACCGATGTCCATCCGAGCGAGAAGCGCAGCACGCCGAACCCCTGCTGGGGAAGACCCATCGCCTCGAGCACGTGGCTGCCGCGATGGACGCCGGCGCTGCAGGCGGAGCCCCCGGAGGCGTCCACGCCGCGCTCGTCCAGCAGGAACAGCAGCGCGTCCTGGTCCGCCCCGGGGAAGGCGACGTGGACGATGTGCCCTGCCTGCGGGACCTCGGCCGGGGCGGTGAGACGGGCGTCGGCATCGAGACGGGCGATTCCCTCCCTCAGACGGTCGGCGAGGCCGCGCAGGCGCGCGGACTCCGTCTCGGCCTCGGCGAGCACCTCGTGGAGGGCGGCCGCGAAGGCGGCCGCCTGCGCGGCGTCGAGGGTGCCCGAGCGCACGCCGCGCTGCTGCCCGCCCCCTGTGGACAGGGCCACGAGCGGGACCCCGGGATCTGCGACCAGCAGGCCGACTCCGACCGGAGCGCCGATCTTGTGCCCCGACAGCGACATGAGGTCGACCGTGCCGGGCTCGGGCAGGGGGACGTGCCCGAGGGCCTGGACGGCGTCGGTGTGGACGATGCCGCCCCGGGCCCGGGCGCGCTCCGCGATCGGGTCGAGGTCCTGACGGATACCGGTCTCGTTGTTCACGAGGGCCGCGCTGAGGACGCTCACCGCTCCGTCGGCGAGATGCTCCTCCAGGGCGGGGAGGTCGATCGCCCCGGCACCCGTCACGGGCAGCTCGCGGGTCTCGATGCCGGGCCCCAGGGAGCGCGCGGTCTCCAGCACGGCGACGTGGTCGCTCGCGCAGACGGCGACGGCGCGCCGGGCGGGATCGGCCTGCTGCGCGGCGAGCGCCGCGCCGCGGATCGCGATGTTGTCCGCCTCCGTGCCCCCGGAGGTGAGGATCAGCCAGGAGCGCCTCACCCCGAGATCCGCGGCGATCGACTCGAGCGCCTCGTCGAGCACCGCGCGGGCGCGGCGACCCGAGCCGTGGACGGAGGTGGGGTTGCCGAGCACCGCGGATGCCTCGAGGAAGGCGTCGCGGGCCGCGGGCCGCAGAGCGGTCGTCGCCGCATGGTCGAGGTAGGCACGGCGGGCGAACCGCGGACCGGTCACCAGGGGCGCTCCGGATCCTGGGGCGTGCCCGGATCGGAGGACTCCCCGTCGCCCTGGTTGGCCTCGCGGTTGCGCTCCTCGAGCTCGTCCTCCTTGGGATTGCCGGAGGTCTCGCCCTGGGTCGTCGCCTCCTCGGGGTCACCCGTCCCCTCGGGATCCTCGTGCTTCGGGGAGCCCGGATCCGGCGGGGAGCCCTGTCCCTCCTGACCGCCCTCCTGTCCGCCCTTCTCGCGGGCGTCGGGATCGTTCCCGGCCTCCTCGTCGGCCTTGCGGCGCTCCTCCTCGACGCGCTCGTGGTTGCCGTCCGTGGTCTCCTGGTCCTCGTTGCCGGTGCCGCTTCCGCCGGAGCCCTCGCCCTCGCCGCCGCCACCCTGGCCCTCGCCCTCGCCCCCGCCGCCGCCGGAGGCGCAGACGTACAGCATCTCCTCGGCCTCGAAGAGGCGGTCGGCGCGCTCGGCCGGATCCTCGATGAGCACGGCCTGGCGCTCGATGGAGATCGCGAGGTTGTTGAGGATCTTGCACTGGGCGTGCATCGGCTGGTTGAGGTCGGAGGAGCTCTGCCACTCCTCGAGGGCCAGGCGCAGCTCCGCCTCCGCGGCCGCGTCCTCCCCCTGCTGGAGCAGGTTCGTCCCCTTGGTCAGGTGCGGGAGGTACGGCTCGAACCAGTTCACGACCCAGACGGGCGCGAGACGCTCGACCGCGACCTGGTACTGCTGCTTGCCGTAGGCGCTGTCCTGC
This sequence comes from Brachybacterium hainanense, assembly GCF_042434575.1. NCBI lineage: Bacteria > Bacillati > Actinomycetota > Actinomycetes > Micrococcales > Dermabacteraceae > Brachybacterium > Brachybacterium hainanense. The sequence continues at coordinate 91,697 of NZ_JBHLSV010000005.1, forward strand.
CATGCCTGCGTGAGCGGCATCGACACGAACTTCATCGCGAGCAGACCCAGCAGGAGCAGCGGGACGGCGAGGATCGCGAAGCAGATCAGCCGGATGCGGCGCAGCCGTCCCACGTCCAGGCCGAAGTCCTGGGGGCGGCGCGGCTCCTCCTGGGCGAGCGGACGATGCTCGAGATCGGTCATCGGCGGTTCAGAGCTCCTCTGCGACAGGGACGTCGCTGCGGTCGATCCGCCGCGGCAGCCGGTAGGTCATCGCCCCGAGCTCCCAGATGAACAGGCCGGTCAGCGGTATCGCGGCGATCCAGTACCAGTCCTCGAAGCTGGGGACGCGCGCCGTCGACTCGATCGGGACGGGACGCAGCTCGATCCCCTCCCGCGTCCCCTCGATCGGCTCCTCGGGGTCGGTGCGGTGCAGGTAGGGGACGCCCATCTGCCCCGCGATCGTCTCGAGCTGCTGCTCGTCGATCGAGGACCGTCCCTGGGCTCCCGAGGAGTCGGTGATGTACTCGCCGTCCTTCTCGCCGCCCTCCACGCGCATCGGCCCGCCCTCGGCCGTCCCGTAGCCGAGCACGGCGCCGCCGTCGATCATCGACGCCACCGGGGTGAAGGGCTCGGACTCCTGCCCGTCGGTGTTCTCCCCGTCGGACAGGACGTAGACCAGGCGAGAGGACTCGGGGTCGTCGCGCTTGGCCTCGGACAGCGCCGTGAGCAGCGGCACCAGCGGACGGTCGACGTTGGAGCCCTGCGAGTAGGCGGTCGGCTCCGTCGTGAGGGTGTCGACCCAGCTGAGGGCGGCCCCGGCATCGGTCGTCAGCGGCAGCTGCTTCGCCGCCGTCGAATCGAAGCCGATGATCGAATAGCGAGCGCCCTCCGTGTCCGCCATGATGCGGGCCATGTCCGCCTTCACGCCCTCGAGACGGGGTTGCCCGTCCGCATAGTCCTCCGCGTTCATCGAGCCGGTGCGGTCCACCACGAAGAAGATGTTCGCGTTCATCCGCTCCGTCTGCTCGCCCTCGATCGGGGTGACCGGGCGCAGCGCGACCACGCAGATCAGCAGCACCATGAGGAGCCGACGCAGCCAGGCGATGCGCTGGCGGCGCCGCCGGATCAGCAGCACGACGCAGAGGATCGTCATGGCCAGGCCCAGCGGGATCGTGAGCCACAGCGGGATGAGGTGCTCGAGGGTGATCATCGGCTCCTCCATCCCAGCACGAGCACGGCGACCAGCGCCAGCAGCGTCACGACGAAGCCGAACATGGGGTGGTCCGTGCGGATCACCGTCGGGGAGGCACCCATCTGCTGGGCCTGGGTGCGCTGGATCTGGTCGATCATGGAGGGCACCGCATCGGGGTCCGTGGTCTGGAACAGGCCGCCGCCCACCTCCTCGGTCGCCGCCTTCAGCTCCTCGAAGCAGGTCTGCGTGCACTCGAAGGAGCCCGGGTAGATCGTGTACAGGTCGATCCCGCGCGAGGAGACCGACTGCGCCGCCTCGTCGAGCGAGAAGATCGGCTCGCCGTTGACCTCGTTGTCCGTCGCGAAGATGATCGAGCGGCTGCGGTCCGCCTCCGCCTGGTCGAACAGCAACCCGCAGGAGGCCAGGCCGTCGGGGACGATCGAGGCCTGGTCGTCGATCCCGCGAGTGCCTTCGATGAAGTCGACGTAGCTGCGGACCTTCTCCTCCGGATAGTCCTTCGTGCCCAGGCGATACCCGTTCTCGTCGAAGTCGATGGCCTCGGCTCCCCGGGCGAGCTCGCGCCGGATCAGGTCGTAGTCGTTGGTCAGCGGGAAGACGGTGCGGCTGGTGGAGTTGAAGATCGACAGGGCCACCCGCTCGCCGCCGAACGAGTCGACCATGGTCGAGAAGGTCTGCAGGATCTCCGTGTCGTACTCGTACATCGACCCGGAGACGTCCAGGCACAGGACGATGTCGCGGTTGGCGAAGTCGGGCGTCTCGATGCGCTCGGTCGCCACGCGCCCGGACAGCACGGCCGCGCCGATCACGCCGAGAACGGCCACGCCGACCTGGGCCGCGCGGACGACGCGCGCGGTGCGCTGGGCGCGCACGAAGCTGGGCAGCCTCTCGAGGAACGAGGTGTTGGCCACCAGCACCGGGGAGCGGCGCATGGCCCGACGGTTCCAGAACGTGATCGCCCAGACCGCGAGGCCGGCGATGAGCAGGAGCAGGGTCGCCCACCAGAAGGTCATGACCACCGGCGGATCACCTCCCGGGCGCGGAGAACGGACTCGCCGAGCTCCGCATCGCTCGCGGCCGCGAAGTCCGGCTCGTAGAGGCGGGCGATGAGCCGGCCCACGTCATGGGTGCGATCGTCGGCCAGCAGCGTCGAGACGTCCTGGCTGGTCACGTCGTGACCGGTGGTCGACCGGACGAAGCGGCGCATGACGGCGGTGAGCTCATGGTGTCCGGCCCGTGCCGTGAGCTCCCCGGACTCGTGGCGCTCGGCGATCGCGTTGACGGAGCGGAGGAACTCGGCCTTGAGGTTCTCGGTGTCCGCGGGGCGGGTCCGGTAGGCGCTGCGGGCCAGCACCGAGCGGGAGATGCGCAGCACCCCGATCACGAGCGCGGCGATCACGATCAGGCACAGCACCGCGAGGATCAGCCAGGCGACCGAGTACTGCGGCGGGTCGACGATCTGCTTGGGCTCGGCCAGGAGGGGGAGCACGGGACGCAGGAGGAGCAGCTCAGGCGCGGGCATGGCGGTACTCCCTCGCGCGGAGCATGGCGATCATGTCGGGGACCACGGTGGTCTCCCCCGCCGTGAGCACATGCGTGACGTGGAGCCGGTCGAGCATCCGGGAGATCTCCTCGCGCCGGGTGCGTCGGAAGGCCTCGACATCCCGCGCGACCTTGGCGCTGTGGCGGGACAGCTCCGAGATCTCGCGGGGATCGTTGATGTCGACCACGTCGTGCTCCTCGTCCTGGCTCTGCAGAGGGTCCCCGTCCCCGATCCGCACCACCATCACGTCATGACGGGTGGTCAGGCGGCGCAGGATCGAGAAGTCCTCGAGCAGCGGGTGCGCCTCGTCGGTGATGATCGTCATGAGCGTGGCGCGGTTCGTGACGCGGAACGCGCGCTCGAGCAGCCAGGAGGAGTCCGGGGCGGGCCCGGCGGCGGTCGTGGTCTGCTGGACCGTGCGCAGGAGCAGCTCGAGATGGCCGTCGCTCGACCGGGCCGGGAGCTGCGAGGGCCGCCGCTCCGAGCCGGCGACCAGGCCGACGAGATCGCCGTTCTTCTGCGCGAGGAAGCAGACCAGGCCCGCCGCCGTCACCATCGCATCCCTCTTCGAGCTGCCGTCCGCCGCGGTCGCGGCCATCGCCGAGGAGGTGTCCGCCACGATCGAGAGATGCCGCACCCTCTCCTCGTTGAACTGGCGGATCAGCGGCTCGCCCGAGCGGGCGGTCGCCTTCCAGTCGATGTCGGAGATCTTGTCGCCGGGCTGGTAGTACTTCAGGTCGTCGAAGTCCTCGCCGCTGCCCTTGAAGAGGGAGCGGCCGCGGCCCTGGATGAGCCCGCGCGCGCGGCCCGAGGTGTACAGGTCCACGCGGGCCTTGACCCGGGTCAGCAGCGAGGTCGCCATGGAGGGGACCTGCGCTCAGGGCATCGGCACGGCGTGGAACACCGCGTCGATGATCTGCTCGGGCTTGATCCCGCCGGCGAGGGCGTCGAAGGTCAGCACGAGGCGATGGCGCAGGACGCCGTAGCGCATGGCGCGCACGTCGTCGGGGGTGACGTAGGAGCGTCCGTGCAGGAGCGCATGCGCCTGGCCGACCCGCATGAGCGCGAGGGAGCCGCGGGGGCTCGCGCCGACGCGCACCGACTGGGTGAGGTTCGGGACCGGCCGCGGGCCGGATCCGCGGGTGGTGAAGACCAGATCGATGATGTACCGCTTGACGGCCTGGTCGACGTAGACGGCATCCACCATCCACTGCAGGAAGCGGATGTCGTCGAGGCTCACGCTCGCGATCGCCTCCGCGGGAGCGGCGAGGCTCCCGCTCGTGGAGCGGTCGAGGATCTCGTGCTCCTCGGCGGGGCGCGGGTAGGTGAGCACCTCCTTGATCAGGAAGCGGTCCATCTGCGCCTCGGGGAGGACGTAGGTGCCCTCCTCCTCGATGGGGTTCTGGGTGGCGAGCACCATGAACGGCGAGGGGAGCTTGTAGACCTCGCCGCCGATCGAGGTCTGGCGCTCCTGCATCGCCTCGAGCATCGCGGACTGGGTCTTCGCGCTCGAGCGGTTGATCTCGTCCAGCAGCACGACGTTCGCGTGGACGGGTCCCAGCTGGGTCGTGAAGGTGCCGTTGCCGTAGTTGAAGATCTGGGTGCCGATGATGTCGTTGGGCATCAGGTCCGGCGTGCACTGGATGCGCGAGAAGGAGCCCGTGATCGCCGAGGCGAGGGCGGAGGCGGCGGTGGTCTTCGCGAGGCCCGGCACCGACTCGAGCAGCACGTGGCCGCCCGCGGCGAGCGCGGCGAGCAGGGTCAGGCGCAGGTTCTCCTGGCCCACGACCCGAGAGCCGAAGACCCTGCTGATGGTGCGGACGATCTCGCTCGAGCGCTCGAGATCCGCCGGGGAGATCGTGGCCGCGCCGGGGGCGAAGCTCGTCCTCCCGCCGGAGACGGCGGGCTGCGGGGCGTGCCCCTCGGGTCGCTGCTGCGGCTGCTGGCTCATGTGGTGCGGTTCCCCATCCGTCCGGAAGGCTTCTCCGGTGCCCGGGCCCAGGCCCGCACCCCGCGCCGGTCGGTCCGGGCACGGATAGCACCGGGGACGATCCTAACCATAGGAGCCCCCGGAGGAGCTGGAGGCGCGGGCGACGACGCACCGCGGCCGGTGCGAGGATGTGTCCGTGCATGTTCATCCCACGTCATCGTCCGATATCCCTGCCGGCCCGCCCTCCGGCCCCGGTCTGCGCGTCGACCGCAGCGGCCGCGGCACGTTCGCGGTGGTCGCCCCCCGCGCGGAGGCCGTGGACCTCTGCGTGCGCCGCGGCAGCGCCGAGACCCGCCATCGCCTGCGCCGGGTCGACGGCGGTCTGCACTGGGATCAGGTCGAGGACATGCTCCCGGGCACGGAGTACGGCCTGCGCGTGCACGGCCGCTGGGACCCGGCGTCGGGGCAGCTCGCGAACCCGGCGATGCTGCTGCTGGACCCGTACGCGCGCGGGATCAGCCATGCCTCGCCCCTGCTGTCGACGATGTTCCCGCACGAGGTCGACGCGATGCTCGAGCCCGCCTCCGACGTCCTCGTGCCCAGCACCGTCGACTCGGGGCCCTCCGCGGTCTGGTCGGTGCATCTGGACGACGACGCCTTCGACTGGCAGGACGACGCCCCGCCGCGGACCCCCTGGACGGACACGGTCCTGTACGAGGCCCATGTGAAGGGGACGACGGCCCGGCATCCGCGGGTCCCGGCGGCCCAGCGCGGCACCTATGCGGGGCTCGGGCATCGGGCGGTGACCGACCATCTGCGCGAGCTGGGCGTCACGGCGGTGGAGCTGCTCCCCGTCCATGCCGCCATGGACGAGGCGCATCTGACACGGCTGGGGCTGACCAACTACTGGGGCTACTCGACGCTGTCCTTCTTCGCGCCCAATCCCGCCTATGCGACCGCGGCCGCCCAGCGCGCCGGGGCGCAGGCGGTGCTCGACGAGGTCCGGGCCATGGTCCGCTCGCTGCACGCCGCGGGCCTCGAGGTGATCCTCGACGTCGTCTACAACCACACCGCCGAGGGCGGCGCCCTGGGACCCAGCCTCAGCCTGCGCGGCCTCGACAACGCGGAGTACTACTGGCTCGCCGACGGCGCCTTCCTGGACGTCACCGGGACCGGCGGCACCCTCGACCCCCGGTCGATGCACGTGATGGACCTCGTGCTGGCCTCCCTGCGGTACTGGGTGCAGGAGGTCCATGTCGACGGCTTCCGCTTCGATCTGGCGACCGCGCTGGCCCGCGACGACAGCGGCTTCCGGGCCGATCATCCGCTGCTGCGCGCGATCAGCACCGACCCGGTGCTGCGCGAGGTCAAGCTGATCGCGGAGCCCTGGGACGTGGGCTCCTACGGCTGGCGGACAGGAGGATTCCTGCCGCCGTTCGCCGAATGGAACGACGCCTTCCGCAACGATGCGCGCAGCTTCTGGCTCGCGCATCCGCGCGAGCGCGCGGCGAGCGGCGACCCCGCGATCGGAGGGGTGCGCGATCTGGCCACTCGGCTCGCGGGGAGCAGCGACCTGTTCACCTGCCAGGATCCGCCGGGGCTGCCCCGATCCCGGAGCCTGCGCTCCCCCTGGGCCTCGGTCAACTACCTCACGGCGCACGACGGCTTCACCCTCGCGGACCTCACCGACTACGACCGCAAGCACAACGAGGCCAACGGCGAGGACGGGCGCGACGGCACCGACGACAACCGCTCCTGGAACCACGGTCACGAAGGACCGGTCACGCCGGGGACCCCCGAGGGCGAGGAGATCCTCGCCCGCCGACGACGCACCCGCCGGGCGATGCTCGCGACCCTCCTCCTCGCGAGCGGCACCCCGATGATCACGGCCGGAGACGAGTTCTCCCGCACCCAGCAGGGCAACAACAACGCCTACTGCCAGGACAACGAGATCTCCTGGACCGACTGGTCCCTCGCCGCGGGCGCCGACTCCCACATCGGGACCGTCCGGGCTCTGACCCGGCTCCGGCGGGAGCTGCCGCAGCTGCGCTCGGCGGCCTTCCCGCGCCCCGCGGACCCGGCGCGGCCGGGCCCGGACCAGGTGGCCTGGTTCAGCCTGCAGGGCGAGGTCCTCAGCCACGAGGACTGGTTCGATCCGCGCCGGCACGTGCTGCAGATGCTCCGGCCGGCCCCGGATCCCGGGGGACGTCACGCGCTCGTCCTGCTCTCCGGAGCGGACCGGGATCTCGAGCTCACGCTCCCCGGCGCGCCCTGGCCGCAGGGGGCGTGGACCGTCGTGCTGGACACCTCCCGGGAGGACTCCGAGGTCGATGCGGCCGGGCAGCGCGAGGTCGTCCTGGGAGACGACGGCCGTCGGCGCCTCCTGCTGCCCGCCCGCAGCGTGCTCGTCCTGGTGATCGAGGACACAGAAGGGGCCTCCGAGCGGCTACCCTGAGCGCTGACGGCACGTTCCCGCCGTCCTCGCCCCGATCCGGCAGGAGCAACGATGACCGCGTCGAGCCACGCATCGGCCACCGCACCGACCCCCGCGACGACCGCCCCCGGCGCCCCCGCCCCGGCAGGGCTCGACGCCGGTCTCGGACGGATCCCGATCATGCTGGTCGAGCCGGTCGTCGACGCAGGTCGCTTCCCGGCCTCGGCCGCCGAGGGCGAGCGGGTCGCCGTGACCGCGAACGCCTTCCGCGAGGGCCATGACGCGATGGGCGTCCAGCTGCATCTGACCGCTCCCGACGGGACCGAGGAGGTCCTCCCGCTCGAGTCGATCAACCCCGGTCTGGACCTGTGGCGCACCCACATCGTCGCCGGCGCCCCGGGCCACTGGTCCTTCCGCATCGAGGCCTTCAGCGCCCCCTACGACACCTGGGCGCATGTCGCGGAGGTCAAGATCCCCGCCGAGATCGACGTCGACCTCGTCCTGGCCGAGGGCGTGCTCGTGCTGAGCCGCATCGTCGAGGAGGCCGAGGGCGGCGCCCGTCCCGCGAGCGATGCGACCCTCGCCCGCGCCGCGATCGACGCGCTGCGCAGCGCCTCCCTCTCCCCGCAGGCGCGCATCGCCCCGGCCCTCGCCGCAGATCTGCGCGCGGTCATGCACGCCCGCCCGCTGCGCGACGGCGTGACCGTGTCGGGCCCGTACCGGCTGATCGTGCACCGTCGCCGGGCGCTCGTCGGCTCCTGGTACGAGTTCTTCCCCCGCTCCGAGGGGGCCCGCTTCGACCCCGCGGAGGGCGGCTGGCGCTCGGGCACCCTCGCCTCGGCGACGGCGTCCCTCGACCGCATCGCCGCCATGGGCTTCGATGTCGCCTACCTGACCCCGATCCACCCGATCGGCTCGACCTTCCGGAAGGGGCGCAACAACACCCTGGACGTCGTCGAGGGCGACCCGGGATCGCCGTACGCGATCGGCTCGGCCGAGGGCGGGCACGAGGCGATCCATCCCGATCTGGGCACGGTCGCGGACTTCGAGGCGTTCACCGCCCGCGCCCACGAGCTCGGCCTCGAGGTCGCCCTGGACATCGCCCTCCAGTGCTCGCCCGATCATCCCTGGGTCGCCGAGCATCCGGAGTGGTTCGTGGTGCGCCCGGACGGGACGATCGCCTACGCCGAGAACCCGCCCAAGAAGTACCAGGACATCTACCCGCTCAGCTTCGACACCGACTACGCAGGCCTGTACACCGCGATCCGGGACGTGCTCGAGCTGTGGGTCTCGCGCGGCGTCACCCTCTTCCGGGTCGACAACCCGCACACCAAGCCGGTCCGCTTCTGGGAGGAGCTGCTCGCCGAGTTCGACCGGGAGCATCCCGAGGTCGTCTTCCTCGCCGAGGCCTTCACCCGCCCCACCATGATGCACACCCTGGGCAAGGTGGGCTTCCACCAGTCCTACACGTACTTCACGTGGCGCCACACGCCCCAGGAGCTGCGCGAGTACGCGCTCGAGCTCGCGGATGCCGCCCGGTACATGCGGCCCAGCTTCTGGCCCACCACCCACGACATCCTCACGCCGTTCATGTCCGAGGGCGGTGCCCGCGCCTTCCGTCTGCGCGCGATCCTCGCCGCCACCCTCTCCCCCACCTGGGGCATCTACTCGGGCTACGAGCTGGTCGAGGACGTGCCGCGTCCCGGTGCGCAGGAGCAGATCGACAACGAGAAGTACGAGTACAAGCCGCGCGACTACGCCGCCGCGCTGCGCGAGGGCCGGTCCCTCGAGCCCCTGCTGACCCGGCTGAACACGATCCGCCGCGACCACCCTGCGCTCCAGTCCCTCACCGACGTCGACTTCCACGAGGCCGATGACCCGCAGGTCCTGGTCTTCTCCAAGCATCTGCCGGCGGAGGCGACCGGGACCGGCGCCCCCGACACCGTCCTCGTCGTGTCCCTCACCGAACATGACCGGGACTGCGCGACCACGATCCGCCTGGACATGTCCCGCCTCGACGTGCACGGCCCCTTCGAGGTCGAGGACCTCCTCACCGGGGAGCGCTTCACCTGGGACGCGGAGCCGTACGTGATCCTGAGCGCCGCATCCCGCCCCGCCCATGTGCTGCGCGTCGTGCGCGCACACCCCTGACCCCGATCGACCCTCGACCGGACCCTCGACGAAGGAGGCCCATGATGACCGATCAGAGCGCTGGGACCGCCCCGCCCATGCCCCTCGGGGCCCATGAGCTCGGGGCGACGGCCACCGGCTCGTATCACGATCCGCATTCCGTCCTGGGTGCGCACGGCTACGACGGGGCGGTCACCTTCCGTACCCTGAAGCCGCTCGCCCATGCGGTCGCGGTCGTGCTCGAGGACGGGGAGGTCGTGGATCTGGAGCATGAGCACGACGGCATCTGGGTGGGCGTGCGCGAGGCCGCGGAGGTCCCCGAGAGATACCGGGTCCAGGTCACCTGGGTGCAGGGCGAGGAGCCGGTGTTGCTCGAGGAGCCCTACCGCTTCCTGCCCACGCTCGGCGATCTCGACCTCCATCTGATCGGCGAGGGTCGGCACGAGGAGCTGTGGCGGGCGCTCGGCTCGCACGTGCGGGAGGTCGACGGCGTGGCCGGCACGTCCTTCGCGGTCTGGGCCCCGAACGCGCGGGCCGTCCAGGTGATCGGCGCCTTCGACGGCTGGGACGGGCGCGGGCATGCCCTGCGGTCCCTGGGATCCTCCGGGGTATGGGAGCTGTTCGTCCCCGGCGTGGGCGACGGCGAGATCTACAAGTACCGGATCCTCGGGGCGGACTCCGTCTGGCGGGAGAAGGCGGACCCGATGGCGCGCCGCACGGAGGTGCCGCCGGCGACCGGCTCGATCGTGACCACGAGCAGCTTCGACTGGGATGACGACGCCTGGCTCGCCGCCCGTGCCCAGTCCGATGCGCTGAGCGCGCCCATGTCGATCTACGAGGTGCACCTGCCCAGCTGGCGCCCGGGCCTGGGCTACCGCGAGCTCGCCACCGAGCTGGTCGACTACGTCGTCGAGATGGGCTTCACCCATGTCGAGCTCATGCCGCTGGCCGAGCACCCCTTCGGCGGCTCCTGGGGCTACCAGGTGACCGGGTACTACGCCCCCACCTCGCGCCTGGGCTCCCCCGACGACCTGCGCGCGCTCGTGGACGCCCTCCACCGCGCCGGCATCGGCGTGATCATGGACTGGGTCCCCGCGCACTTCCCCAAGGACGAGTTCGCCCTCGCCCGCTTCGACGGGACGCCGCTGTACGAGCATGCCGATCCGCGTCTGGGAGAGCACCCCGACTGGGGCACGTACATCTTCGACCTGGGTCGGCTCGAGGTGTGCAACTTCCTCGTCGCCAACGCCCTCTACTGGCTCGAGGAGTTCCACGTCGACGGCCTGCGCGTGGACGCCGTCGCCTCCATGCTCTACCTCGACTACTCGCGCGAGGAGGGCCAGTGGCTCCCCAACCGGCACGGCGGGCGGGAGAACCTCGAGGCGATCGCCTTCCTGCAGGAGACCAACGCCACCGCGTACAAGCGCGCCCCCGGGATCGTCATGATCGCCGAGGAGTCGACGTCGTTCCCCGGGGTCACCCGTCCCACCGATGCGGGCGGTCTGGGCTTCGGCTTCAAGTGGAACATGGGCTGGATGCACGACACCCTGGAGTACATCGGCCTGGATCCGATCCACCGCCAGCACCATCACCACGACCTGACCTTCTCCCTGATCTATCAGTACTCGGAGAACTTCGTGCTGCCGATCTCCCACGACGAGGTCGTGCACGGCAAGGGCTCCCTGCTGCGCAAGGCCCCGGGTGACGACTGGCAGCAGGCCGCGACGATGCGCGCCTACCTGACCTTCCAGTGGACGCACCCGGGCAAGCAGCTGCTGTTCATGGGCAGCGAGTTCGCCCAGGGCACCGAGTGGTCGGAGTCCTCGGGCCTGCCCTGGTGGCTGCTCGAGTACCCGCTGCACCGCGGCGCCCAGCAGCTGGTGCGCGACCTCAACCACCTCATGCGCTCCCATCCCGCGCTCTACGAGCGGGATCAGGACCCGGCGGGGTTCGAGTGGCTCATCGGCGACGACGGCGAGCACGACACGGTCGCCTTCCTGCGCCGCGACGGGCAGGGCGAGCCGCTTGCCGTGGTCGTGAACTTCTCGCCGACGCCGTGGCACGAGTACCGGATCCCGCTGCCCGAGGGCGGCTCATGGCTCGAGGTCCTCAACTCCGATGCCCCGGTCTACGGCGGCAGCGGCGTCGGGAACCTGGGACGTGTGCATGCCGAGCGGGTGCCGATGCACGGGCGCGAGCACTCGGTGCGGCTGTCTGTCCCGCCGCTGGGCGCGGTCGTGCTGGCCCCGGAGCGTCACGCGCAGGCCTGAGGAACGGCAGAAGCTCGAGCGGCGGATCCGCCGCCCCGATCGATGATCGGAGGAGGCGGATCCGCCGCTCGGCTGCCGGTGCGGGGCGGCTGCTAGAAGAGGAGGTTCGCCAGGCGCTTGCGGGCCGGGGGGACCCGGGGGTCCTCGGAGCCGGCGACCTCGAACAGCTCGAGCAGCCGGGTGCGCAGCACGTCCTTGGTCTCCGGGTCCGCGCCGCGCAGCAGGTCCAGGAGCCGCGCGAAGGCGTCCTCGACGTGCCCGCCGAGCATGTCGAGGTCGGCGACCAGCAGCTGTGCGTCGAGGTCGGTGCGGTCCTCGGCGGCGGCGGCGCGCGCCGCGTTCAGGTCTGCGTCCCGGGTGCGGCGCATGAGCTCGACGGTCGCGAGCCCCGCCCTGGCCTCGGCGTCGGCCGGGCTCTGCCGCAGCTGCTCCTCGTAGGCGGTCACCGCGGCGTCGAGGTCGCCGCGATCGATCGCGTCGTAGGCCGCCTGGACGAGCGGGGCGACGGGCTCCGGCTCGGGATCGGCGGTCTCTCCGGCGGCGGAGACATCCATCCCCTGCTGCTGCGCGACCTGCACGACCTGGTCGATCAGGGCGGTGACCTCGGCCTCGGGCAGGACCGATTCCACGATCGGCTGCAGCTGCCCGCCCAGGAGCAGCAGAAGGGTCGGCAGCTGACGCACGCGCAGCGCCTCCGCGACGCGCGGCTGGGAGTCCGCGTCCACGGTGGCCAGACGCACCGCGCCGCCCTTCGCGTCGACGGCCGCGCGCAGCGAGCCCAGGAACGCCTCGGCCTCGGGCACGCGTCCGCTGGTCACCAGCAGCACTGTCGCGACCTGCTGCGAGTCCTGGATGATCTGCTCGAGGCTCTGCTCGGTCACGGCGACCTCATGCTCGGCGGGGGTGCCCACCGGCTCGCTGGGAGCAGGGTGCCGCAGGGCGGCGAGATCGGGGATGCCGTACGGATCGGTCATGGGGGTCCTTCCACGAGACGTCGGAGAGAGGAGGGTCAGGAGCCGGAGGCCCCGAGCAGGGTGCGGGTCGCCGCGATCGGCTGGATCTGCGCATCGGAGTCCGCGGGCGGGATGTACAGGCCCACGACGGTCGAATAGTCCCGCACATAGGTCTTGGTGAAGGTCTTCGTGCCCGCGAGGGCCGTGTAGACGTTCTCCTCGCTGTAGCTGACCTTGGCGCCGTCCTTGATCGTCACCGTGCGCTTCGAGGTGTAGGTCGCCATCACGACCGCACCCCCGTCCTCGGTGCGCAGCCCGATGAAGTCGCCGTCCTTGACGGAGTAGGCCTCGTGGATCGTCGCCGCCTGGTCCCGCTCGACCCCTGCGTTCAGCGCCGTGCGCTCCTCCTGGATCTGGGCGTGGGTCTCGGTCTGGAACGGATTCGCCGCCAGCAGGTCCTCCGGATCGGAGGCGTCGCCCGAGGCGAGGACCTTCGCGTAGAGCGCGAGAGCATCGGCGGGGCTCAGCGACAGGTCCGCGGCGTCGAGCGCGACGGGCTCGGTGCCCACGGCGTCGGCGGGCACGGTCGGCATGTCGATGCCGACCGCCTGCTGCGCCCACCCCCACGTGGTGTAGGGGGACGTCGCATCGGCCTGCTGCAGGGGGACGAAGAACGGCACCCCGGAGGGGCCGGCGTCGGGCACGAGAGCGATCGCCGAGCGCGGGAACTCGGTCGAGGTCGAGGTGATGACGACATCGGCGGCGGTGCCGGGGAAGGAGGCCAGCTGCGCAGCCCAGTCCCCGAACGTCCCGATGATCTCGTAGGTCCTGGTCCGCTGGTCGACGGCGGTCCCGACGATCCTCGGGGCGAGCAGGCCCGCGTCCTTCGCGGCGTCGGCGGCGGTGATCGCGGCGGAGATCTCCTCGATCACCGGCCCCAGCTGGGCGGCCCCGGCGACCGGGGTCGGAGCGGCGAGGGAGGGGCCCGAGGGCACCGCCGGCGGCGGTGCGGGCTCCGAGCAGGCCGCCAGGACGGTCCCGGCGAGCAGGGCGCCCGCGCCGGTGAACAGGCTGCGGCGGGCGAAGCGCGAGCGCATGGACATGGTCCCTCCCGGGGCGGCGGGGACGGGGCGGCGGGCGCTCATGCCTGCTCCCCGTCGCGGTGGGTGCGGGTCATGGGGGTCTCCTCCGCCGGAGGCGCGGGATCGTCCTGCGGGAGGTCGGCCTCGCCGTCCTCCTCCGGCCGCGTCTCCTCCTCGGCGGGTGCCCCGCGCCCCGGCACCGGCAGGGGTGCGGAGGCGGTGGCCGGGGCCGGCTCACGGGCCGTGATCTCGTCCTCGGCGCTCGCGAGCTCCTGCTCGGCCGGCTCCTCGCGGCGGCGGCCGCGGAAGGCGAGGACGAACCAGATGAGGCCGATGACCGCGACGGTCGCTCCACCGGCGTAGGCATACGGGACCCAGGCGTTCTTCGCGTCGACGGGCCAGGTGATGGAGATCCTCTGCGCGCCCGCCGCGGTCCCGTCGGTGACCACCAGGATCGCCCGGAAGGGCTGCTCGTTGCCCGCGCTCGTCTCCCCCGCGCGGAACTCGGCGACGTCCAGGGTCGCGGGGCTCGGGGACGTGTCGACGCTGCGCCACAGGTCCGAGGACGTCGGATCGGCGATCTCCGCGGCGCCGTCGGGGTTCACGACCTCGGTCGACAGGGTCGTCCAGTCCGGGACGCCGGTGATCCGGGTGTAACGGGTGCTCTCGAGGTAGGCGGCGATGTCGTCGTTCGCGGCGGTGATGAGCGAGACGTCGGAGGCGCCGGTGATCGTCACCGTGCCCTCGTCCCCGCCGACGTACAGCACGCCGGGATCGATCACGACGGCGGGGCCGGCGTCGGCCAGGTCGACGACGGCGGTGTGCTCGGTCGAGGGAGCCCAGGTGGTCTCCCCCAGACGGCCGACGACGAGGCCGGCGAGGCCCAGGAGCACGAGGACCGCGGCGAGGATCTTCTGCACGGGGGAGATCTCCTTCAGGGTGGGGACGTCACCACGATACGAGCGTGCGCGGGCGCGCGTGGTGCGGACGTGACAGTTTCCACCTGCGGGCGCCCGCGCCTGCCTCGGTCGCGGTCCGGGCTGACGTACGCTGTCGGGGTGCGTCTTGTGGTTGCGAAGTGCTCTGTCGACTATGCGGGCCGGCTGACGGCCCACCTGCCCCTGGCCCTGCGCCTGCTGATCGTGAAGGCCGATGGCAGCGTCCTGGTGCATTCCGACGGCGGCAGCTACAAGCCCCTGAACTGGATGAGCCCGCCGTGCACGGTCGCGACGGAGACCCGCAGCGCCGTGGAGGCCGCCGCGGACCCGGACGGCATCGACTGGATCGAGCAGTGGCAGGTCACCCACGCCAAGACCGGCGACACGCTGCGGGTGCGCCTGCACGAGGTGCTGCAGGACTCCTCCCACGAGCTGGGCGTCGATCCTGGTCTACAGAAGGACGGCGTCGAGGCGCATCTGCAGGCCCTGCTCGCCGCCAACATCGACACCCTCGGAGAGGGATGGAGCCTCGTGCGGCGCGAGTACGCGACGGCGATCGGCCCCGTCGACATCCTCGCCCGGGATCCGGAGGGCGGCACCGTCGCGATCGAGATCAAGCGGCGCGGCGAGATCGACGGCGTGGAGCAGCTGACCCGCTATCTGGAGCTGCTCAACCGCGATCCCCTCCTCGCGCCGGTGCGCGGCATCTTCGCCGCCCAGGCCATCAAGCCGCAGGCGAAGGTCCTCGCCGTCGATCGCGGGATCGACTGCGTGACCCTCGACTATGACGCCCTGCGCGGGATCGACGACGTCGAGTCGCGCCTCTTCTGATCCGGAAGGACTGCCATGACCCCCACGACCCCTGCGGGGAACCCCGCATCCGAGCCCGCCCTCGCGGTCGACATCGCCCTGCACGGCACGGCGGTGCTGGGCGAGCGGGTGCTGCCCGGGGCGCTGGTCCTCGTCGCGCAGGAGCGGATCGTCTATGCGGGCCCGGCGCATCGGGCTCCCGCCCATCGGGCAGCGGAGCAGGTCGAGCATGGCGGGCTGATCCTGCCGGGTCTCGTGGACGTGCACAACCACGGCGGCGGCGGGGTCTCCTTCCCCGACTGCGAGGATCCGCAGCAGGCGCTCGTCGCGGTGCAGGAGCACCGCCGCCATGGCACCACCACGATGCTCGCCTCCCTCGTCACCGCGGACCCCGCGACGCTGCGCGCGCGCGTGGGCATGCTCGCCCAGCTCTTCCGCGACGGCGAGATCGCCGGCGTGCACCTCGAGGGTCCCTTCATCTCCCCCGCACGCAAGGGCGCCCAGAACCCGGCGCACATCACCGGCGGGGACGCCGAGCTGGTCGCCGAGCTGTGCGCGCTGGGCGGAGGCGCCGTCGCCTCCATGACGGTCGCTCCGGAGGCGGAGGATGCGCACGCCGTGCTCGACGCGCTCGCCGCGGGAGGTGCGGTCCCCTCGCTGGGGCACACCGATGCAGGCAGCGAGATCATGACCGCGGGCATCGCCGCGGCTCGTCGCGCCCTCGCGGCGCCGCACGGGCGCTCCGCGCTCCCCAGCGCCACCCATCTGTTCAACGGGATGCGTCCCATCCACCACCGCGATCCGGGTCCTGCGCTCGCCGCGCTCGACGCCGCGGCCCGTGGAGAGCTCCTGGTCGAGGTGATCGCCGATGGCGTCCACCTCGCCGCGGAGACCGTCGCCCACGTCTTCGCGATCGCGGCCCCGGGCTCGGTCCTGCTGATCACCGACGCGATGGCCGCTGCCGGCATGCCGGACGGCCAGTACAGCCTGGGCGCCCTGGATGTCACCGTCGACGGCGGCGTCGCGACCCTCACCGAGGGCGGCTCGATCGCCGGCGGCACCGCGCATCTCCTGGACGTGGTCCGCTTCGCGGTCCAGGAGGCCGGCGTCGACCTGGGCACCGCCGTCGCTGCCGCGAGCCGCACCCCGGCGCGGCTGCTCGGCGCCGAGGGCGAGATCGGCGAGCTCACCGCCGGGGCGCGAGCCGATGTCGTCCTGGTCGACGAGGATCTTCAGGTCCTCCGCGTGCTGCGCGCCGGCCGCGACGTGGTCTGACCCCCGACGAGGTGGCCTGACCCCCGACAAGCCAGAATCCCCCCGGTCAGCCACATCCCCGGTCACCCCCGCGCCAGCACCACCACCGCTGACCGCCGATGAGCCAGAACCGTCACGATGTGCGCCATTCCCGGTCACCCGGGAGCGCCACAGCGGAAGCGCGCCGGATCCCGCCACCAGCACGACGGCTGACCGCATCCGAGGCACAGCGGCACCCCGGCGACAGCCCCTGACCGTATCCGAGGCACAGCGATCGCCCCGGGCGTGGATTGACCGTGGTCGAGGCACAGCGCTCATGCTGTGCCTCGACCACGGTCAATCGGCGTCGCCGTGCACGAGGCCCATCGGCGCGGCCTCGAGCCACGCGTTCAGCGCACTCGCCGAGGAGCTCGCCATGATCATCCGGACCCGCGGCCCCCCGCGCAGGGTGAGGGAGACCATGACGAAATCCTCTCCCCCCGGAGTCTTCTCGCCGATGATGCTCCGGGCCTCGGAGACGATCTCCGCGCGGCGCATCCGCTTCTCGGGCCGCAGCCGCCAGGACAGGGCCCGGAACCAGTGCAGCTCATCGGTCGTGTACCGCATCAGCCCCTGCTGCCAGTTCTCGCGGCCCCGCACGCCTCGCCGCCACAGGACGCAGTCGAACACTCCGCGCAGGCGGGACACATGCACCTGACGCAGCACCAGGGCGATCGCCGCCAGGACGACGAGCGCCCCGATCACCAGGGCGATGATCGGGGCGCTCGTTCGCATGTCAGGGAGGAGTCCGGCGTCAGTTGGCCGCGACCGCGCGAGAGGCCTGGTCCACGGCGATGGTCACCACGTCCTGGTCCATCGACACGAACCCGCCCTCGACCTCGCGGACGGTGACGGAGCCGTCCTCCGCGATGATGCGCACCGACCCGCGGTCCAGGATCGCGAGGGTGGGCTGCATGCGCGGGAGGATGCCGAAGGAGCCGTCGACCGCAGGCACGACGACCTGCGCCGCGGTCCCGGTCCAGACGGTCCGGTCCGAGGTGACGAAGGTGACCTCGAGCGAGCTCACTGGCCGAGCTCCTTCTGGATGCGATGCCAGTTCTCCAGGACCATGTCGATGCCGCCGACGTTGAAGAACGCCTGCTCGGCGATGTGGTCGAACTCGCCGTCGCAGATGCCCTTGAAGCCCTCGATGGTGTCGCGCAGGGCGACGTCCGAGCCGTCCACGTCGGTGAACTGCTTGGCCATGTGGGTGTTCTGGGAGAGGAACTGCTGCAGGCGGCGGGCCCGGTTGACCGTGACCTTGTCCTCCTCCGACAGCTCGTCGACGCCCAGCATCGCGATGATGTCCTGCAGCTCCTTGTTGCGCTGGAGGATCTGCTTGACGCGGACCGCCGTGTCGTAGTGCTCCTGGCCCACGTACTGCGGGTCCAGGATGCGCGAGGTCGAGGCCAGCGGATCGATCGCCGGGTACAGGCCGCGCGAGGCGATCTCACGGGAGAGCTCGGTCGTCGCATCCAGGTGGGCGAAGGTGGTGGCCGGCGCCGGGTCGGTGTAGTCGTCGGCCGGGACGTAGATCGCCTGCATCGAGGTGATCGAGTGGCCGCGGGTCGAGGTGATGCGCTCCTGGAGCACACCCATCTCATCGGCCAGGTTCGGCTGGTAGCCCACGGCCGAGGGCATGCGGCCCAGCAGCGTGGAGACCTCGGAGCCGGCCTGCGTGAAGCGGAAGATGTTGTCGATGAACAGCAGCACGTCCTGGCTCTGCACATCGCGGAAGTACTCCGCCATGGTCAGCGCCGACAGCGCCACGCGCAGACGGGTGCCCGGCGGCTCGTCCATCTGGCCGAAGACCAGGGCGGTCTTCTCGATGACGCCGGACTCGGTCATCTCCTCGATGAGGTCCCAGCCCTCACGGGTGCGCTCGCCCACGCCGGCGAACACGGAGACGCCGTCGTGGTTGTTGGCCACGCGGTAGATCATCTCCTGGATGAGGACCGTCTTGCCGACGCCCGCGCCGCCGAACAGGCCGATCTTTCCACCCTGCACGTACGGGGTGAGGAGGTCGATCGACTTGATGCCGGTCTCGAACATCGTGGTCTTCGACTCGAGCTGGTCGAAGTTGGGGGCCTTGCGGTGGATGGGCCAGCGCTCGGTCACCTGGAGGGTCTCGCCCTCGGGCAGGTTCAGGGCGTTGCCGACCGTGTCGAAGACGGTGCCGAGGGTGACGTCGCCGACGGGCACCGAGATGGGAGCGCCGGTGTCGGTCACGGCCTGGCCGCGGACGAGGCCGTCGGTCGGCTTCAGCGCCACGGCGCGGACCATGCCGTCGCCCAGGTGCTGCGCGGTCTCGAGGGTCAGCGTCGAGGCCTCGAGGCCGGCGCCAGATGCCTCGATGACGGTGGTCAGCGCGTTGTACATCGCGGGGATGTTCCCGGGCGGGAACTCGATGTCGACGACGGCGCCGGTCACACGCGCGACGCGGCCGGTCGCGGTGGCGGTGTCGGGAGCTGTGGTGGTCATGTGCGTAATCTCCAAAGGGTCGGGCCGGCGCGAAGAAGCGCGGGGCGAGGTCTCAGCGCTCTGAGCGTCCGGATCCGGCGAGGGCGTCGGCGCCGCCGACGATCTCCGTGATCTCCTGGGTGATCTCCGCCTGCCGCGCGGAGTTCGCCAGACGGGTGAACTTGTTGATCTGGGTCTGCGCGTTGTCCGTGGCGGTCTTCATCGCGCGCTGCCTCGAGGCATGCTCCGAGGCCACCGACTGCATGAGCAGGTTCACGATGCGCGACTCGACGTAGCGCGGGATGAGGTCGTCCATGACCGCGGTCGCGTCCGGGGCGAACTCGTACAGCGGGAAGGTCTCGTGCGCGTCGGTGTCCGCGGCGTCGACGACGGCCATCGGGACCAGGCGCGTGGCGCGTGCGACCTGCTGGAAGCGGCTGGCGAAGCGGGTGCCGACCAGGTACAGCTCGTCGACGTGGACGGCGGGGTCCTCGCTGAGCAGCGCCTCCGTGAGCACGCCCGCGATCTCCGCGCCGAGGGCGCCGAGCTGGTCCTCCTTGTAGGGGGTCCAGGCCTGCTTCGGGGGCCGGTTGCGGAAGCGGTAGTACGTCTCGCCCTTGCGTCCGACGACGTACATGTCCACGGTCTTGCCCGCGTCGCGCAGGCTGTTGGCGAGCTCCTCCGCCTCCCGGATCGCGTTGGGCGAGTACGAGCCCGCCATGCCGCGGTCGGAGGTGATCAGGAGGATCGCCGCGCGCCCGGTGAGGCTGCGGTCCTGCTCCAGGAAGGGGTGGGCGAAATCGGTCGAGTGCGCTCCGACCGCGCCGATCGCCTGGGTGATGGCATCGGCATAGGGGGTGGTCGCGAGCACACGGGCATGCGCCTTGGCGATGCGCGTGGCGGCGATCATCTCCTGGGCCTTGAAGATCTTCTTCATGCCCTGGGCGGATCGGATCCGCTTCTTGTACTCCCTCTGCTGGGCTCCCATGTCTCTCCTCGTGCGTGGCGTGAACCGGCGTCCGCCGTGCCCGCCCCGGCGGGGCGGGCACGGATGATCGGATCAGCCGCGGACGATGCTCTCCTGGTCGATGTCCTCGCTGTCGAGGCGACCGTGATGATCGGTGACGGGCTCCTTGCCCTTCCCGGCGAGGAAGTCCTTCTTCGCGTCCGCGAGCAGCGTCGTGAGCTCCTCCTCGGTCGAGGACTCGAACTTGCCGCTGGTGCGGATCGCCTCGAGGGCGGAGCCGTTGTGACGGAGGTACTCGAGCAGGTGCGCCTCGAAGGCGAGGACGTCCTCCACCTCGATGTCGTCGAACTTCCCGGTGGTGCCGGCCCACACGGAGACGACCTCCTCCTCCATGGGGAAGGGCGAGGACTGGTTCTGCTTGAGCAGCTCCATCAGGCGCGCGCCGCGGTTCAGCTGCTGCTTCGAGGCGGCGTCGAGGTCCGAGGCGAACATCGCGAAGGCCTCGAGGTCGCGGTACTGCGCGAGCGAGATCTTCAGCGTGCCGGAGACCGACTTCATGGCCTTGGTCTGGGCGGAGCCGCCCACGCGGGACACGGAGATGCCGACGTCCACGGCCGGACGCTGGTTCGCGTTGAACAGGTCCGACTGCAGGAAGCACTGGCCGTCGGTGATGGAGATGACGTTGGTCGGGATGTACGCCGAGACGTCGTTGGCCTTGGTCTCGATGATCGGCAGACCGGTCATCGAGCCGCCGCCCATCGCGTCGGACAGCTTCGCGCAGCGCTCCAGCAGACGGGAGTGCAGGTAGAAGACGTCGCCCGGGTAGGCTTCGCGGCCCGGCGGACGGCGCAGCAGGAGCGACACGGCGCGGTAGGCCTCGGCCTGCTTGGAGAGGTCGTCGAAGACGATGAGGACGTGCTTGCCCTCGTACATCCAGTGCTGGCCGATCGCGGAGCCCGCGTAGGGGGCGATGTACTTGAAGCCCGCCGGGTCGGAGGCGGGAGCCGCGACGATGGTCGTGTACTCCAGGGCGCCCGCGGCCTCGAGGGTGCCGCGCACCGAGGCGATGGTCGAGCCCTTCTGGCCGACGGCGACGTAGATGCAGCGGACCTGCTTGCTCGGGTCGCCGGTCTCCCAGTTCGCCTTCTGGTTCAGGATGGCGTCCAGGGCGATCGCGGTCTTGCCCGTCTGGCGGTCGCCGATGATCAGCTGACGCTGGCCGCGACCGATGGGGGTCATGGCGTCGATCGCCTTGATGCCCGTGACCAGCGGCTCCTTGACGGACTTGCGCTGCATGACGCCGGGGGCCTGGAGCTCGAGGGCGCGGCGGCCGGTGGACTCGATCGGGCCGAGGCCGTCGACCGGAGCGCCGGTGGGATCCACCACGCGGCCGAGGAAGGCGTCGCCCACGGGGACGGAGAGGACCTCGCCGGTGCGGCGGACCTCCTGGCCCTCGGCGATGCCGGCGAACTCGCCGAGGACGACGACGCCGATCTCGCGCAGGTCGAGGTTCAGCGCGAGGCCGAGCTCGCCGCCCTCGAAGCGGACCAGCTCGTTGGCCATGACGTTCGGGAGGCCCTCGACACGCGCGATGCCGTCGGCCGACTCGGTGACGCGGCCGATCTCCTCGCGGTCGGTGGAGCCTGCCTGGTAGGTGGACACGGCGGTGTCCAGAGCATGCCGGATGTCCTCCGGACGGATCGTGAGCTCAGCCATCGCGGTGCTTCGCTTCCTCTCGGTGTTCCCGTCGCTGCGGGAGATGGGATGTCGTGTGGTTTCCTGTGCCCGGGACGCAGCGGTCAGGACACCAGGTGGGCGCGGGCCTGGGCCAGGCGCGCGAGGACGGTCGCGTCGAACAGGTCGTCACCCACATGGATGCGCAGACCGCCCACGACGTCGGGATTGACCTCGAGGTTCATCTGCACCTCGCGACCATAGGTGCGGGCGAGGACGGCTCCGAGGCGGGAGACCTGCTGCGCATCCAGCGGACGGGAGCTCTCGACGACGGCGAGCAGGCGGCTGCGTCGTTCCGAGGCGAACTCCGCGAACTCGCGCACCCGGCGGGCGGGCTTGAGCTCGCTGCGGCGGGAGACCGCACGACGCGCCAGGGCGAGGGTGAGCCGGTGCGCGCTGCGCTCGAGCAGGTTCGCCACCACCGCGCCGCGCACGGCGGGGTCCTCGCGGGCGTCGTCGAAGGCCGAGGAGAGCTCGGCGCTGTCGTCGATGACCCGGGAGGTCTGGAAGAGCTCCTCCTCGACCTGGCCCAGCACGCCCTCGCGGTCCGCCTGGTCGAGCAGCGCGAGCACGCCCAGCTCTTCCAGCGCGTCGAGGATGTCCTCCTGCTCGGACCAGCGCCGACGCACGACCTCGAGCGCCAGACCGAAAGCGACCTGGCCGACCCTGCCGGTCAGCAGCGTGCGGACCGCGGCCTCCTTCACCTCGGCGTCGCGACCGGAGTCGCTCAGCAGACGCACGAGCTGATTGCTGGAGTCGATCGCGTCGGCGATCGCGAACAGTTCGTCCGCGGTGCTCTCCAGGGAGACCCCGTCCGCCCGGAAGGCGGATTCGGCCTGCTGGATGACCTCGGAGAACGAGGTGGAGGAGATTCCTCGCATCACTGGTCCTTATCGGGTGGCGGTCTGGCTCGACTCGAGGTCTGCCAGGAACCTGTCGATCACACGGCGCGAGCGCTCGTCGTCGGTGAGGGCCTCGCCGACGATCTTCGAGGCGAGGTCGCTCGCGAGCGACCCGACCTCGCTGTGCAGCTGGGCGGAAGCGGTCTGGCGCTCGGCGCTCAGCTGCTGACGTCCGGTGGCGAGGACGCGCTCGGCCTCGGCCTCGGCCTGCGCCTTGGCCTCCTCGACGATGCGGGCACCGTCCTGGCGCGCCTTCTCGCGGATCTCGGCGGCCTCCTTGCGGGCGGCGGCGAGCTCCTGCTCCTGGGTGGACTTCAGCTCGGCGACCTGCTGCTGGGCCTCCTCGGCCTTCTTCAGCCCGCCCTCGATCTTCTCCGCGCGCTCGTCGAGCACCG
The DNA here is from genome assembly GCF_042434575.1 of Brachybacterium hainanense. NCBI lineage: Bacteria > Bacillati > Actinomycetota > Actinomycetes > Micrococcales > Dermabacteraceae > Brachybacterium > Brachybacterium hainanense. The sequence continues at coordinate 114,729 of NZ_JBHLSV010000005.1, forward strand.
CGTTCAGACGGGGCAGGACGAACTTCATGAAGACCAGCGCGAAGATCAGGACGAAGATGAGCGTCCAGATGATCTCAGAGGGCGCAGGGATGAGCAGCCGGGTACCGGAGACTTCTCCTTCGGCGAAGATCATCAGGTGGGCCTCAGGCCGTTCCGCCGAAGATGAGGCCGGTGACGATGGCCAGGAGCGTCAGGATCTCGGTGAAGGCGATACCGATGAACATGGTGGTCTGGAGCTGGCTGCGCAGCTCGGGCTGGCGAGCGGTCGCCTCGGCGGTCTTGCCGACGATGATGCCGATGCCGATGCCGGGGCCGATCGCGGCGATGCCGTAGCCGATGGATGCGACGTTGCCGGAGAGCTCCGAGAGAATCATCGGGTCCACAGGGTTTCCTTTCGTTGTGCCGCCCGGACGGGCGGCGGACAGGGTCGTGCGAGGGGGACGGAAGGTTCGAAGGGCCGCGTCAGTGCTCGTGCGAGGTGGCCATCTGGATGTACACCGCGGAGAGCATCGTGAAGATGAAGGCCTGGAGGGCGGCGACGAAGATCTCGAAGCCGTAGATGCCGATCGCGAGGGCTCCGGTGAAGGGGGCGCCGACGAGGAGGATGCTCCCCGAGAACAGCAGCCCCTGGGTCAGGCCGATGAACACCACGAGCATGATGTGGCCGGCGACCATGTTCGCCAGGAGTCGGATCGTGAGCGAGGCCCAGCGGATCAGGACGACCTGGAGGAACTCGATCGGCACCAGGAGCAGGTAGATCGGCTTCGGGACGCCGGGGGGCATGGTCTCGTGCTTGAGGTAGCCGGCGAACCCGTGCACCTTGACGCCGGAGACGACGTAGGTGACGAAGGTCCACAGGGCGAGCACCAGCGGCACGCCGATCACGGAGGTGCCGGCGAGGTTCAGGCCGGGGATCACGCCGGCGAGGTTCATCGTCAGGATGAGGAAGAACAGCGTCGTGAGCATGGGCGCGAAGCGCTTGCCCTCGCGCAGGCCCAGCGTGTTCTGGATGATCGTGTTGTTCACGAAGTCGAGGAGGAGCTCGACGATGCTCTGGCTGCGGCCCGGGACGAGCTTGGCGCGCGAGGCGATGATGCTCAGCACGATCAGCACGACGGCGATCATGATCAGCCGCACGAGCTGCACGCGGTTGAACTCGAGCGGCGTCCCCGCGAAGAGGATCGCGTCCGGGAAGAACTCCGCGAGAGACGGGATGTGGAAGAGCTCTCCGTCGCCTTCTGCGTACAGGGCCGGAATGACGTCTGCGGTGTTCAGCTCGATCTCCCAGGTCGTCGGCCCCGCGCGGTGGCACGGGGGCGGCTGTCATTGATTGTCCGGCACCGGTGTCGGAGACGGCCGGAGCGATGCTCCGCATGCGTCGCAGAGGGCTCCCAGCACCGACGGGCCCGCTCCCAGGAGGAGGGTCGTCACACGGCGCGCGAGGCGCGCCGATGATGTGGTTTTCAGGGGGCCGCGGAGCCCTCGGGGGCCTCACAACGCACACTGATGAGCATAACAGAATGTCAGGATCGGACCGACGGCGGTTCGACCTCCAGACGGGCCCGTCCGCGCAGGAGGAGCAGGGCTTCGGCGACCGCCGCCGCCACCGCTCCGGCGAGGAGGGCGATGCCGATCCAGGGCCGTGAGATGCTCGTCGCATCCTGGAGGAGCGCAAGCACGATGATCAGCACGAACATCTTGACAAGCCACGCCCCGACGAGAAGGGCGGCGCTCACCATGACCTCCCGGTCGCGCGTGATGCGCGCGGTGACCAGTGTGGGGACTGTCACGACCAGGGCGAGGCCGGACCCGATCAGCGCACCGTGGAGCTCCGGCCGCCCGAGGGCGAGGGCGGCGATCGCGATGATCACGAGATCGATGAGGATCCCGACCCCGACCGCGGCGAGGAGCGCCCGCTGGATGCGGTTCTGGTTGCCCCGACGGACCTCCGCCGCGGTCTCGGCGGGGACGGATCCGTCCGGCGCGCGGTCGTCGTCAGTGCTGGGCATCGGCGGGCTCCTTCCGGGAGCGCTTGAGGAGACGGGTGAGCGGGCCGATGGTGACCGCGAGGGCGAAGCCGCCGCCGATCACCCAGAAGGCGACGGAGGTGCGCACGTCGAGGAAGACGGGCAGGAGCAGGCCCACGCAGACCACGACGGTCCAGGTGTACATGATGAGGACGGCGCCGCGCTTGGAGTGCCCGAGCGCGAGCAGACGATGGTGCAGGTGCAGCGCATCGGCGTGGAACGGGGACTTGCCGGAACCGATCCGCCGCACCACCGCGAGCGCGAAGTCGAGGAACGGGACGAACATGACGCCGATCGGCAGGAGGATCGGGAGGAACTGGCCGAAGACGTCCGCCCCCGACAGACGCGCGGGATCGACCTGGCCGGTGACCGTGATCGTGGAGGTCGCCAGCAGGAGGCCCAGGAGCATCGAGCCCGAGTCGCCCATGAAGATCCGAGCCCGGTCGAGGTTGTGGGGCAGGAAGCCCAGACAGGCGCCGATGAGGATCGCGGTCACGAGCGCGGCGAGGGAGGAGAAGTCGGTGGCGCTCGCGGTGCGCGTGAGCAGATACGCGTAGATGAAGAACGCCGTCCCGCCGATCGCCATCACCCCGGCCGCGAGCCCGTCGAGCCCGTCCACGAAGTTCACGGCGTTCATGCTCACCACCACGACCAGCACCGTGAGGATGAGCGCCCCGCGCGGCGACAGGAGCATCACCCCGTTGATCGGCAGGGAGACCAGCTGGACGCCCTGCCAGGCGAGCAGCACGGCCGCGAGGATCTGGCCGGCGAGCTTGGTCAGCCAGTCGAGGTCCCATTTGTCGTCCGCCGCGCCCAGGAGGCAGACCAGCGCCCCGGCGACGAGGATCGCCCAGGGCTGGCCGCTGTCCTCGAAGAGCCCCTCGAGGAACGGAACCCGGCTCGCCACCAGCATCGCCGCGGTGACGCCGAGCAGCATCGCCACGCCGCCCCAGCGCGGGGTGACCACGTCGTGCATGTCGCGGGCGCGGACGGCGGTCATCGCCCCGGCGCGCCGGGCCAGCAGCCGCACCGCCGGAGTGGTGAGGAAGGTCACCGCCGCGCTGAGCAGCAGGAGGAAGAGGTAGACCCTCACCCGGCTGCGGCGGAGCCGGGCGCGGGATCGGCGTCCTCAGAGGGCAGCGCGAGCGCTCCGGCAGGGTCGGCCCCCGCCGGTGCAGGGGTCGGCGCGGCCCCCTCGGAGGGGGACGCGGCGGCGTCCGCCGAGGGCGTCCCCTCCGGCACGGGATCACCGGCGGGGTCCTCCGCGGGGAGCGCGAGGCCCGCCGCCGGCGCCGGCTCCTCGGTCCGGTCCTCGGAGGCGCCGGCCTCCGCGGAGTCCTCCCCGGGCTCGGTCTCCCGCGAGGAGGCGGCGCCGTCCGCCGGGGCGGCGTCCGTCACCTCGTCGTCCTGCGCGGCGGGCGGCTCGGGCGCCGTGAAGATGTCGCCCACCGCGGCGATGATCGCCTCGCGGCTGATCGCGCCCTCGCGGACGATCTCCGCGGGGTCGACGGTGGTGTCGATGATCGTCGAGGCCTCGCCGATCCGTGCGGGCCCGCCGTCGAGGTAGACCTCGACGGAGTCCCCCAGCTGGGTCGCGGCGTCCAGCACGCTCAGAGCGGCGCTCCTCCCGGAGCGGTTGGCACTCGAGACGGCCAGCGGTCCGGTGCCGCGAAGCACCTCGAGGGCGACCTCGTCGTCGGGCATGCGCAGGGCGACGGTGCCGCGGGTCTCCCCCAGGTCCCAGGTGAGCGAGGGCTGGGCCGTGAGGATCAGGGTGAGCGCGCCGGGCCAGAAGGCGTCGGCGAGGTCCTCGACGTAGTCCGGGAGGTCCACCGCGAGCGCGAGGAGCACCGCCTGGTCGCCGATCAGCACGGGCGGGGGCATGTCCCGGCCGCGGCCCTTGGCGTCCAGCAGGGCCTGCACGGCATCCGGGCTGAAGGCATCGGCGCCGATGCCGTAGACGGTGTCCGTGGGCAGGACGATCAGCTTGCCGTCGCGCACGGCGGAGACGGCGGCCTCGAGCGCACCGGGACGCGTCTCCTCGTTCTGGGTGTCGTAAACGCTCACGCGCTCATCCTCTCATCTCGTGACGATCCGTCTCCGGCCGATCCGTCCCGTCCGCGCACGGCGACGAGGAAGCGGTCGCGGCCCGTGAGGTCGCGCTGCGTGCGCACCCGGACGAAGGATCCGCTCGCGTGCGCGAGCTCGCGGGTCGCCGGGCCCTGCACATCGGCATGCTCCATGACGAGCAGCCCTCCGGGACGCAGGAGGTCCGCGGCGCGGTCGAGGACCGCGCGCGGGATCTCGAGGCCGTCCTCCCCTCCCCCGTACAGGGCGAGCTCGGGATCATGGCGCAGCACCTCCTCCTCGCGGGGCACCTGTCCGGCAGGGATGTACGGCGGGTTCGAGAGCACGGCGTCGACCGGTCCGGGGAGCGCGGCGGTGCGCACGTCGCCCTCGCGGACCTCCCCGCGCGCCGGGTCGACGGCGGCGAGGTTGCACCGGGCGAGTCCGGCCGCCCGCGGGTCGCGCTCGAGGGCGAGCACCCGCACCCGGGGCATCTCGTCGAGCACGGCAGCGGCGATCGCGCCGCTGCCGGTGCAGAGGTCGATCACCTGCGCGACCTCGGCGGTACGGGCATGGTCGAGCAGGATGTCGACCATGAGCTCGGTCTCCGGTCGGGGGATGAACACGCCGGCGAGCACCTCGAGCTCGAGGCGGCGGAACGGCGCGGTGCCGAGGATCAGCTGGAGGGGCTCGCGGGCCTCGCGCCGGCGCACGAGCTGCTCGAGCACCGCCTCGAAGCCCTCCGGCAGCTCCTCGACCAGCAGCAGATGCGCGGGATCGCCGGCCGCGCGGGAGAGCAGGGCGCGCGCGTCCACGGAGGGGCTCGGGACGCCCGCGAGGGCAAGCCGCTGCGAGACGCGTCCCAGGGCCGCGCGCAGCAGCGGCCCCGTCCCGAGGTCCCGCCGGTCCGCGGGGCGCGCCTGCTCCGGGGTGCTCATCGGCCTTCCTCCGTCCCGGCCGCCAGGCGGGCCTCGCGCTCGGCGCGACGGGAGGACTCGATCACCGCGTCCAGGTCCCCGGCGAGCACCTGGTCGAGGTTGTTGGCCTTGTACCCGGTGCGGTGATCGGCCACCCGGGACTCGGGGAAGTTGTAGGTGCGGATCCGCTCGGAGCGGTCGACGGTGCGCACCTGGGCCCTGCGTGTCGCCGAGGCCTCGGCGTCCTGCGCCGCGTGATGGGCGTCCAGCAGGCGCGAGCGCAGGATCCGCATGGCCTGCTCCCGGTTCTGCAGCTGGCTCTTCTCGTTCTGGCAGGAGACGACGATCCCGCTGGGCAGGTGCGTGATCCGCACCGCGGAGTCGGTCGTGTTGACGCTCTGGCCGCCCGGTCCGGAGGAGCGGTAGACGTCCACGCGCAGGTTCGCGGGGGCGAGGGCATCGGCGAGCAGCTCGGCCTCGTCGGTCTCATCGGCCTCGGGGATCACGAGCACCCCGACCGCGGAGGTGTGGATGCGCCCTGCCGACTCGGTGACCGGCACGCGCTGGACCCGGTGCACTCCGGCCTCGTGCTTCAGATGCGCCCAGACGCCGTCGGCCGGGGCGGCGGCGCCCCGGGCCCGGATGGACACGGTCACGTCCTTGATCCCGCCGAGGTCCGAGGCGTTCTCGTCGAGGATCTCGAGCGTCCAGCCGCGGGCGCTCGCGTACTGCCGGTACATGCGCAGCATCTGGGCGGCGAAGAGCGCGGACTCCTCTCCCCCGGCGCCGGCCTTGATCTCCATCAGCACGTCGCGCCCGTCGTCGGGATCGCGCGGTGCCAGCAGCTCCTCGATCTCGCCGACGAGGAGCGCCTCCTGCTCCTCGAGCTCGTGGGCCTCCGCCGTGAAGTCGGGATCCTCGGCGGCGAGCTCGCGGGCGGTGCGCAGGTCCCCGCGGACGGCCCGCAGCGCATCGGCCCGCGAGACGATCGCCTCGAGCTCCGCGTAGCGCCGTCCCACCCGGCGTGCCCGAGCCGCGTCCCCGTGCAGCGCGGGGTCCGCCATCTCCTGCTGCAGGCGCGTGTGCTCCCCGCGCAGCTCCCCCAGCTCGGTGAGGGGATCGGATGCGGCGTCCATGGGGCTCCTCGCGGGTGCGGGCTGATGTCGGGGCGGGATGACCGTCGGGTGCAGACACGACGACGCCGACGATCCCGCAGGATCGTCGGCGTCGGTCGGATGGCTTACTTGGCCTTCTTGCCGTAGCGGGCCTCGAAGCGGGCCACGCGGCCGCCGGTGTCGAGGATCTTCTGCTTGCCCGTGTAGAACGGGTGGCACGCGGAGCACACCTCGGTGCTGATGGCACCGTCGGTCTTGGTGCTGCGGGTCGTGAACGAGTTGCCGCAGGTGCAGGTCACCTGGGTCACGACGTACGCGGGATGGATCTCGGCCTTCATATCGTCTCCTCAGCAAGGGTCGCTGGGTCGGCGCCCGGCGGGCGTCGTGAACCAGAACCGCCGATCAGTGTGCCACGGGCGGGCCCCGCAGCGGAACCGTGTTCGCCACGAGGTGACGAACCTCCTGCCGCGGCGGCCTGCACCCATGCGCTCAGGCGGATTCGCGCAGGACCAGCCGGTAGCGATGCCGCCGCAGGGTCGCCGCCCCGTCCGCGCCCCCGTCCGCCGGGATGCTGTGCTCGTAGATCCCGATCGCCAGGTCGACGGCGTGGCGGGCGATCTCCGCGGCGTCGGTCGCGAGGGTCGTCAGCGTCGGCGTGACCAGCGTTCCCAGGGCGAGGCCGTCCATCCCGACGACCCGGACGTCCTCGGGCACGCGCAGGCCGCGCAGGCGCAGGGACCGCAGGAGCTCGAGGGCGAGCCGGTCGTTGAAGGCGAGCAGAGCGTCGACCGGGCCGTCCGCACGGCCCGGGTCCAGCAGACGGTCCAGCGCCTGCTCTCGGCCGTCCCTCGTCGCGCCGCGACCTGTCTCGTCGGTGAGGACCTCGAGCGCGATCCGAGACGCCCCGGCGGAGAGCAGCGCCCGGCGCAGGAGCCGCGCCCGTCCGCTCGGGCCGCCCGAGGAGGTGGCGTCGACGATGGCGGGACGGACCACGCCGACGCCGAGCAGGTGCGCGGCGAGCTCCTCCGCGCCGCGGGAGAGGTCCAGCACGATCCGGCCGCAGCGCGGATCGGCATCCTCGGGGGCGTCCAGCAGGACCACGGGCACCGCAGCGTTCGCGGGGGCGGCCTCGCCGATCGGGTCGTAGCCGATCAGCACGTCGACCCGCTCCCCGAGGCTGCCGCCCGGACCGGCCTCGACGTTGTCCTCCGCGAAGATCACGGACCAGCCGCGCCCTGCGGCCTCCCGGATGAGGGCGGTCGCGAGCTCGGAGAAGAAGGCGTTGGTCAGGTCGGTGACCAGCAGACCGATCACCCGCGACTCCGTGTGCACGAGGGCGCGCCCGGATCGCGAGGGCCGGTACGCGAGCTCCTGCGCGGCGGCGAGCACCCGGTCCCGGGTGGTGGGACTGATGCCGGGCATGGAGTTCATCGCCCGGGTGACGGTCTGGCGGGAGACGCCCGCGCGGCGGGCGACGTCGATGATGGTGGCCCGCCGGACCGGGCGGGGCCCGGCGGGCTCACGTGTCATCGGACCATCACAGCACGGATCAGCGGGTCTCGCGACGCAGATCGAGCCAGGCGACCTCCGCCTCGTTCAGCTCGACGCCGAGGCCGAGCGTCGAGGAGCGCATCTCGGCGATGCTCCGGGGACCGAACAGCGGGAAGGTCGGGAAGGGCTGGGCGAGGACGAAGGCGAGGGCCACCGCGGTCGCCGGCACCCCCCGCTCCGCGCCGAGCTCCTCCGCGCGCGCGAGCCGCTCGAAGTTGTCGTCGCTGTAGTAGCACCGCACGAGCTCCGCATCGGAGCGGTCCTCGGGCCGGGCGCGGCCGGTGAAGAAGCCGCGCGCCTGGGAGGACCAGGGCAGCAGGGCGATCCCGCGCTCGGTCAGCCACGCCTTCGACTCCGGATCGGTCGCGTGCTCGCAGCCGGCCCACGGGACGTCCAGGGCGCGGGCGAGGCCGAAGTGGTTGGACAGGATGCTGAAGCCCTGCTTGCCGTTCCGCCGCGCGTACGCGTTGGCCTCGTCCACGCGGGCCGGCGTCCAGTTGGAGCCGCCGAAGGCCCGGATGCGCCCGGCTCGGTAGTGCTCGTCCAGCACGTCGACGAACTCCCCGACGGGGACCTCGAGGTTGTCGCGGTGCATCATGTACAGGTCCGCGTAGTCGGTGCCCTGGCGCTCGAGGGACTCCTCGAGCTGTCGGCTGATCGACTCCGGATCGCAGTGCGGGGTGTGCGCGCCCTTGGTGATGACGACGACGTCCTCGCGCACGCCCCGGTTGTTCACCCACCGCCCCAGCAGCCTCTCGCAGTAGCCGCCGCCGTAGATGTAGGCGGTGTCGAAGGTGGTGCCGCCGATCTCGTAGAAGGCGTCGAACATGGCGGAGGCGTGCGCGAGGTTCATCTGGTTGTCGCAGCCCATGACCAGCCGGGAGATCTTCTTGTCGATCCCGGGGATCGTGCCGTAGGCCATGGGGACGCCCGCACCGGTGGGGACGGACGCGGGAGCGAGGGCACGACCGGTCAGGGTGGGGATGTCGGCGTCGTCGCGCTCGAAGGGGTAGCGCAGGCCGATCTGCTCGCGCCAGGCGTCGAGCGCCCGCGCCTGCCCGAGGGATCCGAGCGCAGGGAGCTCGGGGACCTCCGGGTGCTCGCCGCCGGTCTCGGCCGCATCGGCGAGGGCATCGGCCTCGAGCGCGTAGGAGTACGACAGCGGGATCTCGAGCCGCTGCGGCTCCTGGCCGACCACGTCCAGCTCGATGATCTGCTGCTCGGTCAGGGCCCACGGATCCGACAAGCGGATCACGCCGCGGGAGCCGGTGATCGTCGCGGACTGCGGATCCGACAGGCGCACGCCGGTGCGCAGGCTCGCGGTGATGCCGCCGGGCAGCTCGAGCTCGGCGGTCGCCCATTCGTCCACGCCGGTCTCGCCGAGGGCGCCGTGGGCGGTGAGCCTCGTCGGCTCGGCGAAGGGCGTCCCGGCGACGGCGCCCGCGACGAAACGGGCGAAGGACAGCGGGTAGCAGCCCACGTCGAGGATGCCGCCGCCGGCGGTGTCCACCTCGAACAGGCGGCCGCTGCGGCCGCCCGTGTCGAAGGCGAAGGAGGCATCGACGTGCGTGACCTCGCCGATCGCGCCCTCGGCCACGAGCTCGAGGACCTTCACGGTCTGGGGGTGGAAGCGATACATGTACGCCTCGAGCAGGACCTTCCCGCTGCGGGCGGCGAGGTCCAGCAGCGCCATGGAGGTCCCGGAGTTCGGGGTCAGCGGCTTCTCGCACAGGACGTGCTTGCCGGCCTCGAGCGCCGCGGCGGCCAGACGCGCGTGCCCGGTGTGGACGGTCGAGATGTAGACGGCGTCGACCTCCGGGGAGGCGAGCACGTCCTCGTAGGAGCCGATCAGCGCGGGCGCGGCGAGGGGGAACTCCTCCGCGAAGGCGCCTGCGCGCTCCGCCGAGGAGCTGCCGACGGCGACGAGGACGCCGCGCTGGGAACGAGGGAGCTGGCCGGCGAAGCGGCGGGCGATGGAGCCGGGGCCGAGCACGGCCCAGCGGAACGGACGGGCGGTGGAGCTCATGAAGACGTGTCGTCCTTCGCGAAGTGGGGGCTGCGGATCGTGGACGGCGACCCCTCCTCGGGTCGTGAACGTTCACGGATCGTCACGCTATCGCCAATCCCAACCGGGGCACAAGCCCTCCCGAGCTCGCCATGGAGCCCCCGATGAGACCGCGCCCCGAGGGCGCGCCCCCTGACCGAGGCGTTGACGCGAGGAACCGCCCCTGCCATGATCTGGGTCACCCGTGAACGTTCACGGTCCCCCGACACCACTCGATGAGGAGGGTGTGCATGCCCCCGTCCCGACTCCCCCGACCTGAACCCCGATCGTCCGGTCTCGCCCGCGCGGCGAGCACCCCGTCGCTGCGGCGCCCCAGCCGCCGCAGCCTTCTGCACGGCGCCGCCGGCCTGCTGGGGGCCGGTTCCCTCGCTCCCGCCCTCACCGGCTGCGGCTCCCCGGAGTCGATCTCCGAGGACCCCGAGGAGCTCGTGCTCTGGTACTGGGACCGCTCGGCGAGCCCGGTCCTGCTCGAGCAGGCCGCCGAGCAGATCCCGGGGACGTCCAAGCGGCTGCGCGCGGACGTGATCGGCACCAGCTTCGACACCAAGCTGCGCACGAGCCTCGCCGGCAGCGCCTACATCCCGGACATCACCTACATCAACTCCAACAACGCCCTCTACTTCCGCAACGAGGACATGTTCCTGGACCTCGACGAGCTCGGCGCCCAGGACGTCAAGGACGACTATTACCCGTGGAAGTGGGACCTGGGTCTCACCCCCACCGGCCGTTTCTGCTTCTTCCCGCTCGACATCGGCCCCACCGGGTTCTTCTACCGCAAGGACGTCTTCGAGGACGCCGGTCTGCCCTCGGACCCCGAGGAGGTCGCGGCCGAGACCACGACCTGGGAGGCCTGGATCGCGCTGGGCACCGCCCTCCACGCGGCGACCGGATCGTTCCTCGTCAACAACGCGGCGAACGTCTACACGGCGGTGCTCGACTCGAGCCCCGAGCGGTACTTCGATGCGGACGACGCCCCGCTGTACATCCGCAGCGGGTCCGCCGTCCGCGGGGCATGGGACACGGCCGTCTCCGCGATCGAGGCCGGCATCACCGCGAAGATCCCCACCGACCGGGACACGGACCTCAACGCCGCCTGGACCAGCGGCCGCACTGCCGGGAACATCGGAGCCGCCTGGTGGACCCAGGTCCTCGCGGAGACGGCACCCGACACGGCCGGGGCGTGGCGGCTGGCCGCGCAGCCGGTCCGCGCGGGGAACAACGGCGGCTCCTTCGCCGCGATCCCCCGCACCTGCAAGGACCCCGAGGCCGCGATGGCCTGGATCCTCTGGAACAACTCCCCCGCCAACCAGGCCTTCACCTACGAGGACGTGCAGCTGTTCCCCTCGTGCCCCGCGAGCTTCGAGACGCTCTCCTCGCAGAGCGACTTCTTCGGCGGGCAGGATCCGCTCGAGTTCTTCTCGACCGCGGCGGAGACCGTGCCGAGCTCGTTCATCAGCACCTGGGAGACCCTCATCGGCTCGACCTTCACCACCGAGCTCGCGAACGTCGAGACCTCGGGGAAGGACCCCGAACGCGCCTGGGATGACGCGCTCGCCCAGGCCGAGCGGGTCCTCGCCAAGAGAGGGGTGGAGGCATGAGCGCCGCGCCGCAGGTCCCCTCCCCCGCCGTCCCGCCCACGGCGATCCGTCGCCGACGCGTCCTGCGCGAGCGACTGCCCATCTACCTGGCGATCTCCCCGTTCTTCCTCCTCTTCGCGATCTTCGGGCTGTTTCCCATCGTGTTCTCGATCGTGCTGTCCTTCACGGACTGGGACGGCATGGGCGACATCAGCTTCGTGGGGCTCGCCCAGTACACGTTCCTGCTGACCGACGCCCGGTTCTGGAACGCGGTCGGGAACACGTTCATCATCTGGTTCCTCTCGACGGTCCCCATGCTGTCCCTCGCGCTCGGGATCGCCTTCCTGCTCCACAGGAACATCCGCTTCACGAAGTTCTACCGGGTCGCCTACTTCCTGCCCAACGTCACCTCGATGGTGGCGATGGCGATCGTGTTCGGCTCCGTCTTCTCCGACACCTTCGGGCTCGTCAACTCCGCGCTGACCGCGCTCGGCCTGAGCTCCGTGCCCTGGCTCTCGAGCAGCCTGGGCATCAAGGTCACGATCGCCGTCATGGTCATCTGGCGGTTCACCGGGTACAACGCCATCATCTACCTCGCCGGGCTGCAGGCGATCCCCACGGATCTGTACGACGCCGCGGAGGTCGACGGGGCCAGCACCTGGCAGGTGTTCACCCGGGTGACCGTCCCGATGATGCGTCCGATCATCCTATTCACCGTCATCACCTCGACCATCGGCGGACTCAGCCTGTTCACCGAGCCCCAGGTGCTGCTGGGCGACGCGGGCGGTGCCGGCGAAGCCGGCATGACCATCGTCCTCTACCAGTACAACCAGGCGTTCACGCAGTTCGACTTCGGCTACGGCTCCGCGATCGCCTGGGCCCTGTTCCTCATCGCCGCCGTCTTCGCCGTCATCAACTGGCGTCTCGTCTCCGGCCGCGGAGACTCCTCGCCCCGACCGTCGCGCCGCAAGGAGGCCCGCCGATGAGCACCACCGCCCCTGTCCGGCCTTCCGGGACGGCTCCTCGCGATGCAGGCGTCGCGCCGTCCGCCCGCCGGTCCGAGCACCCGCGCGCGAGACGGCGCCTGGGCGCCCTTCTCACCCACGCCCTCGTGATCCTCGGCGTGATCCTGTCGATCTTCCCGTTCTACTGGCTGGTCGTGATGGCGACCAGCACGACCGCCGAGATCTTCGGGTATCCGCCCCGGCTCTGGTTCGGCAGCAGCTTCCTCGAGAACATCCGCAGCGTCGTCGAGAGCGTCGACCTGCTCGGGTCACTGCTGAACACCGTGATCGTCGCCGCATCGAGCGCGGTGCTGGTCATGTTTTTCGACTCCCTGGCCGCCTTCGCCTTCGCGAAGTTCGACTTCCCGGGGAAGAAGGCCCTGTTCGTCCTGCTCATCGCGACGATGCTCGTCCCCGGCAGCCTCTCGCTGGTCCCGAGCTTCATGCTCATGTCCTCCCTGGGCTGGGTGGGCTCGCTGCAGGCCCTGATCATCCCCGGCGCCGCCAACGCCTTCGGCATCTTCCTGCTCCGGCAGATGGCGGAGGGCTCGATCCCGGACGAGCTGGTCGAGTCCGCGCGCATCGACGGGGCGGGGTTCTTCCGCACCTACTGGAGCGTCGCGCTGCCGATGCTGCGCGGCGGCCTCGCGTTCCTCGGGATCTTCACGTTCATCGGCGCCTGGAACGACTACGTCTGGCCGCTGATCGTGCTGGTGGACCCGCAGCGGCAGACGCTGCAGACCGCGCTGCAGAATCTCAACTCGCTGTACCTGACCGACTACGGCATGGTCATGGCCGGAGCGCTCATCAGCGTCGTGCCGCTCATCATCGTGTTCGTCCTGGGCGCCCGGCACTTCATCGCGAACATCGCCGCCGGCGCGATCAAGGGCTGACCGGAAGCAGCCCCCTCGCTCGGGGCCGCTCCGCCGCCGGGGCGGGTGTCCCGGCGGAGGCTCGGAAGCACGAGCGCAGAGAGGGCCGATCTGGTTCAGAACGCTGGGCATCTGAACCGGATCGGCCCTCTCCTGCGCCGGGAAGCCGACGCGGCGCCGGTCAGTCGGTGCCGCGGGCTCCGACGCTCGGGGTGTTCTTCTGCACCGTCATGAGGAACTCGGTGTTGGACTGGGTCTTCTTGATCCGCTCCAGGAGCAGCTCGAGGGCCTGCTGCTGCTCGAGAGAGCCGAGCACGCGGCGCAGCTTCCACATGATCGCGAGCTCCTCCTTGCCCATGAGCTCCTCCTCGCGGCGGGTGCTGGAGGCGTTGACGTCCACCGCCGGGAAGATGCGCTTCTCGGCCAGGTTGCGGGCCAGCCGGAGCTCCATGTTTCCGGTGCCCTTGAACTCCTCGAAGATGACCTCGTCCATCTTGGATCCGGTCTCCACCAGCGCGGAGGCGAGGATCGTGAGCGACCCGCCGTGCTCGATGTTGCGGGCCGCACCGAAGAACCGCTTCGGCGGGTACAGCGCCGAGGCGTCCACACCACCGGAGAGGATGCGTCCGGAGGCGGGGGCCGCCAGGTTGTAGGCCCGCGACAGGCGGGTGAGCGAGTCCAGCAGCACGACCACGTCGCGCCCCATCTCCACCAGGCGCTTGGCACGCTCGATCGCGAGCTCGGCGACGATGGTGTGGTCCGATGCGGGACGGTCGAAGGTCGAGGCGATGACCTCGCCCTTGACCGTGCGCTGCATGTCGGTGACCTCCTCGGGGCGCTCGTCGACGAGCACGACCATGAGGTGGACCTCGGGGTTGTTCGTGGTGATCGCGTTGGCGATCTGCTGCATAATGATGGTCTTGCCGGCCTTCGGCGGCGCGACGATGAGGCCGCGCTGGCCCTTGCCGATCGGCGAGACCAGGTCGATCACGCGGGGGGCCACGCTCAGCGGAGCGGTCTCCAGGCGCAGGCGCTCGTCCGGGTACAGCGGCGTGAGCTTGCCGAAGTCCACGCGGGTCTTCGCCCGGTCCGGGGTCATGCCGTTGACCGTGTCGACCTGCACGAGCGCTGCGAACTTGCCCTGCCCGCCGCCGGAGCGCTGTCGGCGGTTGCGTCCGCCGGAGTGCTGCTGCTGAGGCGCCTCGCGCTCCTCTCCCTCGCGGGGGGCCTGCACCTGACCGGTGATCGCATCGCCCTTGCGCAGGCCGTTGCGTCGCACCTGGTTCATGGTCACGTACACGTCGCTGGGCCCGGGCAGGTAGCCGGTGGTGCGGATGTACGCGTTGTTGTCCCGGATGTCGAGGATTCCGGCGACGGTGACGAGCTCCTCGCCGTCGCGGACCTCCGGCTCGTCGTTCTGCGAGGAGGTCTGACCCTCACCGGGCTGAGTGCCGCGTCCGCGGCGCTTGCGGTCGCGGGTGCGGCTGCGCGAGCGCCGTCCGCGGCGCTCCTCGCCGTCGGCGTCGTCCCCGTGTCCATCGGACTGCTCGCCGCTGCGCGCGGGAAGCTCGATGTCCTCGATGCGTCGCGGCTTGTCCCGGCGGTTCTGGTTCCCGCCGCGGCCCTGCTCGTTCCGGTTCTGCTCGTTCCGGTTCTGGCCGCCGCGGCCCTGCTCGCTCCGGCTCTCCTCGCCGCTCTGGTCGGAGCGACCGCGCTCGGAGCGGCGTGCGCCGCGACCGCGCTCGGGACGGTCCTGCTCCGCGGCGGAGCCCTGCTCCTCCCGACGGCCCGAGCGCGAGGGCAGCTCGATGTCGAGCGAGGGGGCGTCGGCCGTCTGCGCGGCGGCGCCCGCGCGGTCGGCACCGGACGGCTCGACCGCGTCGGCGCGCTTCCCGGCCGGCTCGGAGATCTCCGCGGCCCCCGTCTTCCGGGCGGAGGACCGCGTCGTCGGCTGGGCCGTCTTCTCCGCCGGGGCGGAGGTCTCCTCGCGGGCGCTCCTCGCGGCCGGGGCGGCCTGCTCGGAGGCGTCTGCGGCCTGCTCCTGGGGAGCCCCCGCGGCCGGGTTCTTCTTCGCGGCGGGCGCCGCGGCAGGAGCCGAGCCGCCGCCGGAGCGGATCGCGTCGATCAGCTCGCCCTTGCGCAGGCGGCGCACGTTCTTGATGCCCAGGTCCGCGGCGATGCCCTGCAGCTCGGGGAGCTTCTTCGCCTGGAGCCAGGAGCTGTCGCTCGTGGCGGAGGTGGTGTCGTTCACCCAGGTTCCTTCCTGTGGAGCCGATCCGTTCGGCTCGTGAGTCCCGGCATGGCAACCGGAAGCGCTGTGGCGTATCCCGTGAAGGCCAGGGGTCGATGCCGACCCGTGCGCTGGCGATCAGGAGGATCGATGTCCCGACGGGGCCTGCACGCTGCTCGAGAGCACCGGACGGGCCGAGGTACGTCAGGGAGATGTCGTGGATGCGTCCATGCCCCATGACCGGATGCGGATCACCGCAGGCGATCAGTACGGGTTCAGCTGTCCGGGGCGAGCCGCGGTCGAAGGACCGGGAAGCACCGGTGCACGGCTGTGCAAGGAAGGGCTCGTCGTTGCGGCACCGGAGGGGAGAGCCCCCATCAGATCACCGCGGCGGCGGAACTCCGCCTGGACGCGGCATCAACGTACCACAGCACCGGCCCCTGCGACGTCCAGGTCGATCCGGGCGAGCCGCCACTGCTGGGGCCGATCCACCGCGCGTCGCACGATCTCGCCCAGACGCTCCGCGTCCCCGGCCAGCACGAGCACCGTCGGGCCGGCCCCGGAGATCACCGCCGGGAAGCCCTCCGCGCGCAGCACGCGCATGAGCTCGACGCTCTGCGGCATGCCGGGGGCACGCTGCTCCTGGTGCAGGCGGTCCTCCGTCGCCGGCAGCAGCAGCGAGGGGTCCGCGGCGAGCGCATGCACGAGCAGTCCGGCCCGTCCGGCGGCGAAGGCCGCATCGGCGTGCGGGACCTCCGCGGGCAGGAGCGAGCGCGCCGTGGCTGTGGACAGCGTCATGCTGGGCAGCAGCACAGTCGGCGACAGCGCACCCTCGGCGACGGACAGGCGCACCGAGCGCGGCAGTCCGCGCTGCATCCAGGACAGGGTCACGCCGCCCAGCAGGGCGGGCGCCGCATTGTCGGGGTGTCCTTCGATCTCGGTCGCGAGCTCGAGCACCTGCTGATCGTCAAGGGCGTCGGGATCCGCCAGGAGCCCCCGTGCGAGCAGCAGTCCCGCGACGGCGGCCGCGGCGCTGGAGCCGAGGCCGCGCCCGTGCGGGATCCGGTTCCGGGCGCGCAGGCGCACCCCGATCTGCGGGGCCCCGGCATGGTCCAGGCCGATCCGCAGGGCGCGCAGCACGAGATGCTCCTCGGTGCGGGGCACGTCCTCGGCGCCCTCGCCGGTGACCTCGATCTCGAGGCCCCCCGCCATCGCCTCGATCTCGAGATCGTCGTGCAGCATGAGTGCGAGGCCCATCGCGTCGAAGCCGGGCCCCAGGTTCGCGCTGGTGGCCGGGACGCGGACCGCCGCGCGCCGGCGGCCGATCCTCACAGGCCCATCGCCTCCGCGGCGGCGTTCACATCGGCCTCCACGACCACGGGAGTCAGCTCACGGCGCGAGAGCGCCGTGTCGATGTCCTTGAGGCCGTTGCCGGTGACGGTGATCGCGATCGTCGCACCGGCGGGGACGAGGCCGCGCGCGGCCTGCTGCAGGAGACCGGCGACACCGGCCGCGGAGGCCGGCTCGACGAAGATGCCGACCTCGCCCGCGAGGATCTCCTGCGCATCGAGGATCTGCTCGTCGGAGACGGCGTCGATGAGGCCGCCGGAGTCGTCGCGCGCGGCGACGGCGAGGTCCCAGGAGGCGGGGGCGCCGATCCGGATCGCGGTCGCGATCGTCTCCGGGCGCGAGATGGGACGCCCGGCCTTGAAGGGTGCGGCGCCCTCGGCCTGGAAGCCCCACATCTGCGGGACGGAGGAGGTGATCCCCTTGGCGCGGTACTCCTGGTACCCCATCCAGTAGGCGGAGATGTTGCCGGCGTTGCCGACGGGGAGGATGTGGATGTCGGGGGCGGCGCCGAGGGCGTCAGCGATCTCGAAGGCGCCCGTCTTCTGCCCCTGGAGCCGGTAGGGGTTCACGGAGTTCACGAGCTCGATCGGGTACTGGGCGTCGAGCTTCCGCGCGATCTCGAGGCAGTCGTCGAAGTTGCCGTCCACCTGCACCAGCTGCGCGCCGTGGACGACGGCCTGGGCGAGCTTGCCCGCGGCGATCTTGCCCTGCGGCAGCAGCACGACGCAGCCGATCCCGGCGCGGGTCGCGTAGGCGGCCGCGGAGGCGGAGGTGTTGCCGGTGGAGGCGCACACGACCTTCTGCGCGCCGTCGCTGACGGCGCGGCTCATGGCGGAGACCATCCCGCGGTCCTTGAAGGAGCCGGTCGGGTTCATGCCCTCGACCTTCACGTGGACCTCGGCGCCGACGGCCTTCGAGAGCGTGGGGGCGTGCACGAGAGGGGTGCCGCCCTCCCCCAGCGTGAGCAGGGTGTCGTCATCGCTGAACGGGAGGTGCTCCCGGTACTCGGCGATCACGCCGCGCCACTGATGTGCCATGTGGTTCATTCCCCTTCGAGACGGAGGACGGAGTCGATGGACAGGACGGCCGGGCGGGCCGAGAGCTCATCGAGAGCGACCGTCATGGACTGCTCGCGGGACCGGTGGGTCGCGATGCCGATCACGGCCCGCTCCCCCTGATCCTCGCCGTCCGTGAGCGGTTGCTGGTGGATGGTGGAGATGGAGATGCCGTGCGAGGACAGGCAGCCGGCGACGTCGGCGAGCACGCCGGGGCGGTCCTCGACCGTGAGCGCCAGATAGAACTGGGTGCGCAGGTCGCCGATCCCGGCGATCGGCAGCTCCGCGTAATGCGACTCCCGCGGGCCGTAGCCGCCGTTGACGCGCAGGCGCGCGACGCCGACCACGTCGCCGAGCACGGCCGAGGCGGTCGGCGTGCCGCCCGCGCCCTGGCCGTAGAACATGAGCGAGCCCGCGGCCTCCGCCTCGACGAAGACCGCGTTGTACGCCTCGGAGACCGAGGCCAGCGGATGCGAGTCCGGGATCAGCGCCGGGTACACGCGCGCGGAGACGCGCTCCTCCTGCCCGTCGACGATCCGCTCGACGATGGACAGCAGCTTGATGGTCCGGCCCATGCGCCGCGCGGCAGCGATGTCGTCGCTGGTCACTGCGGTGATCCCCTCGCGGTGCACGTCACCCAGGCCGACTCGGGTGTGGAAGGCGAGGGAGGCGAGGATGGAGGCCTTGGCGGCGGCGTCGTAGCCCTCGACGTCGGCCGTCGGATCGGCCTCGGCGTAGCCCAGCTCCTGCGCGCGGGCCACCACCTCGGCCTGCTCCGCACCGGTGCGGGTCATCGCGTCCAGGACGAAGTTGGTGGTCCCGTTGACGATGCCCATGACGCGCTGGATCCGGTCCCCGGCGAGCGACTCGCGGATCGGCCGGATGAGCGGGATCGCCCCGGCGACGGCGGCCTCGAAGCTCAGGTCCACGCCGTGACGGTCCGCGGCCTCGTACAGGGACGTGCCGTCCTGGGCGAGCAGGGCCTTGTTCGCGGTCACGACGCTCGCACCGGACTCCATGGCGGACAGGATCAGGCTGCGGGCGGGCTCGATGCCGCCCATCACCTCGACGACGAGGTCGGCGCGGGTCACCAGACCCTCGGCGTCGGTGGTGAGGAGGGCGGGATCGACGTGCGGCCCGCGGTCGCGGCCGATGTCGCGCACGGCCACGCCGACCACCTCGAGACGAGCCCCGATGCGATGCGCGAGGTCGCCGTTGTGCTCCCGGATCAGGCGCAGCACCTCGGAGCCGACGGTGCCGGCTCCCAGGAGCGCGACACGGATCACCGGAGGCACGGAGGCATCGGGCGCGTCGGGAGCGGGGTCGGGGGCCGCTGGCGTCATGGAGGGGTCCTTCCGTGCAGGCGGTCGTGAGGTGGGCTCCGTTGCACTGTAACGGAGCCGTGACGGGCAGGTTGCCGCATGTGAACGCATGGGACGAGCTCCCGTGCGCCGCGGCCGGGGGAGGTCAGCCGGCGTCGAGGGCGAGCAGGTCGTCCTCGGTCTCCCGCCGCACCAGGGTGCGCAGCTCGCCGTCCTTGACCGCGACCACGGCGGGGCGGGGCACGTGGTTGTAGTTGGAGGCCAGCGAGTAGCAGTAGGCGCCGGTCACGGGGACGGAGACGAGGTCGCCGCGGCGCACGTCGGCCGGGAGGTACTCATCCTTGACGACGATGTCCCCGCTCTCGCAGTGCTTGCCCACGACGCGCACGATCGCGGGCACCGCCCCCGAGGTCCGGCTGGACAGCAGGCACGAGTAGTCCGCGTCGTACAGGGCCGTGCGCACGTTGTCGCTCATGCCGCCGTCGACGGACACGTACACGCGATGGTGCGAGCCGCCCAGGTGCACATCCTTGACCGTCCCGACCTCGTAGAGGGTCTGCGTGGACGGCCCGGCGATCGCGCGGCCCGGCTCGAAGGCGAGGTGCGGGACGGGCAGGTCCAGCTCGTGGCACTGCTTCTCGATGATCCCGGCGATGCCCGCGGCGAGGGACTCGGCGCTCGAGGGGGTGTGCTGGGAGTTGTACATGACGCCGAAGCCGCCGCCCAGGTCCAGGTGGTCGATCGTGTGCCCCAGCTCCTCGCGCACCCGCGCGACGAGGTCCAGGACCCGGCGCGCGGCGACCTCGAAGCCGCCGGTGTCGAAGATCTGGGAGCCGATGTGGGAGTGCAGGCCGATGAGCTCGAGGTGCTCCGCCCGGGCGAGGGTGCGGCGGACCGCCTCGAGGGCGAGCCCGGAGGAGATGGAGATCCCGAACTTCTGGTCCTCGTGCGCGGTCGCGATGAACTCGTGGGTGTGCGCCTCCACGCCGGTGGTCACACGGAGCATGATCGGTGCGCGCACCCCCGCCTCCGCGGCGATCTCGGCGATCCGCTCGATCTCCTCGAGGGAGTCCGCGACGATGCGGCCGATCCCGGCCTCGAGCGCGCGACGGATCTCGGCATCGGACTTGTTGTTGCCGTGCAGGGCCATGCGCGCGCCCGGGAACCCGGCCCGCAGCGCGACCGCGAGCTCGCCGCCGGTGCAGACGTCCAGGCCCAGGCCCTCCTCGTCCATCCAGCGGGCGACCGCGACGCACAGGAACGCCTTGCCCGCGTAGTAGGTGCTGGCCCCGGCATGCGGCGCGAAGGCCTCGGCGAAGGCGGCGCGGAACCGACGGGCGCGGGCGCGGAAGTCGTCCTCGTCCACGACCAGGGCAGGGGTTCCGATCTCCTGCGCGATGCGCGTCACGCCGACCCCGCCGACGGTCAGCTCGCCGTCCGCGGCGCGCTGCGTGGTCTGCGACCACAGACCCTCCAGCAGAGCGTTGACATCGGCCGGATACGGGAGCCAGGTCGGGGCCGGATCGTTGCCGTGCAGGGCTCCGGCTTCATGTGCGCGCATGTGCGTTGAGGTCCTTCGAGATGCGGGACGGGACCGCGACGGTGCGGAGGCTGACGGCCGTGATCCTATCGGCTCCGGGAACGGCGCCGGGGCCGGCGTCCGCGGAGCGGATCCTGCGTCGGCCTGCTTGGTAGGTTCGACCCTGTCCCGTGTCCACACCACCGTCAGGAGCGGCCCATGCCCACCCACGACCTCGTGATCGTCGCCAATCGTCTGCCCGTGGACGCCCGCACCCTCCCCGATGGCGCGACCGAATGGGTCACCAGCCCCGGCGGCCTCGTCACCGCGATGGAGTCGGTCATGCGCACCGTCGACTCGGGCGCCTGGGTCGGCTGGCACGGCACCCCGGGCCAGGCGCCGGAGCCCTTCGCCGCCGACGGCATGCACCTGTATCCGGTGCCGCTGTCGGAGCAGGAGGTCTCGCGCTACTACGAGGGCTTCTCCAACGGCACCCTGTGGCCGCTCTACCACGATGTCATCGTCGACCCTGAGTTCCATCGGACCTGGTGGGACGCCTATGTCCGGGCGAACCGGCGGTTCGCGCAGGCGGCGGTCTCCGCGACCGCGCCGGGCGGGACGATCTGGGTGCACGACTACCAGCTGCAGCTGGTCCCCGAGCTGATCCGGTCGGCGCGGCCCGATGTGCGGATCGGCTTCTTCAACCACATCCCGTTCCCGCCCGTGGAGCTGTTCTCCCAGCTGCCCAAGCGCAACCAGGTGCTGCGGGGCCTCCTGGGCGCGGACCTCGTCGGGTTCCAGCGCGAGTCCGATGCCATGAACTTCGTCGCCGCCGTCCGCCACCTCCTGGGCTACCAGGTGGACCAGTACACGGTGACCGTGCCGGGCATCGGCTCCGAGCCCGCGCGCCAGGTGACCGCCCGGTCGTTCCCGATCTCCATCGACACCGCGGCCGTGTCCGCTCTCACCGAGGACCCCGCGCTGCAGGAGCGAGCGGCGGAGCTGCGGCGCGAGCTCGGCGAACCGGCGAAGATCGTCCTGGGCGTGGACCGGCTGGACTACACCAAGGGGATCCGCCACCGGCTCAAGGCCTGGGGCGAGCTGCTGGACGACGGCTCGATCGACCCCCACGACACGGTCATGATCCAGGTCGCGACCCCCTCCCGCGAACGCGTGGACGCCTACCGGCAGCTGCGCGACGAGGTCGAGCTGACCGTCGGACGCATCAACGGCGACCATGCGCCCATCGGCCGCCCGGCCGTGTCCTACCAGCACCGCTCCTTCGACCGCCGGGACATGACCGCGCTGTACATGGCCTCGGACGTCTGCCTGGTCACCGCTCTGCGGGACGGGATGAACCTCGTGGCCAAGGAGTACGTCGCCTCGCGCCCGGACCTGCGCGGCGTGCTCGTGCTCTCGGAGTTCGCGGGCGCGGCCGACGAGCTGCGCGCCGCGATCCTCGTGAACCCCCACGACATCGACGAGCTCAAGGCGGCGATCCTGCAGGCCCTGAACATGCCCGAGGAGGAGCAGGAGCAGGCGATGCTCTCGCTGCGCCGGCAGGTGCTGGACCACGACGTGCAGGCCTGGGCGCGCGCCTTCCTCGCCGAGCTCGAGTCGGTGGGAGCCCCCGGCGGCGGCACCCCCGCCCCGGTGCGGCTGCTCGGCGAGGACGGACCCTCGCGCGACGCTCTCGAGGGGGCGCTCGCCGCCTTCGCGCGCACGCCGCGGATCCTCGTCGCCTCCGACTTCGACGGGGTGCTCGCCCCGATCATCGCCGACCGCGACGCCGTGCAGGGCGACCCCACGGCGCTCGCGGCCCTGCGCGAGCTGACCGAGCACGCAGGGGTGAGCGTCGCCCTCGTCTCGGGCCGCTCCCTCGAGGACCTCGACCGCCATACCCGGATGCCGAGCTCGGTGGTGCTCGTGGGGTCCCACGGCGCGGAGGTGGGGGCGCTCCCGCCGGAGATGAACGCCGGAGTGCTCGATGCAGCGGCGCTGACGATGGACGAGCCGCGGCAGGCGCTGCTGGACTCGATCACCCGCACCCTCGGGGCGATCGCCCGCAAGCACCCCGGGGTCGATGTGGAGCGCAAGCCGATGGCCGCGGTGCTGCACACCCGCTCCGCCCGCGGCCGGGGCGCCGTGAACGCGACCGAGGCCGCTCTCGAGTACGCGCGATCGCTGCCGGACGTGAAGGTCACGCCCGGCAAGGAGGTCGTCGAGTTCTCGGTCGTGCAGACCGACAAGGGCGCAGCCCTCACCGCGCTCGCCCGCGCCGCGGCGGCCGATGCCTGGCTGTACCTGGGCGACGACGTGACCGACGAGAGCGTCTTCGTCCTCGGCGGGGAGCATGACCTGACCGTGAAGGTCGGGCCGGGCGATACGGCGGCCGCCTTCCGGCTCCCCGGGCAGGGGGACGTCTCGGGACTGCTCGATCAGCTGCTGCGGCTGCGCCGCACGCTCTGAGCCGAGGATCGGGCCGGGGCCGGGACGGCCCGTGCGAGGACGGCCCGGCGCAGACCGCGCACGGAGCTGATCAGCCAGATCTCCTCCGCCGTGTCGAGCTCGGCCCGGGTGATGCTGCGCTCGCGGATCTCGCCGCGCTCCAGCAGGAGCCGGCGCCCGATGCCGTCCAGACAGCCGTCCTCGAGCGGCGGCGTGCACAGCTCCCCGCCGATCCGCACCACGAGGTTCGCGATGGTCGTCTCGGTGACCAGGCCGCCCGGCGCGGCGAGCACGACGTCCTCGATGCGGGGATCGCGGCCCCGGGCCCGGTCCAGGGCGGCGGCGAGCCCGGCCCGGTCGGTGGTCTTGTGCCGGACCTCCGGCGCCGCGGGATCGCGCGGCTCGTCGTCGATTCCCAGCAGGACCGGGCCGTCCCCGGCCGCGGGCCGCTCCCGGCGGCTGATCCTCGCCGTGCCGTCCAGGCTCAGCTCGAGACGGAGCATCTGTCCGGGCCCGTCCCCCGCGACCGCCGGAGGCGCCGCCTCCCGGGCCGAGGCGGTGAGCAGGGATTCCAGCGCCTCCCGGTCGCAGGGGATCGCGAAGCGTGCGGCCGAGGCCTCGAGCCGATCCAGGTGCTGCGCCAGATGGCGGGGGCGGCCCTCGTGGACGGCCATGGTCTCGATCAGTCCGAACCGGGCGTCGGAGGCCGGGACGACGGGCTCCCGCGGGACGGCTGACGCGGAGGGCGGCGTCCGGGGACCCGCGAGGATCCGCGACTTCGTGGCGAGCTCCTCCCATTCCCCTGCGGCCTGCGAGGCCCACGTGATCCCGCCGCCGACCCCATAGGTCGCCGTGCCGTCCTCCCGGTCCACGAGCAGCGTGCGGATGGCGACGCTGAAGCGGGCCTCGGGTGGCAGCTCCTCCCCGCCGACGTGCCGAGCCGGGGCGAGCCAGCCGATCGCCCCGCAGTACACGTCCCGCGGCCAGCTCTCGAGCTCTGCGATGATCCCCATGGTCGAGATCTTCGGGGCGCCCGTGATGGACCCGCAGGGGAACAGGGCGGACATCAGCTCCTCGAGGCCGAGGTCTCGCGGGACCTCCGCCTCGACGGTGCTCGTGAGCTGCCACAGGGTCGGATAGGCCTCGGCGCTCAGCAGACGGGGCACGCGGACGCTGCCGGGCCGGGCGATGCGGGCGAGGTCGTTGCGCAGGAGATCGGCGATCATCACGTTCTCCGCCCGCTCCTTGGGGCTGCGCAGCAGGTCGGCGCGGGCCGCGGCATCGGAGGCGGGGCTCGCCCCGCGGGCGGCGGTGCCCTTCATCGGCGCGGTCCGCACCCGCTCGCCGCGGCGGTGGAGGAAGGATTCCGGGCTCGCGCTGAGCACCGCCCATCGGCCCAGGTCCAGATAGGCGCCGTGCGCTCCCTGCTGCGCGCCGACCAGGTCGCGGTAGCAGGCCAGCAGGTCCCCTTCGACGCGTCCGCGCAGACGAGTGGTGAGGTTGACCTGGTATGTCAGGCCCTCGGCGATCGCGGACCGGACCCGGGCGACGCGCTCCGCATGCTCGGCCGCGGTCCATCCCCTCTCCCAGGGAGCCGCCCGCCAGGCCGCGGGAGACGGGAGGCGCAGCCGCTCCTCGGCCGCGGCGACGGCGCCGGGATCATCGGGGGCGGCGGCGATGCCGAAGCGCAGCAGGGGGAACCCCGGGGTTCCCGGACGCACGCGCGCGTCGGGGTCGAGCCCGGCCGCGGCCTCGTAGGCGAGCATCCCGTAGGCCCAGGAGCCGCCGTCCACCGCGGCCTGCACCGCGCGCAGCGCGGGGCGGACCTCCTCCGCGGTGCGGGCCTCGATCACCCGCTCGCAGGCGGAGAAGGCGAGGATGGTCCCGGCCACCCGATCATCGAAGCGCGCATGCAGCATCGCAGCAGGATAGACGGGGGTGCGAAGGGCGACATGCACAGGACCCCGGTCCGGCAGGGGCCGGGACCGGGGTCCTCATGGGTGCCCGCGACAGGATTCGAACCTACGACCTTCTGCTCCGGAGGCAGACGCTCTATCCACTGAGCTACGCGGGCGTGCTGTTGCAGTCTAGCAACGTCGAAGCCCCTGCTCATGCCCAGCCGGGGCACGCGGCGGGGTTCGAGAGATAGGTCACCGCAGCAGCGGCAGCTGCGCTCCGTGCAGGACGGCGGAGGGGTCGGCGGCGATGCCGAGGCCGCTCGGCTCCGCGCCCGAGCGGACCAGCAGGTCGCCGACGGCTGCGATCATCGCGCCGTTGTCGGTGCACAGGCGCGGTGGCGGCACGCGCAGCTCGATCCCGCGGGCGGCACAGCGCTCCGCGGCGACGGCCCGCAGGCGCGCGTTCGCGGCGACGCCTCCGACGATCACGAGGGTCGACAGCCCGCGGTCCTCGACGGCCCGCAGCGCCTTGGTGACCAGCACGTCCACGACCGCCTGCTCGAAGGAGGCGGCGATGTCCGCGACGGGGACCTGCTCCCCCGCCCGCTCGATCTTCTCGACGGTGCGGGCGACCGCGGTCTTCAGCCCGGAGAAGGAGAAGGTGTAGGGCGCATCGCCCGGGCGCAGCATGGCGCGGGGGAAGGCGAAGGCGGCGGGGTCGCCGCCCGTGGCGGCCCGGGAGATCGCAGGCCCACCGGGGTATCCGAGGCCCAGCAGGCGGGAGACCTTGTCGAAGGCCTCGCCGGCGGCGTCGTCCAGCGTGTCGCCCAGGTGCTCGATCGGATCGCGGACGAGGTCGCCCACGTGGAGGATCGAGGTGTGCCCGCCGGAGACGATGAGGATGATGCTCTGCGCCGGGAGGGGCCCGTGCTCGAGGGTGTCGGCGGCGGCGTGGCCGGCGAGGTGGTGGACGCCGTACAGCGGGACGTCCAGGGCCCAGGCGAGGGACTTCGCGGCGGCGAGGCCGACGTGCACGGCGGTCGCGAGGCCCGGACCGCTGGTGGCCGCGACGTGGGTCACGTCCGCGAGCTCGACGCCGGCGTCGGCCAGGGCGATGCGCAGGGTCGGGACGGCCGCGGCGAGGTGGGCGCGGGCCGCGATCTCGGGGACGACCCCTCCGAACTCGGCGTGCTGGGCGGCGCTCGAGGCGAGGCCCTGCCCCAGCAGCACGCCCTCGCTGACGAGCCCGAAGCCCGTCTCGTCGCAGGACGACTCGACGCCCAGGACCAGGGGTGCGCGGCTCACTCGAACAGCGACATCGGATCGGAGTAGGCGCCCGAGGCGTCCATCTTCGCGAAGTGGAGATGGCAGCCGGTCGAGCGACCGGTCGAGCCGACGTAGCCGATGGTCTCGCCCTGCTCGACGACGGCGCCGACGGTGGTGTTGAAGCCCTGCAGGTGGTAGTACCCGGTGGTCACGCCGTCGCCGTGGTCGATCTTGACCCGGTTGCCGGAGGAGGAGTTGTACTCGACGGCGACGACGGTGCCGCCCTTGGCGGCGCGCGCGGGGGTGCCGCAGGCCGCGCCGAAGTCGGTGCCCTCATGGCCCTTCACGTAGCCCAGGACCGGGTGGACGCGCACGCCGTAGTCGGAGGTGATCGGGGCGTTGACGGGCTTGATGTAGCCGCCGGGGCTGCTGGGCGAGGCGGCGAGGAGCTCGGCGACCTCGGGCTCGGGGACGTCCACGGTCAGGGAGGCGCTCGAGTCGTCCGCGACGAGGGCGGCGGTCGTCGCATCGGTGACCGTGCGGGACTCGGCCTCGACGACCTCGCCGCCGGACGCCTCGGGGGCATCGGCCTCGGCGCTCTGCTCGGGGGCGGCCACGTCCTCTGCGGGGCTCGTGCGCTCGGTCGAGCGGTTCGCGGCGGGGGCGTCCGTGCGCTCGACGGTCGCGGAGATCTGCGGGAGCGCCACGGCGGGGGCGTCGGTGGGGGTGACGGTCGCGGGGGTCGTGCTGGCCGCGGCGGCGGGGCTGACGGCGTCGGCGAGCGGGACGCTCGCCTCGAGGCCGCCGGCGGTGGCGGAGGCGAGCGGCACCGCGATGGTCGCGGTCGCGAGGGCTCCGAGCATGCCGACCTTCACGGCACCGGCGGGGACGATCGAGTCGCGCCGCGTTCCCGCGGAGACCTTGAGGGGGCGCATCTGTGCTCGTCCTGCAGCGCGGTGGTTCGCCACGGGTGTACCTGCTTCCGTTCGACGGTCGACTTGTCCTGTTCCGCTCCGGCGACGCCGGAGGGGGAAGGGGCGCACGCGGAACAACAGGTTCAAATGTACAAACGACAAGAGCGTCGTCCAGGTCCCCGGGGCGGGACATTGCCAAGACTTTGCCGTGCACCCGGCAGCCCGAGGAATCCTTGACCTGGGAGCGCTCCGGAGGTGACGCCTGCGACACCTCGACGCGGGGCGCGGAGCGCCCCGACCTGCTGGTCTCCCCCGGGACTGCGCTTGCCCGGATTCCGCCCGGATGCGTCGGAGGGGCTCAGCCGCGGCGGCGCTGCATGACGTCCTTGACCTCGCCGACGAGCTCCTCGAGGACGTCTTCGAGGAAGACCACCCCGACGCTGCGGGAGGTCGGCGAGTCGACCCGGGCCATGTGCGCGCCGTTGTACTGCATGGCGCGCAGGGCCTCCTCGATCTCGTCGTCGTCGGCGACCGAGACGACCGCCCGGACGATCCCGGGATGGATGGGGCGCTCATAGGCCTCCGCCGGATCCTCCGGCGACAGCAGCACGTCCTTGAGGTGGACGTATCCCACGAGATCCCCGGCGTCGTTGCGCACGCCGATCCGGCTGTATCCGGTGCTGGCCACGAGGTCCTCGATCTGCGCCGGGGACACGTCGTGGGTGACCGTGACGACCTCGGAGATCGGCACCATGACCTCGCGCGCGGTGCGCTCGGAGAACTGGATGGCCCCGCGCAGCAGCCCTTGCTCGTCCTCGAGGAGCCCCTCGCGCCGGGACTCGTCGACGATCGCCGCGATCTCCTCGGCGGTGAACTCGCTCTCCACCTCGTCGCGCGGCTCGATGCGCAGGAGCCGCAGGATCCCGTTGGCGATCACGTTCAGGATCCAGATCACCGGGGTGAACACCCGTGCCACGAGCACGAGCGGCGGCGCGAGCACGCACACAGCGCCCACGGGAACGGCGATCGAGATGTTCTTGGGGACCATCTCGCCGAAGACCACGTGCAGGTAGGAGGCGATCAGCAGCGCGACGGCGAAGGCGATCGGATGCACCAGTACCTCGGGGGCGCCGACGCGCGCCAGCAGGGGCTCGATCATGTGCGCGATCGCGGGCTCCGCGACCGCGCCCAGGGTGACCGAGCAGACGGTCACGCCGAACTGGGCGGCGGCGAGCATGACGGAGACGTGCTCGACGGCCCACAGAGCGGTCCTCGCGCCGGGCGTGCCCTTCTCCGCGAGCGGCTCCAGCTGGCTGCGCCGGGCGCTCATGACGGCGAACTCGGCCCCCACGAAGAAGGCGTTGCCGATCAGCATGGCCAGGCCGAGCAGGAGGGCAGCGGTGTCACTCATCGTCCTCGTCCTCCTCGTCCCGGACCACCCGGGCAGAGTCCTCGAGCACGCCGATGCGGATCGAGTCCGGGCGGCGGCCGTCCATCGCGGTGACCTCGAGGCGCAGCCCGGCGGTCTCCACCACGTCCCCGATCTCGGGGATGCGGCGCAGCTCGTCCATGACGAGCCCGCCCAGGGTGTCGTAGTCGCTGGACTCGGGCACGATCACGCCGAGCTCGCGACGGATCTCGTCGGGCCGCATGAGCCCGGAGACGAGCCAGCCGTCCTCTCCCTCGCGGGCGAAGCGCTCCGGCTCCCCCTCGTCGTGCTCGTCGCTCACCTCGCCGACGATCTCCTCGATCACGTCCTCGAGGGTGACGATGCCGCTCGTGCCGCCGTACTCGTCGACCACGACCGCCATCTGGGCGCCGAGCTCGCGCAGGTCCAGCAGCAGGCTGTCCAGCGGCACCGTCTCGGGAAGGCGGTGCACCTCCGCCATGATCGAGCGCACCGGCACCGCGGCCCGCTCCTCGCGCGGCACCGTCACGGCCTGGCGCACCTGCACCACGCCGACCACGTCGTCCTCGCTGCCCTCGATGACCGGGAAGCGCGAGTGCCCGCTCGTGCGGCTCAGCTCGAGCACGTCGGCGGCGGTCGCATCGGCCTCGACGGCGACCATGGCGCCGCGATGGGTCATGACGTCGGCCGCCTCGCGCCCCGCGAGGGCGAGGGTGCGGCTGAGGAGGACCGCGGTGCCCCGGTCGAGGCTGCCGGCGCGGGCGGAGCGGCGCACGAGCGACTCGAGCTCCGCGGGCGAACGGGCCGCGGAGAGCTCCTCCTGCGGCTCGATCCCCACCAGGCGCAGGACCGCGTTCGCCGTCGCGTTGAACACGGCGATGAGCGGACGGAAGAAGAGGGTGAAGGCATGCTGGATCGGAGCGACGACCTTCGCGGTCCCCATCGGGGCGGCGATCGCGAGGTTCTTGGGGACCAGCTCGCCGAAGAGCATGGAGAAGGCATAGGCGATCACCATCGCCGCCACGACCGAGGCCGGACCCGCGACGCCCGCCGGGATCCCGGCGGAGGCGGCCAGCGGCGTCAGCAGCCCCGCGAGCGGGTCCTGCACGGCGAAGCCGAACAGCAGGGTGGTGATGGTGATCCCGAGCTGCGCGCCCGAGAGGTTCGTGGACAGATGGGTCAGGGCCGACAGCACGCCGGCCGCCTTCCGGTCCCCGTCCTCGACCGCCTTGGAGACGGTATGGCGGTCCAGGGCCACGAGGGAGAACTCGGAGGCCACGAAGACCGCCGTTCCTGCGGTCAGCAGCACGCCGCAGAGCAGAAGGATCCAGGTCACAGGTCGTCCTCCCCGTTCACGGGGAGTGCGCGCACCGCCGGGGAGCAGCTCGAGGAGGCCGGGAAGGCCTGCTGCACGGGCGGGCGCGCGCCGGTACTCGGCGCGGGGGAATCGTCCATAGTGGCGTCGATTCTACGGCAGGAGCAGGACCCGCCTGACGGTTCCCGGGACGCTTCTCCGCGTTCTCTCCGGGAGCCGGAGGCCGCGCCAGTACAGTGACCGCATGTCGACCTCACGCCCTGATGCCGCTCCGCCCGCCGGGATGCCCGGCGCCACCACGCCCACCCGGGTCGTCGTGATCGAGGACGAGCCCACCATCACCAGCGCGATTGCGGACCGTCTCACCGCCGAGGGCTGGGAGGTCTCCACCGCCCTGGACGGCCCCTCGGGCGTCGCGACCGTGCAGCGGGTCCAGCCCGACGTCGTGGTGCTGGACGTCATGCTCCCCGGGATCGACGGCCTCGAGGTGTGCCGACGCATCCAGGCCGACTCCCCCGTCGCCGTCCTCATGCTCACCGCTCGGGACGACGAGACCGACATGCTCATCGGCCTCGGCGTCGGGGCCGACGACTACATGACCAAGCCCTTCTCGATGCGCGAGCTCGTGGCCCGGCTGAAGGTGCTGCTGCGCCGGGTGCGTCGCACCGAGCAGGCCGCGGCCGCTCCCGGCCCGGCCGACCCGCAGGTGGCCCTCGAGATCGGCGATCTGGTGATCGACCGCGCAGGTCGCCGGGTGATGCGCGCCGGCGTGCCCGCGCATCTCACGCCGACCGAGTTCGACCTCCTGCTGTGCCTGGCCACGTCCCCGGGCACCGTGCTCACGCGCGAGCACCTGCTGGCGGACGTCTGGGACTGGGTCGACGCGACCGGGACCCGGACCGTGGACTCGCACGTGAAGGCGCTGCGACGGAAGCTCGGCTCGGATCTGGTGCGCACCGTGCACGGAGTGGGCTATGCGCTCGAGATCCCCGCGGAGCCGGAGGACGGCCTGGGCGAGGAGGCTCCGGGCGCCGGTGGGGCGACCGGGCCCGGCGTCTGATGAACCGGCCGCTCGACCGCCTCGGCTCGTTCAAGGTCAAGCTCGGCGTCATCGTCGTCGCCGCGGTGACCCTCACCGCGGCGCTGACCTGGCTGAGCGCCTCCGCGGCGCTGAACCCCTTCCTCGCGATCCCGGTCGCGATCATCGCGGCGCTCGTCCTGACGCAGGTCCTCGCCCACGGCATGACCTCGCCGCTGCGGCAGATGACCCGGGCCGCGCAGGCCATGTCGGAGGGCGACTACGGGCAGCGCATCGACGCCACCAGCCACGACGAGGTGGGCGAGCTCGCGCGCGCCTTCACGTCGATGGCCGCCGAGCTGCAGGAGACGGACCTGCTGCGCCGGGAGCTCGTGGCCAACGTGTCCCATGAGCTGCGGACTCCGGTCGCCGGGCTGCGGGCGCAGCTCGAGAACCTGGTCGACGGGGTGACGGAGCCGGACCCCGCGGCGCTCGAGGTGGCCCTGACCGAGACCGAGCGGCTCTCGCATCTGGTCGACCACCTGCTGGACCTGTCCCGGCTGGATGCGGGGGTCAGCGAGATCACCACCGAGCGCATCGAGCTCACGCCGTTCCTGCACGAGGTCGCCGATGCCGCGGCGCTCGGCGCCCGGGCGCGCAGCCGCGAGGTCCGCTGGGTGATCGACGTGGAGCCCCCGCAGCTGACCTTCGAGGCCGATGCCGCGCGCATGCATCAGGTGATCGCCAATCTGCTCGACAACGCCTCGCGGCACTCCCCTCCCGGCGGGCGCGTCCGGGTCCGCGCGCGAGCCGATGAGAAGGCCGGGACGGTGATGATCGAGGTGTCCGACGAGGGGCCCGGCATCCCCCTGTCCGAGCGGGAGCTCGTCTTCGAGCGCTTCCAGCGCGGCGGCCGGTCCGACACGACCGGCGGGACAGGGCTGGGCCTGGCAATCGCCCGCTGGGCGGTGAACCTGCACGGCGGGACGATCGAGGTCGTCGACGACCCCTCCGCGGGCACCGGCGCGGGAGGGTCCTCCTCGCTCATCCGGGTCACCCTCCCGGATGCATGATTCCTCGACCCACCGGATGGATCTGCACCCTGCGGGAGGCGGGGGCGGGACGCGGTGCGCGACCGGACCGCCCCGGCTCCGCCGGCCGTCCACATCCCCTGCCCTGCTCGGCTAGGCTGGGCAGGTCAACTCCCACGACGTATCGAAGGCTGGCGATCGCAGAGTGTCACAGCAGACACCACCCCCTGAGGACGAGGCCCCCGAGTTCGGCCCCAACCAGTGGCTCGTGGACGCCCTCCACGAGCAGTGGACCGAGGACCCCACCAGCGTGGACCCGAGCTGGGCCGAGTTCTTCCGAACGCGCGAGCCGGCCGCTCCGGTGACGGCGGACGCACCGCCCGAGGACACGGCCGCCGCTCCGACCCCCGCGGCCCCGGCCGCGCCCGAGGAGGGCGGAGCCTCCCAGAGCTCCCCCGCCCGGGCCTCCGCCTCCCCCGCCCCTGCCGCAGCAGCGTCGCCGCGGCCCGAGCACGAGGCCCCCGCCCCCGCTCCCCGGACGGCTCCCGCCGCTCCCGCGCCCACGAAGGAATCCGAGTCCGTGAACTCCACGCCCGCCCCGACGGTCTCCAACACCTCGGACCGCCCCGCGAAGGCCCCCACGACCACCTCGCAGATCCCCGTCGTCGAGCTCAGCGCTCCCGAAGTCGTCAAGCTCCGCGGCCCCGCCGCCGCGGTCGTGCGGAACATGGACGAGTCGCTCCAGGTCCCCACCGCGACCTCGGTGCGCGACGTCCCTGTGAAGCTGCTGTTCGACAATCGCATCGTCATCAACAACCACCTCAAGCGCAACCGCCGCGGCAAGGTCTCCTTCACGCACCTCATCGGCTGGGCCATGATCGAGGCGATCGTCGAGCTGCCCGACATGAACAACGGCTTCGACGTCGACGACAAGGGCAAGCCCGTCCTGCTGAAGCGGGAGGACGTGAACTTCGGCCTCGCGATCGACATGCCCCGTCCCGACGGCTCCCGCGGCCTCGTCGTGCCGAGCATCAAGGGCGCCCAGCGCCTCGACTTCGCGGGTTTCCTCGCCGCCTACGAGGAGATCGTGAAGAAGGCGCGGGCGAACAAGCTCACGATGGACGACTTCTCGGGCACCACGGTCACGCTGACCAACCCGGGCGGCATCGGCACCGTCCATTCGATCCCCCGTCTCATGTCAGGGCAGGGTTGCATCGTCGGCGTCGGGGCGATGGACTACCCCGCGCAGTTCCAGGGCGCGAGCGCCTCGACCCTCGCGCAGCTGGCCGTCTCCAAGGTCATGACGCTGACCTCGACCTACGACCACCGCATCATCCAGGGCGCCGCCTCCGGCGAGTTCCTCAAGAAGATGGCGGACAAGCTCCTGGGCAAGGACGGCTTCTACGACCGCATCTTCGCCTCCCTGCGGATCCCCTACGAGCCGGTGCGCTGGGTCGCGGACAACCCGCTGCAGGACACGCAGGAGGAGCGGTTCGCCCATGTGATGGACCTGATCCACTCCTACCGCGTGCGCGGGCACCTCATGGCGGACATCGATCCCCTCGAGTACAAGGTGCGCACCCACCCGGACCTGGACGTGCAGACCTACGGCCTGACCCTGTGGGACCTGGACCGCACCTTCCCGACCCGCGGCCTGGGCGGCACGAAGGAGGCGACGCTGCGGGACATCCTCGGGATGCTCCGCGACGCCTACTGCCGCAACATCGGCGTGGAGTACATGCACATCGCCGATCCGGAGGAGCGCCGCTGGATCCAGGACCGCTTCGAGACGGAGCGCGCCCCCCTGACCAAGGAGCAGGTCACCCACATCATGGACCGTCTCAACGCCGCCGAGGCGTTCGAGACCTTCCTGCAGACCAAGTTCGTGGGCCAGAAGCGCTTCTCCCTCGAGGGCGGCGAATCCGTGATCCCGCTGCTGGACTCGATCCTCACCGACGCGACGCGGGACGGCATCACCGAGGTCTGCATCGGCATGGCCCATCGCGGGCGTCTGAACGTGCTGTCCAACCTCGCCGGCAAGAGCTTCGGGCAGATCTTCCAGGAGTTCGAGGGCGCGGTCGGCCCGAACACGATGGGCTCGGGCGACGTGAAGTACCACCTCGGCACCGAGGGCACCTACACCGCCGAGGACGGACGGACCACCAAGGTCTACCTCGCGGCGAACCCCTCGCATCTCGAGGCGGTCAACCCCGTGCTGGAGGGCATCGTCCGCGCGAAGCAGGACAAGGCCGAGCGCGGCGCCGACTTCCCGATCGTCCCGATCCTCATCCACGGCGACGCGGCCTTCGCGGGCCAGGGCGTCGTCACCGAGACCCTCAACCTCTCGGAGCTGCGCGGCTACCGCACCGGCGGCACGATCCACGTGATCATCAACAACCAGATCGGCTTCACCACCGAGCCGGACTCCTCGCGCTCCTCGTTCTATTCGACCGACGTCGCGAAGTCCACCCAGCTGCCGGTCTTCCACGTCAACGGCGACGATCCCGAGGCCTGCGTGCGGGTCGCGGAGATCGCCTTCGCCTACCGCCAGAAGTTCCACCGCGACGTCGTCATCGACATGGTCTGCTACCGCCGCCGCGGCCACAACGAGGGCGACGACCCGTCGATGACCCAGCCGCGCATGTACGAGCTGATCGACAACAAGCCCACCGTGCGCAAGAAGTACACCGAGGCCCTGATCGAGCGCGGCGATCTGAC
Organism: Brachybacterium hainanense; assembly: GCF_042434575.1. Lineage (NCBI taxonomy): Bacteria > Bacillati > Actinomycetota > Actinomycetes > Micrococcales > Dermabacteraceae > Brachybacterium > Brachybacterium hainanense. Next base: position 149,416 of record NZ_JBHLSV010000005.1, read on the forward strand.
CGTGGACGAGACCGAGGACGTGGTCCGCAACTTCCAGGCGCACCTCGACCAGGCCTTCGCCCAGGCGCGCGCCGTCTCCGAGGCGGACCCCTCGGCCTCCGTGCAGGGGCTCGAGCTGCCCCGCGCCCAGCAGCAGCAGACGGGGGCGGGCACCGAGATCGCACCGATCTCGCGCTCGGTGATCGAGCTCATCGGCGACGCGCACGCGCAGTTCCCCGAGGAGTTCACCCTCCACCCCAAGCTCGCGCAGCTCGCCGCCAAGCGCTACGAGATGTCCCGCGAGGGCAGGATCGACTGGGCCTTCGGCGAGATCCTCGCCTTCGGCTCCCTGCTGCTGCAGGGCCGCCGGGTGCGCCTGGCCGGTCAGGACTCCCGCCGCGGCACCTTCGTGCAGCGCCATGCGGTCTTCATCGACCACGAGACGCAGGACGAGTGGACGCCGATCTCGCACCTGTCCGAGGACCAGGCGCGCTTCAACGTCTACGACTCCTCCCTCTCGGAGTTCGCCGCGCTGGGCTTCGAGTACGGGTACTCGGTCGAGAGCCCGAGCTCCCTCGTCCTGTGGGAGGCGCAGTTCGGCGACTTCGTCAACGGCGCCCAGACGATCATCGACGAGTTCATCTCCGCCTCGGAGCAGAAGTGGGGCCAGAACTCCTCGGTCGTCATGCTGCTCCCCCACGGCTACGAGGGACAGGGGCCGGACCATTCCTCCGCTCGCATCGAGCGCTTCCTCCTCCTGTGCGCGGAGGAGAACATGCGGGTCGCCGTGCCGTCCACGCCGGCCAGCTACTTCCATCTGCTGCGCCGTCAGGCGCTGCTGGAGCCGCGCAAGCCGCTGATCGTCTTCACCCCGAAGTCGATGCTGCGCAACAAGGCGGCCGTCAGCTCGATCGAGGACTTCACCACGGGCGGCTTCGAGCCGGTGCTCCCGGACACCGACGTGGATCCCTCGCAGGTCCGTCGCGTCCTTCTGACCTCCGGGAAGGTCTACTGGGACCTCCTCGCCCAGCGGGAGAAGGAAGGGATCCGGGATGTCGCGATCGTGCGCCTGGAGCAGCTGTACCCGCTGCCGGCGGCGCAGCTCTCGAAGGCCCTCGCGGCCTACCCCGATGCCGAGCTCATGTGGGTCCAGGAGGAGCCGGAGAACCAGGGCGCCTGGTCCTACATGGCCGTGAACTTCGCCGCGCAGACCGGCCGCACGCTGCGCGTGGCCGCACGCGCGGCCTCCGCCTCGCCCGCCACGGGCTCCGCGAAGCGCCACAAGGCCGAGCAGCAGGACCTGCTGGACCGCGCCTTCCAGGCCTGACATCATGCCCGGGTCCGTGCTTTCCGCGGACCCGGGCATCCTGCATCGCCCGCCGTACCCCACCTAGGAGGTCTCCGCGTGGAGGACCGTCCCCTGCACACCGCCGTCCCCGGCACCGCCCGCATCCGCGTGATCGCTCTCGGCGACGAGCTGCTCGCCGGAGCCGGCGATGCCCGAGCCCTCGGCTGGCTGGGCCGGGCCGTCGCCTCCGAGCAGGACCCGGCCGCCCGCATCGAGCTGTTCACGGCGGCTCTTCCCGGCGAGACCTCGGCCTCGCTCGGCGAGCGCTGGGATGCGGCCGTCTCGGAACGTCTGGATCCGGAGGCGCAGTCCGCGGGCCTGCTCGAGCATCGCGTGGTGATCGGGCTGGGCTCCTCGGACGTGACGTCGGGCATCTCGCTGGCCCGTTCGCGCCTGAACCTCGCGAAGGTCCTCGACGGGCTCGAGCGCCTGCGCATCCCGTCCTTCGTGGTCGGTCCTCCCCCGAGCCTGGACCGCGGCCGCACCGCCTCCATCCGGGAGCTGTCTGCCGCCTTCGAGGACGTGTGCGCTCGGCGCCGGGTCCCCTTCATCGACACGGTGGGTGCCCTCGACGGCCACGATCAGTGGACGGCGGACCTCGCCCGCAGCGGTCGGGACCTGCCCGGGCAGACGGGCTACGGCCTGATCGCCTGGCTCGCCCTGCACGGCGGTTTCGGAGAGTTCCTCGGCTCACGCTGACCTCGGACGCCGCCGGCGGCTCCCCTCCGGCTGTGGCACAATAGCGGGGTTGTCCTGGCGAAGGAAGGAGAGCGTGATGAGCAAGCGTGGTCGCAAGCGCAAGTCCCGTCGCAAGAGCGGCGCCAACCACGGCAAGCGCCCCAACGCCTGATCGGGCGAGCTCCGGGCGGAGGATCCGCGAGGAACGAGCGGACCCGCAGACCGGTGCGCCGCCGGTTCCGGCCGGACATGAGAAGGGCCGTCCCCGAGGGGACGGCCCTTCGTGCATGCCGGATGCCCGACGGCTCTCATTCGGGGAGCGTGCCGCCCTCGATGCGCAGGGTGCGGGTCACGGTGGTGCGGCGTCCGTCGACGTCGATGCGGGTCACCTGCTCGGTGCGCGTGTACAGCAGGTCCTGGCACTCCACGCTGATCCGCTCGCGGAGTCGGGACGGGGCCACGTCCTGTCGGCAGCTGCGCCGCACCAGCTCCTTGAGCCGTCGCAGGCGCTCCCACTCGTCGGCGCACTCCGGGCAGTCCTCGGTGTGCCGGGACATGCGCGCCACGGTCTCGCGCGGCAGCTCGCCGTCCAGCGCCTCCTCGAGGCCGTAGCGGGGATCGCGTCCGCTGTCTCCCGGGTTCTCCGTCACTTCTTCTCCCCTTCCTGGGAGGACGGCGCCGTCGGCGCCGCGTAGCCGTTGCGGACCGCATAGTCGCCCAGGAGCTCGCGCAGCTGGCGGCGTCCGCGATGCAGCCGGGACATGACCGTGCCGATCGGCGTGTCCATGATCTCGGCGATCTCCTTGTAGGCGAAGCCCTCCACGTCGGCGTAGTACACCGCCATGCGGTAGTCCTCGCGCAGCTCCTGCAGCGCCTCCTTGACGGCGGAGTCGGGCAGGCGGTCCAGGGCCTCGTGCTCGGCCGAGCGCAGTCCGGTGCTCGTATGGGACTCGACGTCCGCGAGCTGCCAGTCCTGCACCTCATCGGTCCAGGCCTCCTTGGGCCGACGCTGCTTCTGCCGGTAGGAGGAGATGTAGGTGTTGGTCATGATGCGGTACAGCCAGGCGCGCAGGTTGGTACCGGGTGTGAAGCGGTCGCGGGCGCGGAAGGCCTTCATGAAGGTCTCCTGCACGAGGTCCTCCGCGTCCTCGGGCTTCCGCGTCATCCGCAGGGCGCCGCCGTAGAGGGCATCGAGATGGGACAGCGCCTCGGCTTCGAAGTCGAAGTCCGCAGCGGTGTCGGGGGCGGTGTCGGTCGGGCTCATCGGGGACAACCGTACGCCACGGGCCGGTGGTGCCGGAGCCGGTGCAGTCATACGGGTGGGTCCTTCCGCCGGGCCCGTCCCCGGGCTCGTCCTGGTGGTGCTCGTCGTGCGCGCGTCGGAGGGATGCGCGTGCCCGTCCGCACCGGGCTCCGGGCACATCGAGCACAACGCCGCACCCGTCCTCCGTGTTCCCCGGGGTCCCCGGCGCTCTCCGGCGCCTGTTCCCCGGGGCGCCGCCGTCCCCGGCGTCCGCGGGCCGTCGGCTCCGCCCTCGCGAGGTGAGGCACGCTACTCTGGTGCGGACACCGGCCCGCATGGGTCGTGCACGCCCGCTTTACGAACGTGAGGTCACCATGTCGCTCGTCCGCCGGATCGCCCGCCCCCTGCTCGCCGCGCCCTTCATCGTCGACGGGGTCCGCACCGCCGTCTCCCCGTCGCGGGCCATCGATGTGCTCCCCGCCGCCTTCAAGGGCGCGGATCGCGCCCTGCACACCACTGCGGTCCCGAACGCCGTCGGGGTCAAGGAGCTGCTGCGGGTCTCGGGCGCCGTCGCGGCGGGCGCGGGCCTGATGTACGCGACGGGTCGCAATCCGCGCCTTGCCGCCGGCGTGCTCCTGGTGACCACGACGGTCGGCTGGGCCGGTCGCCGCAAGATCTGGGAGCTGTCCGGGCCGGAGCGCCTCGAGGAGCTGGCCGCGATCGCCACCGATGCGGGGCTGCTGGGCGGCGTGCTGCTCGCAGTCGTCGACCATGACGGGCGCCCCTCGCTGCGCTACCAGGTCGAGCAGTTCCTCGAGCGAGCTCAGAAGAACGCCGAGGCGAAGAAGAAGCAGCTCGAGAAGTCCGCAGGGAAGACGGCCAAGGCCGTCCGCTCGGGCGCCCGGGAGGACGACCCGGTCCGAGGCATCGCCGCGAAGCTCGCCGAGTCACGGGCCTGAGGCCGACTGTGCCCGACGTCCTGTGGACCGCACCGGTCGCGACCGGTCCCGTCGACGCCCTCGTGAGCGTCCCCGGCTCGAAGTCGCTGACCGCGCGGTGGATGATCCTCTCCGCCCTCGCCGCATCGCCGACCCTGCTGCGCGGGGCGCTCGTCTCCCGGGACACGCGCCTCATGCGCGATGCCCTCGAGCGGCTCGGCGCCTCCCTGACCGTCGAGGACGACGCCCTGCGGGTCGAACCGATCCCGGCGGCGACGGCGGAGCCCCTGGATCCGGTCGAGATCCACACGGGACTGGCGGGCACGGTCATGCGCTTCGTGCCGCTGCTCGCGGCCCTGCGCAACGGCGATGTCCGCTTCACCGGTGACGAGGCGGCGCTCGCGCGGCCGATGGGACCGGTGATCGCGGCACTGCGCGGGCTCGGCGTGGAGGTCACCGAGCACGGCGAGAAGGACCACCTGCCGCTGACCGTCCACGGCACCGGACGCCTCCCCGGCGGCCGGCTGACGATCGACGCCTCGGCCTCGAGCCAGTTCATCTCCAACCTCCTGCTCGTGGGCGCCCGCTGCGAGGAGGACCTGGTGATCCGCCACGTGGGCGCGACCCTGCCCTCGCTGCCGCACATCGAGATGACCATCGAGACCCTCGCCGAGTCGGACGTCACGGTCGTCCACACCCCGCTCGAGGACGGGGTGCACGAGTGGATCGTCCGCCGCGGCCCGATCGAGCTGGGCGAGGTGGTCGTGGAGCCCGATCTGTCCAACGCCGGTCCCTTCCTCGCCGCAGCCCTCGTCACCGGCGGCACCATCGCGGTCGCGGACTGGCCGGAGGCGACCACGCAGCCCGGCGACGCCTACCGCGCGCTGCTGGCCCGCATGGGCGCAGAGGTGTGGCGCGAGGACGACGAGGTGTGCATGCGCGGCACCGGAGCGATCCACGGGATCGACGCCGACCTCTCCGCGGTCGGAGAGCTCACCCCGACGATCGCGGCCCTCGCGGCCCTCGCGGACTCCCCCAGCCGTCTTCGCGGCATCGGCCACCTGCGCGGCCACGAGACCGACCGGCTCGAGGCGCTCGCCGCGGAGCTGACGAACATCGGCGCCCGCACCGTCGCACATCCCGACTGGCTGGAGATCCATCCCGGTCCGCTGCACGGCGAGGTCTTCGAGACCTACGAGGACCATCGCATGGCCACCGCGGCGGCCATCATCGGGCTGCGGGTCCCGGACCTGCGGGTCCGCAACGTCGAGACGACGCAGAAGACCCTCCCGGATTTCGTGGGCATGTGGCTGGCGATGCTGCACACCGATGTTCCCGCGGGCGGGTCGTGGTAGGTCGCGGAGCCCGGGACTGGGACGAGTCCGACGTCCGGGTGCGCCCCAGCCGGCGCGGCTCGCGGCCCCGCACGAAGGACCGTCCGGCGCACGCGGACGCGACGCCCGCCCGGGTCGTGGCCGTGGACCGCGGACGCTGGCGCACGGTCGTGGACGAGGGAGGACCGGACGAGCGCCCCGTGACCGCCATGCGTGCCCGGGAGCTGGGCCGACGTCCCGTCGTGCCCGGGGACATGGTCGCACTCACCGGGGACGTCTCCGGGCGGCACGACACGCTCGCCCGGATCGTGCGGATCGAGGAGCGCTCCTCCTTCCTGCGTCGCAGCGCCGATGACGACGACGCGACAGAGCGGCCCCTGGTCGCGAACGTGGACCTGATGGTGATCGTGACCGCGCTCGCCGACCCCGAGCCGCGCGGCGGCATGATCGACCGCTGCCTCGTGGCCGCCTACGTCGCGGGCGTGGACGCGCTCCTCGTGCTCACCAAGGCGGACCTGCGCCCGGCCGCCCCGTTCCTCGAGGCCTATGCGCCGCTCGGCCTGGACCATGTGGTCACCCGTCGGACGGCCGACGGGGGGATCGAGGGGCTCGCGGGCCTGCGCGAGCGCCTCGCCGGACGCACGAGCGTGCTCATCGGCCATTCCGGCGTCGGCAAGTCCACGCTCCTGAACGCCCTCGTCCCCGGGGCGGGCCGGGCGACTGGCGAGGTCAACGACGTGACAGGCCGCGGGCGGCACACGAGCTCGTCCGCGCTCGCGCTCCGGATGCCCGGACAGGACGGGTGGCTGATCGACACGCCCGGCGTCCGCTCCTTCGGCCTGGGCCACGTCGATCCCGAGGACCTGCTGGACGCGTTCTCCGACCTCGCCCCGCTCGCCGAGGAGTGCCCGCGCGGATGCACGCATCTCGAGGACTCCCCGGACTGCAGCCTCGACGCCGCCGTGGAGGAGGGCCGGGCCGGCACTGCGGGCCCGAGCCGCCTGGAATCCTATCGGCGCCTGGCGACGGCGCTGCGGCGCAACGATCCCTGGGACCTGTGAAGCACGGGAAGCGCGCCCTGATTCCGTAGAGTGGATCCCATGTCGACCCGTTACGCCGATGATCTCCGCCTCGCCCATGTCCTCGCGGATGCCGTGGATCAGCTGACCATGTCCCGCTTCAAGGCGCAGGACCTCGTGGTGGAGACGAAGCCGGATCTCACCGAGGTGACGGACGCGGACCGTGCGGCCGAGCAGCTCGTGCGCGCCCAGCTCTCGCGCTCCCGGTCGCGCGACCAGGTGATCGGCGAGGAGTTCGGCAGCACCGGCACCGCGGCCCGGCAATGGGTGATCGATCCGATCGACGGGACCGCGAACTTCGTGCGGGGCGTGCCCGTGTGGGCGACGCTGATCGGTCTCGTCGAGGACGGAGAGGTCGTCATGGGGCTGGTCTCCTCCCCGGCGCTCTCCCGCCGGTGGTGGGCCGCCACCGGTGCCGGCGCCTGGACGGGGACGCGCATCAGCTCCGCCTCGGCGCTGCGGGTCTCGCAGGTCGACCGGGTCGAGGACGCCTCCCTGTCCTACTCGGCGCTCGACGCCTGGGCCGAGCAGGGCCGGTTGCGCGCCATGCTGAACCTCATGCAACGGTTCTGGCGCACCCGCGCCTACGGCGACTTCTGGTCGTACATGCTGCTGGCCGAGGGGGCGGTCGACGTCGCGACCGAGCCGTCCCTGCATCTGCACGACATGGTGGCCCTGGCCCCCATCGTCACCGAGGCGGGCGGGCGCTTCACCTCCCTCGAGGGCGAGGACGGGCCGTTCGGCGGCGGCGCCGTGGCCACGAACGGGCATCTCCACGAGCAGGTGCTGACCGCGCTCTCCGGCTCCGACCAGGAGAGCTGACCGGCTCGGGTCCCCTGCTGGGCCGGCGCGACGGGAACCGTGCGGCATCGGTAGACTCTCCCCGTCCGGATGTCTTCCTTCCGAAGGGAACCTGCTCCATGACCGTCAAGCGCGTCGCCCTCCTCACCGCGGGCGGTTACGCCCCGTGCCTGTCCTCCGCCGTGGGCGGGCTCATCGAGCGCTACACCGAGCTCGTGCCGGATGTCGAGATCATCGCGTACAAGCACGGATACTGGGGTCTCCTCTCCGGCGAGAAGATCGTCGTGGACGAGACCGTGCGCGCGAAGGCCGCGGTGCTGCACGAGTTCGGCGGCTCCCCCATCGGCAACTCCCGCGTGAAGCTCACCAACACCAAGGACCTCGTGGCACGTGGGCTGATCCAGGAGGGCGAGAATGCCCTCGAGGTCGCCGCGGACAAGCTCAAGGCCGACGGCGTCGACGTCCTGCACACCATCGGCGGCGACGACACCAACACGACCGCCGCGGACCTCGCGAAGTACCTCGCGGACAACGACTACCCGCTGCAGGTCGTCGGGCTGCCCAAGACGATCGACAACGACATCGTGCCGATCCGCCAGTCCCTGGGGGCGAAGACCGCAGCGGAGCAGACCAGCCTGTTCGCGCAGAACGTCATCGCCGAGCACGGCTCGAACCCGCGCATGCTCATCGTCCACGAGATCATGGGCCGCGCCTGCGGCTACCTGACCGCCGAGGCCGCCCGCGCCTACCAGGAGTGGCACGCGAAGCAGGACTGGCTGCCGGAGATCGGGCTCTCGGGCGACCGCTGGGACGTGCACGCCGTGTTCCTGCCGGAGCTGGCCCTGGACATCGAGGGGGAGGCCGAGCGTCTGCGGAAGGTCATGGACGAGACCGGCTGCGTGAACATCTTCCTGTCCGAGGGCGCCGGGATCCCGGAGATCGTCGCGGAGATGCAGGCCCGCGGCGAGGAGCCGGAGAAGGATCCCTTCGGCCACGTCAAGCTCGACACCATCAACCCGGGCCAGTGGTTCGCCAAGCAGTTCGCGGAGAAGCTGGGCGCGGAGAAGGTCATGGTGCAGAAGTCCGGCTACTTCGCCCGCTCCGCGAAGGCCAACGCCTACGACCTGCGCCTGATCAAGTCGATGACGGACCTCGCCGTGCAGGTCGCCCTCGAGGGCGGCACCGGCGTGATCGGCCACGACGAGGAGCGCGGCGACGTGCTGCGGGCGATCGAGTTCGAGCGCATCGCGGGCCACAAGGCCTTCGACGTCGACCAGCCCTGGTTCCAGCAGGTCATGGAGACCGTGGGCCAGAAGGCCGTCCCGGCCGCCGCGCACTGACCGCGACGCCCCGGCCCCGCACATGACAGCACGCCACGGCGTCGCGCCCACCGGGCGGACGCCGTGGCGTCGTCGTGTCCGGGACCTGCTGCTGTCCGCGGAGCGAGTCCTGCTCCGTCGCAGCGCCCCTGCCGTTCCCGAGGATCCTGCGGGCCGGGAGGCGGCAGCCCGCCCCGCCCCGGGCCCGCACATGCACGGCTGGAGGCCGGATGCCACGCCCCTGGACCTAAGCAGGCGGCCCCGGCAGGGGCGCCTGGGCGACTGCTGGGTGATGGCGTCTCTGCTGGGCGTGCACGCGCAGGCCCCGCAGCTGCTCGAGAGCGCGCTCGTCGACGCGGGGGAGGGCCGATGGCACGTGCGTCTCGCGGCCGCCGTGATCACCGTCGACCGGGAGATGCCCGTGGATGCGCGAGGCCGCTGGGTGTACGCCACGCAGTCGGGTCAGGGCCCTGGCTGGGCAGGTCTGTTCGAGAAGGCGTTCGCCGCCCATCTCGCCGGCTCCTACCGGCTTGTCGCGCGGGGCTTCGGCCGCTCCGGTCTCGCGGCGCTGACCGGGGTCCGCGTGCGCACCCTGGTGCTGCTGCCGTCCCCGAGGCGCATCCGGGACCTGCTGGCGGAGGGGCGGGCGGTGCTCGCCTCCACGCATCCGCTCAGCCCGCTCGTGACGGTCCCGGGAGGGCGGCTGCCGGCGAACCATGTGATGGCCGTGGTCGGCGCCGATCCGGTCACCGGCACCATCACGCTGCGCAATCCATGGCGCCCCGATGAGGTGCTGGTCCTCCCCCGGTCCGTGCTGCGGCGCGGCTTCATCTCCCTGGACGTCACCGCGCCGCTGGGCTGAGCAGGCTCTCAGCGCCCGCCCGCGACCTCGAGCCAGGCATCGGCCAGCAGGCGATGGCCGGCCGTGCTGGGATGCACGCCGTCCTCGGCGAGGGAGCCCGGCGTGTGCCCGCGCCGGAGGGCATCGGACATGACGGACTCGAGGTCGACCACCCGTGTGCCGAACTCACGGGCGAGCGAGCGGATGCGCGCGATCTTCCCGTCGAGGTCCTCGTGGAAACGGGCCTTGTCCTCGTCGACGTCGGTGACGAAGGGGAGCATGAGCACGACGGGCCGCGCGGGGCGGCTGCTGAAGAGCTGATCCAGCAGGTAGCGGTAGTCGGCCTCGAAGGCGTCGTCCTCGGTCGGGTCATCGCGGTCGTAGCGGCGCCAGGTGTCGTTGACGCCCACGTAGATCGTCACCATGTCGGCGTCGTGGTCCAGGCAGTCGGGGCGGAACCGGGCCCGCAGGTCCTTCACGCGGTCCCCGCCGATCCCGGTGTTGATGACGGTCGTGGCAGGCTCGTAGGCGGCGTAGTGCTCGGCGATGAGGCGGACGTAGCCGAAGCCGAGGTGCTGGGGGTCCTCGCGCCTCCCGCAGTCGGTGATCGAATCGCCGATGAACAGGAGGGTGCGGGGCTGGGAAGCGTCAGTGCTCATGCCCTGATCCAAGCAGAATCCGCGGCGGCGTGCGATGCGCGTCCTCCCCGCCGCGCTGCCCCCCTCGCGGGCGACAGGAACCGGCGCCTCCTCGGCAGGGTCGCGGGGCGGACACACTGCCCTGCCCCTCCGCGCATACCGATCGTGACCGGGGCAGGAATGCGGAAGCGGCCCTGACCGGTGAGATACCTGGTCAGGGCCGCTTTCTTCGTAGCGGGGGCAGGATTTGAACCTACGACCTCCGGGTTATGAGCCCGGCGAGCTACCGAACTGCTCCACCCCGCGGCGACAGAGACCACTCTACCCCACGATGACCTGGAGCGATACCCGCAGCGGGTGGAACGTGACGCCCCGCACGACGCTGCCGCCGGACCGGGCTGTGAGCGACGGTCCACCCGATCACGACACGTCGCCGGCGCGACGACCGCGGCCTCCGCATGGAGGATCGCCGGCGTCCCGAGGATCCGGCCGTCGGTCGCGGAACCGTTCCCGGCCATGACGAAGGGCCCCTGACCGGTGCGATACCGGCCAGGGGCCCTTCTTCTCGTAGCGGGGGCAGGATTTGAACCTACGACCTCCGGGTTATGAGCCCGGCGAGCTACCGAACTGCTCCACCCCGCGGCGACTCATCAAGACTATGGCACCGGCTCGTCTGCGTCCAGCCGAAACGGGCGGAGCGTGCGGCACGCCACGTCGCGACTCGTCCGGGGCACCTGGTCCCGGGATCGCCCCGGCGGCAGAGGACGACGATCGGCCGCCGTCCTGGGCGGACGACGGCCGATGCGGCCTCGGTGCGGGCCGGGCGTGCGACAGCGGATCAGCCTCCGTTGTCGCTGGGCGCCGCCGCGGAGCCGCCGCCCTGGAGCTCGGTGTTCGCCGCCACCGCCCGCTCGACGGCATCCTGCAGGCGGTCCTGCGCCTCGCCGTACTTCGTCCAGTCGCCGGCAGCCATCGCGGCCTCGGAGTCCTTGACGGCCTGGTCCATGTCCGCGATCGCCGTGTCCAGGCGCTCCTGCGCGGAGCCGTCGGCCGGCGAGGTCGTCGCATCGCCGGAGCCTTCGGGCGGCGTCGCGTCCCCGGAGCCGGGGGACGTCGTCTCCCCCGTATCGGCGTCCACCGCTCCGGACTCACCGCCCGTGTTCGGCACCGCGGCATCACCGGCCGAGGCGCCGGAATCGCCCTCGAAGACCTCGTCCAGCGCCTGGTCGAGGGTCGGCGCGAAGCCGATCTTGTCGCCGAAGGACACCAGCACCATCTGCAGCAGCGGGTACTGGGTGCCGCCGCCCTGCGAGGAGGACTGCAGGTAGACAGGCTGCACGTAGAGCAGGCCGCCACCCACGGGGAGGGTGAGCAGATTGCCGTTGATGACCTCCGAGTTGCCGGACTTGAGCAGGTTCAGCGCCTGCGACACATTCGGCTCGGAGTTGAAGGTCGCCTGCACCTGTCCGGGGCCGTTGACCGGGTTGGTCGAGGGCAGCACGAGCAGGGTGAGGTCGCCGAAGGATTCGGCCGGATTGCCCGCCGTGTCCCCGGTCTCGGAGTCGACGGCGAGGTATCCGGTCATGACGTTCTGGCCGTTGGCGGGGATGTAGCTGGTCGACATCATGAAGCGCGGCTCGTCCTGGCCGGGCATCTGCATCGTCAGGTACATCGGGGGCTGGTCCTTCTGCGTGCCCGGGGTGCCGTCCGGATTGTCCTGGACCTTGTCCGTGGGATCCGGGGGGACCTGCCAGAAGTCCTGCTGCGTGTAGTACTCGTCGGCGGAGGTCACGTGGTACTTGCCCAGGAGCTCGCGCTGCGCCTTGAACAGGTCGGAGGGATAGCGCAGGTGGCTCATCGTCTCCGCGTCGATCTCGGAGGCGGGCTGGACGGCGCCGGGAAAGACCTCCTCCCAGGCGCGGAGGATCGGGTCCTCGGTGTCCCAGGCGTAGAGGTCCACGGAGCCGTCGAAGGCGTCGACCGTCGCCTTCACGCCGTTGCGCATGTAGTTGGTCTCGCTGTCCCGGTGCGCGGCCGACTCCCGCGGGTCCGTCTTCGAATCCGTGATCACGTCGTCCATGTTCACGGTGGTCGAGTACGGGTACCGGTCGGTGGAGGTGTAGCCGTCCACGACCCAGACCAGCTTGCCGCCGACGACGGCCGGGTACGTCTGGGAGTCCAGGGAGAGGAAGGGGGCGACCTCGCGGACCCGGGACTGCGGGTCGCGGTCGTAGAGGATCTGCGACTCCTCGTTCACGTAGTCGGAGATGACGATGTTCGGGTCGCGGAACTTGATCGCGTACAGCAGGCGCGGGAACCAGCCGTCGAGCTTCGGCCCGCCGTCCCCCTGGAAGGTGTTCGTCCGCAGGGTGCCGGACTCCTCGCCATCCGTGCCCGCCTGGTAGTCGAACTCCTCGGGCTCGGAGCCCTCGGGCGCGCCGACGATGGAGTAGTCCGGGGAATGGCGTCCGAAGTAGACGCGCTCCTCGTACTCGCCGAAGGCGCCTTCGCCGGGGACGCCGGACTGGAAGAAGTCGGGTTCGCCGTCGGCGTTGCGCTTGTTGCCGTAGGCGGCGGCCGTGCCGTAGCCGTGGGTGTAGATGATGTGCTGGTCCGTCCAGGACCGGCCCTCGAGGTTGAACTTGTCCGGGCGGAGCTCGCGCACGCCGATCACGGTGTCCTGGAGCTCGCCGTCGATCTCGTACCGGTCCACGCTGAGGACCTTGTCGAAGCCCCAGTAGGCGCGGTTGGCCTCGCGCTGCTCGAAGGTCGGGGACACGACGGTGGGGTCCATGAGACGGATCTGCGCGGTCGTCGAGGCGTCCGCGCGCAGGGCCCCGGGCTCGGCATCGGTCGCGGCCGCATAGCTGACCTCGCTCACGGCGTCCAGGCCGAAGGCGGTCCGGGTCGCGTCGATGTTGTTCTGGATGTAGGGCTGTTCCAGGGCGCGCTCGTTCGGGGCGACCTTGAACTGCTGGATCGCCCACGGGATGCCGCTGCCGATCACGAGGGTCGACACGATCATGAGTCCCGCCCCGATCGCGGGGATGCGCCAGTCGGCCCGGAAGATCCAGGCCGCGAAGAGGGCCGCCACGAAGATCGCGCAGATCGCGAGGATGGTCTGCGCCGGCACGAGAGCCTTGATGTCGGTGTAGCTGCCGCCGTCGAAGAGCTGGCCCTTGGTGGTCAGGAGGCCGTAGCGCTGGAACCAGTGCCCGAGGCCCAGCAGGATGACGTACACCACGGCGAGGATCCCGAGGTGCCGCCGGGCGGCGGTCGTGATCTCGAGGCCGCTCTCCTGCCCCCAGGCCACTCCCCCGTAGACGAAGTGTCCGGCGACCGCTCCGATCGCGGTGACCAGGCAGATGAACTGGGCGAAGGAGATCGCCACCTCGATCATCGGAAGGGTGAAGACGAAGAAGCCCGCGTCGAGGCCGAAGACCGGGTCCGCCTGCCCGAAGGTCTGCGGATGCAGGAACAGCTGCATGTCCTGCCAGCTGCGGGAGGCGGCGAGGCCGCTGAAGGCGCCGATCACGAGAGGCCCGGCGATCGTGATGCCGCGGCGGAGCGGGTCGATCGCGCCGCGGAACTGCTCGAGCGCCTCCTGCTCGCGGGTGATGGGCGGGTAGATCGGCCGCTTCGTGTACGCGACCCGCAGGCTCACGTAGAGCGGGACCGCGAACAGCAGGAAGCCGACGACGAACATCGCGATCTGGGTGATCCAGCGCGTGGTCAGCGTCTGCGTGTAGTCCAGCTGCTCGAACCACAGGTACCGCGTGTACACCTCGGAGGCGAGGACCAGCAGGAGGACCAGCGCTCCCAGGGCGATCAGCGTGACCGTCACCGGGGAGACGCGCCGAGGTCCTCCGTTCGCGTCGGCGCCCGGGCGCGGCGCCGGGCGGGGTCGGTCTCCGAAGGAGGCGGAATAGCTCACGGGTCACCTTTGTTCGATGCTCGTCGACTCCCGGGGCCCGCGCACTCCTGTGCGCGCTCGGGCCAGCGGATCGCATCCAGACCGCGGATGCGACGTCCCGGGTACAGTGTGGTGCCGCCGCGCACAGCGGCGGCCCCTCCATTGTGACAGGTCGAGCTGACAGGCCCCCATGAACGAGACTGCACCCCGCACGCCCGAGGGAGACCCCCTCGATCCGGAGTCGGCGGCCCTGGCCGCCGCTCTTCTGGAGATCGGCCGGCACGTCGACGGCGAGACCCTCAGGGCGCCGCGGTGGTTCGCCCTGGCCCGCAGCGCGGCGCTGCTGGCCCAGCAGCCGGGCATCGCCGCGCTGCTGGGGGTCGAGGCGACCGATGTGCTGGGAGCCGATGCCGCTCATCTGACCCCGATCGAGCTCGAGGAGCTTCCGGCCATGCACGATCCTCTCGAGTCGCTCGCGGCCGTGTCGTGGCCGGACATCGCCGTCGGCGGCGCGCTCGCCCTTGATCTGCCCGCCGCGAGCTGGCGCAGCCGCATCGACGACTCCGATGCCCAGGCGCGGCGGACCGCCGAGGCGCTCGACGGCGGCACGCTGCGTGTGCTCGTGGCCGCCACCCAGGACGGCGTCACCTACTCGGCGCTGCGCCGCGCGGGCGATCGTCCGAGCGGGCCCGCCCGGTACGTGATGGGCCCGGCGCTCCTGCCGGAGCTGACCCAGGCCCTGGCGGAGTCGCTGCACGGTTGACATGCGGGCCTCGGCGGGTCCGCGGGAGCTCCTGAGGGGCGCGCCGCGAGTCGGCGATGCCCTGCCGCTCCCCGGACGGCGGGCGGCAGGGCATCGCGCCGGTTCATGAGGCGAGGAGCTCGCCGACGGGCGAGGCGCCGTCACCGCTGTCCTCGGCCTCCCCCTCGTCCGTCATGATCACTCCGGTGTCGGGATCGAAGTCCGGCTCGTCCGCGATGCCCGCGGCCTTGCTGAACGCCGTCGTGCCGAAGAGGAGGTCATGGCCGATCGCCTCGGCCTGGACGGCGAGCTGGCTGTGTTCGCGTCCCTGGTCGTCGGTCCACTCGTGGGTCGACAGACGGCCGGTGACGATGAGCGGCTGCCCCTTCTTCACCGACCCCAGCACGTGACGCGCGAGCTTGCGACGCGTGTACACCGTGAAGTACTCGGGCTTGCGGTCCTCGAACTCGTTCGTGCGGTGGTTGAAGTACCGGGTGTTGACCGCCATGCGCACCTTCACGCTGAACGGCTCCTCGCCCCCGCGCATGATGACGGGATCGCTGCAGGCGTTGCCCTGCAGGGTCGTATGGATCTCCTTCATGTCCTCACGTCCTTCCCGCGGCCTGCACCATGTCCGGGGTCCTTCCCCGGTCCGTGGCGGGCCGCGTGGCACCCAGCCTCGGGTGCCGCGGCCGGCAGTGCCAGGACGGTCGCGGAAGTGTGGATGAGCGTGCCATGGGGAGGACGAGCACCAGCGCCGATGCCCCGGAGGTGCGGGCCCGGGAACGCCGGACGGCCGGCCCCCGCGGGGGCCGGCCGTCCGTGATGTCGTGCCGGCGGCGCGCCGACGACGAGATCGACGCTCAGGCGCCGGGGTTCACCAGTCCGGTGGTCTTCGAGGCGTTCTCGAAGCGCGCCTGGACATCGGCCCAGTTCACGATGTTCCAGATGGCCTTGACGTAATCCGCCTTGACGTTCTGGTAGTCGAGGTAGAAGGCGTGCTCCCACATGTCCAGCTGGAACAGCGGGATGGTCGCGACCGGCACGCCGTTCTGCTGGTCGTAGAACTGCTCGATCACGAGGTTCCCGCCCAGCGGCTCGTAGGCGAGGATCGCCCAGCCGGAGCCCTGGATGCCGAGCGCCGCGGCCGTGAACTGCGCGCGGAAGGCGTCGAAGGAGCCGAAGTGCTCGTCGATCGCGGCGGCCAGCTCGCCGGTCGGCTTGTCGCCGCCCTCGGGCGAGAGGTTCTTCCAGAAGATCGAGTGGTTCGTGTGACCGCCCAGGTTGAAGGCGAGGTCCTTCGAGAACTGGTTGATGGAGCCGAAGTCGCCGGACTCGCGGGCCGCGGCCAGCTTCTCGAGGGCCGTGTTCGCGCCCTTGACGTAGGTCGCATGGTGCTTGTCGTGGTGCAGCTCCATGATGCGGCCCGAGATCGCCGGCTCGAGAGCACCGAAGTCGTAGTCGAGATCCGGAAGCGTGTACTCCGCCATGTCGTTCCTCCCTTTCGGTTCTGTGCGCGGGGCCCCGTCACGGGGCGCCGCCTCGTGTCAATCCTGCCACGTCCGGGCTGACGATGGGGTGGCCGCTCGGGGCCGTCCCCCTCGGCCGACCTCCGCGTTCACGTCCGGACGCACTCGGATGTCCGTCCGGCGCGACACAATGGCCCGATGAACCCGTCCGGTCCCTCCGCGCCCGTCCTCGCCTCGCCGCGCGCCGCGCTGGAGCTGCTCAGCCCCGCGACCCGGGACTGGTTCTCCGGTGCCCTAGGGGACCCGACCGCCGCCCAGGCCGGGGCGTGGCAGGCGATCCGCGAGGCTCGTGACACGCTCGTGATCGCCCCGACCGGCTCGGGGAAGACGCTCGCCGCGTTCCTCATGGCGATCGACGCGCTCATGTTCCCGGAGCCGGAGGCACCCGCCCGGGGCCCGGGCGTGAGCGTGCTGTACCTGTCGCCGCTGAAGGCGCTCGGTGCGGACGTCGAGCGGAACCTGACCTCCCCGCTCGTGGGCACGCGGCGCAGCGCCGAGCGAATGGGCGTCGCGGCGCGGCCCGTCCGGGTGGGCATGCGCACCGGGGACACCCCGGCGGCGGAGCGGCGCGCGCTCGTCTCGAATCCGCCGGACATCCTCATCACCACGCCGGAATCGCTGTTCCTCATGCTCAGCTCCTCGGCCCGCGAGTCGCTCACGACCGTGCGGACGGTGATCGTCGACGAGGTCCACGCGGTCGCGGGCTCCAAGCGCGGCGTCCACCTGGCGCTCTCCCTGGCCCGCCTGGACGCGCTCACCGACTCGCCCGCGCAGCGCATCGGGCTGTCGGCGACCGTCGAGCCCGTCCGCGAGGTCGCCGGCTTCCTCGGCGGCGCGGACCGGCAGGTCGCCGTGGTCCGCCCGCCCGCGACCAAGGAGCTGGACCTGACGGTGCGCCTCCCGATCACGGACTTCGAGGCGATCGAGCCGCCCGCGGACGCGGCCGATGAGGACGACGTCGCCGGGACCATCTGGCCGCATATCGAGCGGGCGATCCTCGAGGAGGTGCTTTCCCGCCGCTCGACGATCGTGTTCACGAACTCTCGGCGGCAGGCGGAGCGGCTCACGGGGCGGCTGAACCTGCTGCACCGGCGACGGGAGGCGGCCGCCGCCGGGCTCGCGGCACCGGGTCCGGCGAGCTGGGCGGTGGGTCGCACCGACGGCACGGAGGACCCCTCCCTCGCCGCGGACGGAGAGGTCGAGGACGTGGCCCGGGCCCATCACGGGTCCATGTCCAAGGAGCATCGGCGGCTCATCGAGGAGCAGCTGAAGTCCGGGGAGCTGCGCTGCGTGGTGGCGACCAGCTCTCTCGAGCTGGGCATCGACATGGGCTCGGTGGACCTGGTCATCCAGGTCGAGACGCCGCCGGCGATCTCCTCGATGCTGCAGCGCATCGGCCGCGCCGGCCACGACGTGGGGGCGGTCTCCCGCGGGATCGTCCATCCGCTGCATGCGGCCGATGTCCTGCGTGCCGCGGTCACCGTGCGCGAGTCCCTGGCGGGGAGGATCGAGCCCCTCGTCGTGCCCCGCAACGCGCTCGACGTCCTGGCCCAGCACACCGTGTCCGCAGCGGCTGTGGAACCCCTCGAGCTCGAGGAGTGGTTCGGGACCGTCCGCTCCGCGCATCCGTATGCGGCGCTGCCTCGGTCCCTGTTCGACGGCACGATCGACCTGCTCTGCGGCCGGTACCCCTCGACCGCGTTCAGCGAGCTGCGGCCACGCCTGGTCCTGGACCGCGAGACCGGGATCCTCACCGCCCGTCCCGGGGCGCAGCGCCTCGCCGTCACCAGCGGCGGCACCATCCCGGACCGCGGGCTCTTCCCCGTGTTCCTCGTGGCGGGCGAGGACTCCGGTCAGGCGCGCAGGGTCGGCGAGCTGGACGAGGAGATGGTCTACGAGTCCCGGCGCGGAGACGTCATCACCCTGGGCACCTCGAGCTGGCGGATCGAGGAGATCACCCATGACCGGGTGACCGTCTCCCCCGCCTTCGGCCTGGCCGGACGGATTCCCTTCTGGCACGGCGAAGGGGCGGGCAGGCCCGTCGAGCTGGGCCGGGCGCTGGGCGGCTTCGAGCACGAGATCTCCTCCCGGGCGCCGGAGGAGGCGCTCGCGCAGCTCGCGGAGATCGGCCTCGATCAGAACTCCCGGCACGCGGCCCTGCGCTTCCTCCAGGAGCAGCAGCAGGCCACCGGCACGGTGCCCGGTCCCGAGTCCCTGGTCATCGAACGCTTCCTCGACGAGCTGGGCGACTGGCGTGTGGTGCTCCACTGCGCGCTCGGGCAGCGGGTGACCGCGCCGTGGGCCCTGGCGGTCGGTGCCCGCGTGCAGGACCGCTTCGGCCTGGACGGACAGGTCATGGCGGCTGATGACGGGATCGTCCTGCGCATCCCGCACGGGGAGGAGGCGCCGGGCGCGGATCTGTTCGTCTTCACGCCCGAGGAGATCGATGAGGAGGTGCGCCGTCTGGTGGGGACCTCCGCCCTGTTCGCCTCCCGCTTCCGGGAATGCGCCGCACGGGCGCTCCTGCTGCCGCGCCGCGACCCCGGTTCCCGGGCTCCGCTGTGGCAGCAGCGGCAGCGAGCCGCGGCTCTGCTGGACGTCGCCCGTCCCTACCCGGACTTCCCGATCATGCTCGAGGCTGCTCGCGAGTGCCTGCAGGACGTGTACGACCTCCCCAGCCTGGTCGCGGTGATGCAGGGCATTACCACGAGGCAGGTGCAGGTGCGGGAGGTGGAGACCCCCGCTCCCTCGCCGTTCGCACGGTCCCTGCTGTTCGGCTACGTCGCCCAGTTCCTGTACGACGGAGACGCTCCCGCGGCGGAGAAGCGCTCCGCCGCTCTCGCGCTGGACCAGAGCCTCCTGGCGGAGCTCCTGGGAACGGTGAGCTTGCGGGAGCTGCTGGATCCCGCGGCGATCGCGCAGGTCTCGCAGCAGCTGCAGGGCCTCACGCCGGAGCGCGCGCTGCGCGGGGCCGAGGACCTGGCCGATGCGCTGCGGCGCCTGGGCCCGCTCGCGCCCGAGCAGATCGAGGCGCGGATGGCGGAGGGGGCGTCCGCGGCGGAGGCATCAGAGGAGCTGCTCGCGGCCCGACGTGCGGTCGCCGTCCGCATCGGCGGGGCCGAGCAGCTCGCCGCGATCGAGGATGCGGGGCTGCTGCGCGATGCGCTCGGCATCGCGCTGCCCGTCGGGGTGCCTGCCGTGCATCTCGAGCCGGTGCCGCGACCCGTCGAGGAGCTGCTCTCCCGCTGGGCCCGCGCCCGGGGGCCCTTCACCCTCGAGGAGGCGGTGCGCGCCCATGGTCTCGCCCCCGGCGTGGCACGCACCGCCCTCGAATCCCTGGTCGCCGACCGGGCGCTCACGACAGGCGAGTTCACTCCGGGTGGCGAGGGCGTCGAATGGGTCGAGGCGGAGGTGCTGCGAAGGATCCGCCGGGCGAGCCTCGCCGCGTCGCGCCGCGAGATCGAGCCGGTCGCCCCGTCCTCCTACGCCCGCTTCCTCGGGGGCTGGCAGCATGTGCGGGAGCGGGATGCGGACGGTGCTCCCCGGAGGTCCTCTCTGGCCGGGGCCGACGGTGCGCTCAGCGTGATCGATCAGCTCGCCGGGGTGTCCCTTCCTCTGTCGACCTGGGAGTCACAGGTGCTTCCGGCCCGGTTGCACGACGCCTCCTCCGCCCTGCTGGACGGGCTCTTCGCGAGCGGCGAGATCGTCTGGACGGGCCACGGCCGCCTGGGCTCCGATGACGGCTGGGTGCGTCTGCATCTGGCCGATGCGCTGCCGCTGGGCCTGGACGCGGCCACGATCGAGGATGCCGCAGACGCTCTGGCCCCGGGGTCCGTGGCCTCCCGGGTGCTGGCTCTCCTGCGCGGCTCCCCCGGTGCGCTGCGGCACACCGAGATTCTGCGGGCGCTCGCCGCCGATCCCGAGGGCGGCGGCGCCGTCGATCCGCCGCAGCTGACGGAGGCGCTGTGGGAGCTCGCGTTCTCCACGCTCATCACCAACGACTCCTTCGCCCCGCTGCGCGGCTACGCGATGGGCCCCGCCCGCTCCTCGCGGCCATCCCGCGGCCGCGGACGCGCGCGTCCGGCCACCCGGAGGGGTGCCGCCCGGCTGTCGGCGGCGATGCTCCGGGCCGGCGCCGCGCACGTCTCCGAGCTGGAAACGGGCCCGGCGGGCTCAGGCCGGTGGTCGGCGCTGCGCGTGCCGATGGTCGACGCGACCGCTCGCGCGAGCGCCCTCGCGGCCCTGCTTCTGGACCGGCACGGCGTGCTGACCCGTGGTGGCATGGGCATCGAGGACGTACCCGGGTCCTTCGCGACGATGTACCGCGTGCTGCAGACCCTCGAGGAGAACGGCGGGGCGCGCCGCGGCTACTTCATCGACGGCCTCGGGGCGGCGCAGTTCGCCCCTCCCGGAGCCGTGGACCGGCTGCGCGACCGGGATCGCGAACGGGAGGCCGCGCAGGCTCGCCGCCAGGACGGCGACGAAAGCGGGCGGGATGACGCCCTGGCGGTGCTCGCGGCGACGGATCCCGCGAACCCGTACGGCGCCGCCCTCCCCTGGCCGGATCCCGGCGTGCAGCCCCCCGAGGGAACGTCCCTGAGACCCGCACGCCGGGCCGGGTCGCTCGTGGTGCTCGACGGCGGAGAAGTCGCCGCCGTCCTCGAGCGCGGCGGAAAGTCGCTGCTGTGGTACGCGAGCCCCGTGCGCACCCCGCACACCGCCCGCGCCCTCGCGCATGCGGTGGCCGCAGAGTCGATGATCCCGGCCCTCGCGGTCGAGCGGATCAGCGGCCACGGCATCGAGTCGGAGGCCGTCGCCCACGTGGCCGCGGCTCTCGCCGAGGCCGGATGCTACCGCTCCCCGCGGGCGATCCGCCTGCGCGCCGGAGGGCGGTGAGCATGCCCGAGGGAGACACCGTCCACCGGCAGTGCCGGATCCTCCATGAGGCGCTCGCCGGGGCGACCCTCACCCGGTGCGAGCTGCGGGTGCCGCGGCTCGCGGACACCGATCTGCGCGGCTGGCGGGTGCGGGAGGTGGTGCCGCGCGGCAAGCACCTGCTGCTGCGCCTGCTCCCGCCCGCGGACGGGGCCGGCGAGCCGCTGACCCTGCACTCCCATCTCATGATGGACGGCATCTGGTTCGTCGATGACAAGCCGCTGATCAGCTCCGACACCTCCCGGGCCCGGCGTCCCGCGCATACGGCCCGCGTGATCCTCGAGGCTCGGCATGATGATGGCCGCGTCGCCCGCGCGACCGGGTACGAGATCAAGCAGGTGCATCTGCTGCGCACCGCCGAGGAGGACAGCGAGGTCGGGCATCTGGGACCGGACCTCCTCTCCCCCGCCTGGGGCCCGGCGCTGCGGGAGCAGGCGGCGGCGAACCTCGCGGCCCAGGCGGATCTGCCGCTGGGACAGGTGCTCCTGGACCAGCGCGTCATGGCAGGGGTGGGCAACATCTACCGCAGCGAGCTGTGCTTCCTGCAGCGCATCTCCCCCTTCGCCCCGGTCTCCGCCCTCTCTGATCCCGGAGCGCTCGTCGACCTCGCCCACCGTCTGCTGGACCTCAACAAGGATCGTTCGGTGCGCGTCACGACCGGCGGCATGATGGGTCGCGGCGGCGATCTGTGGGTCTACGGCCGCGCGGGCCAGCCGTGCCGTCGATGCCGCGGCCGCGTGGAGCGCCGCATGATGGCCCAGCCTGACGTCGAGGGGGCGCAGCCCCGCGTCGTCTTCGTGTGTCCGCGCTGTCAGGGCGAGTCCCGGTAGACTCCCCTCGGCGCGCCGCGGCGCGCACGCCTCCGTAGCTCAGTGGATAGAGCAACGGCCTTCTAATCCGTCGGTCGCAGGTTCGAATCCTGCCGGGGGCACCCGATCAGGTATTACGCTCGCTGTGCATGGTGCTGTTGAGCGACGGTGTCGCCGGTGTTCGAGAGCCGATTCTGGCATCTGGGGGTGACGGTCTGCCGCATGTCGATCGCGGTCGTCGGGCGTCCATTCCGGAGGTCCTTGGCGAGTGCGGTCAACGACGGCGTCGGGAGCTATCCCGCCGGGGGCGGGCAGGTCGGCGAGGCGGGCGTGGCCGGCCTGGATGATCTCGGCCCAGAGCGACCGGTCCGAGAGATGTAGGACCCGCTGACGGGCATGGCGCGCGATAGTCGCGGGGATCTGGACCAGGCGGTAACGCACGCGTTTGGGTTCCTACCTTCTGGCGGGCTGGCCTGTGTCGCCGAGCAGCCCCGTCCAGGCGGTGATCTCACTGGTCTGGGCTACGATCTGGCACCAGATCCGGTTCTGTCCGAAACTTGTCAGGGGGAGGTCCCGCAGGCCCATGCCCTTCGCGGCCCGGATCCGGTCCTCGCAGCGAGCACGCCGGCGGTGACGAACCTCGAGGTCCGCGCGCTGGCCCTTGGTGGTGTTGGTCGCGAACGCGGTGAGCCGGTAGCCCTCGACGTCATCGAACCGCAGCTGCGCGCCGGGATGAGGGCGCTCGCGACGGACGATGGCGCGCATCCCCTCCGGCCAGTCCTGGTCGAGGTCGAGCAGCCCGGTCAGTTCTGCGACGTCAGCGCCCTCTAGGGCCTAGTCGTCGGAGTTGTAGGCCGGCTCCCTAACGTGCTCAGGGACCAAGCGGGGCAGTTGCGGCGTGTTCGCAGGCAGCGTGAACCCGACCGAGTATGAGACCCTGCGCTTGACCAGTTCCTGCAGCGTCTTCTTCGTCCCGCCAGGCCCGTCGATCCGAACCAGCACCTTCTTCCCGGGCCGGGACCCCATCCCCACCTGCGCCAGCGCAGCGGCGATCGCGCTCGCGTGGTCCGCTGCGGTGTTCGAGCCAGCGTTCCCAGCACGCAGGAAACAGGCCAGCATCTCCCCGGAACCACCGGGGCCATGGTCGACGAACGCCAGCACTGGATGGAACCCGAAACCTCTCTTGAACGTGGGCCTGGCCAGTTCCTTCTCGCTGTGAGAGGTCACCAGCGACGCGTCCAGGTCGATGACCAGCGGACCCTTCGCCGTGACGCCCGCACCAGGGGCGTGCTCCCCGGCCAGCGCCCAGGTGTTCTCGCGGGCTTTGCAACGGGCGGCACTGATCGCGCTCTCGACCACGTCGACGTCAGCGGCGGGGGTCCTCAGCAACAGTGAGACCGTCGCATCCGACGCGACGGAACCATACAGTTCCGGTTCCGCTCGCAGCGTCGCGACGTCTGCCAGGCGATCCCCACCGACCGCGAGCATGACCGCCAGGTCCGCGAGGACCTTTCGCGGATCATGACGCGAGAGCTGCTTACTTCACGGCGCCAGCGCCCTGGACAGGTCCGCGGCTAGGCCCGCCGCCCGCAGCGTCTGCGTCAGCAGCACCCCGCCTACCTGACCAGCCGCAGGCACCGACGAGACATCAACACGAGGACATCGATACAACCCGGTAGCATTCACCCTGAAGGTGCTCCTTGTACTGCGACGAACTGGACTCTAGACAAGCCCTATCCTCCCAGCTCAGGAGCACCTTCACCCATCACGAACCAGCGCGCGGGCACCTCAACGACGAAAGCCCGGGGCTGATGTCGGGACTGTCGAAGAGCTCGACTGTCCGGCCCGCACCGTACCGTCACGGTCGACGGGCCCTGCTGATCTGATCGAGGGAGCGACCGTGCCGGACCGTGAGCTGTGGGGCAAGTATGACCCCGCCACGCGGACGATCCACCCCCTGGTGTGCCACCTCCTCGACGTCGCCCACGTCGCGGGCGAGCTCTACAACCACCGCGCCACCAACGCGCTGCGGGAGAGTATCCCGTGTCCTGAGTTCATGCTCGCGGCCGCTCTTCATGACATGGGAAAGGCGACTCCGCACTTCACCGGCCAGCTGCTCGACGGGAGCCTCGTCCCCGCCGACCTCCCCTTCGACCCTGCCACCCACGCCTACCGGGGCAGGTCTTTGACCCACGAAGCCCTCGGCGCCGCAATTCTCCTGCGCGACTGGGGTGTCTCCCCCAGCACGACCCTCCTGAGCCGGATCATCAACGTCGAGCGCGGCGGATACCTCGATCCCTACGCCGCAGAGTCCGCGACACCCGCCCTGGTCAGCGCCGGCCCTGCATGGGACGAGGCACAGCGGAGCCTCATCGCGCGCACCGCTGAGCTCCTCAGCGCCGACGAGAACGGGCTCCGCGCCTGGCGGCCCTCCCCGATCGTCGCTCTCGAGGCCGCGGGTCTGATCAAGATCGCCGACTGGGTCGGATCCTACCCCGGGCAGTTCCCGCTCGGCCGCACCGGCACCGACGAGGAGTACGCGAAGACCTCCGCCGGCCGTGCCGCCACCGCCGTGCGCCGCTTCGCGCTCATCGGCGACTGGAAGCCCCCGCAGCACCGCGAGACCTTCGAGGACGTCTTCGGGTTCGCGCCCCGGCCCCTGCAGGAGGCCGTGTGGGGACTGCGGCCCACCGGGCCGACGATCACGGTGCTCGAGGACGCCACCGGCGCAGGGAAGACCGCCGGCGCCTGGGCCTGCGTCCTACGACATGCCGAAGCCGGCGCACGCGGCGTCTACGTCGCGATGCCGACCCACGCGACCTCCGCCGCGATCCACCCCAGCCTGGACGCCTTCCTCCGCGCCGCCGGGATCTTCGACCGCGGCGCCATGCTCACCCACCGCAACCCCACGCTCCGCACCGCCCCCTCGGCGTGGCTCCTCGGCCGCCACCGCGCCCTCGCCTCCCCCGTCGGCGTCGGCACCGTCGACACGCTGCTCCGCGCTGTGCTCCCGACCCCATACCGGATGGTGGCCCTCGCCGGTCTCGCCGGCCGCGTTGTCGTCTTCGACGAGGTGCACGGCTACGACCCCCGGATGATGCTCGAGTTCGAGACCCTCCTGGCCTACCTCGCCGCCCTCGGATGCCCCGTCGTCGTCCTCTCGGCCACGCTCCGTCCCGGCCAGCGCCAGAAGATCATCGCCGCCTACCGCTCCGGACTCCTCGGCGCCACCGTCGAGCCCCACGAGGCCCGCGACTCCTACCCGCTGCTGACCACCGCAGACGCTAGCGGGGTCCAGGAGATCGACGTCCCCTCGACCATGCCTCCCCGCAGCGTGCAGATCGACCGCGCCGACTCCACCGCAGACGTCGACCTTCCGGACCTGCGCACTGCCCCCGGAATCATCGGCATCGTCTGCAACTCCGTCCGCGGCGCCGTCACCGCCTGGAAGTCCGTCATCGCCGCCGACCCCGGCGCCCCGGTCCTGCTGCTGCACTCCCGCCTGACCGCCCGCGACCGCGCGATCCGCGAGAAGACCCTCCTGGCCGTCGCCGGCAAGGACGGCCACGAGACCGGACGACGGCAGAAGGGCCTGATCATCATCTCCACACAGATCATCGAGGAGTCCCTCGACATCGACCTGGACCTACTGATCACCGAGCCATGCCCCGCCGACAACCTCATCCAGCGCCTGGGACGCCTCCACCGCCACGACCGCGCCGGCAACCGTCCCTCCTGGGCCACCGAGCCCCGCGTCGTCATCGCCGAGGGCAGCCAGTACGTGTACGAGCAGTCCGTCCCGCATGCGCTCTTCGCGACCCGCCGCGACCTCGCCGACGCCACGACCATCGAGATGCCCGAACAGATCGTCCCCCTCGTCCGTGCCGCCTACGGCGACCGCCCCGACCTCGCCGACGACCCCGAATACTGCGCGGCTGTCATAGCTGCCGAGAAGGTGCAGGAGAAGAGAATCCAGGACAAGATCGCGCGCTCCCCCTGGTCCTCGCTCTCCGCTGCATGGCCCACCACCGACATTGTCGAGCACATCGAGACCCGACAGGGGACCCGATCCACGATGCTCACTGTCGTTCGTGACGGGACAAGCGTCCCCTCGCATCTGCCGGTCGACAGGACGGACTGGAATGACGGCGACGTCGCCGAAGCATCGGTGCCCGTCCCCGACTACATGCTCCCCCGCCTGCAGGTCCGCGACGCGTTCGACGCCGACGGTCGCCCCGACGAGACCAGGAAGCTCATCGACGCCACCTCCTACCACCCCACCATCGGACTCGCGTGAGGACACCCATGAACGCCACCTTCAACCTGGTCGACCGCCCTTGGCTCGATGCCCTCGACGGGAACGGCCGGCCCCGCCGAATCAGCCTCCTCGATGCCTTCACAGACCCCTCTCTCAGCCGCCTCGCCATGCGGACCCGCACCGCCGAGCCGCCCGCCTACCTGCTCCTGGTGAGCATCGCCATGGATGCCATGCGACCCGATCGCGACGATCCGCCGCTCGAGCTGGACATCGACGTGATCACCTCATACCTGGGCCGCATGCACGACCGGTTCGACCTGTTCCACCCGGAGCACCCCTTCGGCCAGGCCGCCTGGCTCGGCACCATCGACAAGGCCGCCAAGGTCCCGTACCAGCTCATCCGCGAGTTCCACACCGCACCGGAGAAGGAGCAGTACCTCGGCCACTACACACCCCAGACGATGACAGGGCTCCCGTCCGCCGACGCCGCACAGCACCTCCTCCACCACATCGCCACATTTCCGGGCGGAACAACGTCCACCGGTGACCCGTCGGAGCGCAACGGCAGGTCCGCGAAGGCTGCACCGATGCGCGGCAAGATCATCCATATCCCCCACGGCCGGACCCTGCGCGAGACGATTCTGCTCTCGATGCCCGACGCCGCCATCCTCGGCCGCCCTGCGTGGCACGCCGAGGGCCCCGACGGCATGCTCGGCCTGCTCACCGCGACCGTGGCCGCCGTATTCCTCCGCAGCGAGGACGGAGGAGCGACCGTCTCTCACGCCAGCATCGGCAATGCGTACTCCCGCGAACGCGACGGTGAGCGTTACCCGGGTGGGAAGGGCTACCCCGAGAGCCCGTTCCTCGGCTACGACGAGGACAACGAGGGCGGACCCGTGTACGCCCCAGATGGCAACGACGGCGCCTTCGACCTGTGGCGGAAGATCCCCAAACTGGCCAAGGCGCGAGTCCCGATCGCCGCCTCGGCTCGCGAGCGCAGCGCTCACCTGGGGCTCCCCCGACCAGCCGTCCGTCTCTACGCGATGAACGGGGTCGGGAAAACGTCCGCAACGTCCGTCTCGGAAGATCAGATTCCTCTGGTCCCTCCCGAGCTGCGCCTGGCCGCCGCCGAGCAGCTCACGACGCTGGACACCGCGATCACCAAGATCGGCGAGCACTTGGCCATCCGCACCGGAGCCCACCGGCACAGCGACACGACAAAGCCGCAGAAGAACCACTCCGCCCAGCACCGCTTCATCCGCCAGATGGAGCCCATCATGCGCGCCGTGCTGATGGACGCGATCTCTGACCCGGACCAGGGCGTCCTCTCCACCGACCGCGCGAAGGCGGTCCGGACCGCCGCCATCGACATCTACGTCACCGCGACACCGGGGTGGGATCCCATGCGCGCGGCGGAGGGACAGCGTCGAATCCTGCAGATCATCACGCGCTTCCTCCCGATGCTCTCCACGAAGACCACCACCGAGAAGGAGACCCGATGACCAGCCAGACAGAGTCGACCGAGGCGTCCCGCGACGATCAGCTGATCGCCCGGGTCCGCGCAGCCTCCGACGACCGGCGAACGCTCCTCGCCCTGCGGAAGTCCGCGACCGACCCCCTGGGCGCACACCCCGATGCGATCGCGCTCCTCGGAGACCTCGCCCCGCACCCCGGCACGATGCATGGGCGGATCCGGTACCTCGTCGTCGCCCTCATGGCCGACCACATCTACGCCGCCGGCCACACCTCCGCCCAGGACATCCGGAGCATCGGAGCATCGGTCGCCCGCATCGCCCACCCGGCCCTCGCAGAACGCCACATCACCACCCTCACCCGGACGCCCCGCACGGCCCTGCTCGCCGAGATCCCGCGCGTCACGTCCGCCCTCGCCCGCGACCGCATCGCCGTCCCGTGGCGCCAGCTCCTCTACGACCTGGACACCCCCGACCACCGATTCGAGCAGACCCAGCGCACCTGGGCCTACCACTACACCTCCCACCAGGCCATCGGCCAGACCAAGAAGACCGAGAAGAAGGGCTGACCAACATGTTCATCGATATCCACACCCTCCAGTACATCCCGCTGTCCTGCATCAACCGCGACGACGCCGGCATGCCCAAGACCGTCACCATCTCCGGGGTCCGCCGCGCCCGCTGGTCCACCTACTCCCAGAAGCGGCTCCTCCGCATGCGTCTGCGTGAGCTCCTCCCCAAGGGCTCCACGTCGATCCGCACCCGGCGCCTTCCCGCCCTCGTCGCGGAGGAACTGAAGCAGCTCGGCGCCAGCGAGACCGTGGCCGCCGCAGCGATCGAGTCGCTGCTGACGCACTTCAAGCAGCCCGCGAAGTCGGAGAGGAGCGACGGGCTCAGCACCGCCGTCATGGTCACCATGCCCGACGGAACGCCCCGTTCGCTCGCCCGGGCCGCGATCGAGACCGGCGGCAAGCTCGACAAGGCGACGATCAAGGAGAAGCTCGAGGAGGCCGTCCCGCTGGACGTGGCCATGAGCGGCCGATTCATCGCCGAGGTCGACACGCGCACCGACGGTGCACTCTCCGTGGCCCACGCTGTCGGCACCGGCCCCGACGGCTACGTCTCCGAGTTCTGGACCTCCGTGGACGACCTCGCCGGAGAACAGGGGCACGGCGGCTCTGGAGGCATGGGCTCGCAGGGCCTGACCTCCGGGGTGCTGTACCGCTACGCGAGCATCGATCTGCGCGAACTCGACAGCCGCATGGATGCGGCCGGAACGTCTCCCACCTCGCGGGAGGAGCTGCTGCGGCTGACGATCAGCGAGTTCGCGCGGCTGCGCCCGGAGGCGATGAAGCGCTCGAGCGCGCCGTTCACCGAACCGTCCCTGGTGCAGCTGGATGTCTCCGAGGCTCCGCGCTGCCTCGTCGACGCGTTCTCGGAGCCCGTCCTCGGGCAGGACGTCATCGCGGACTCCATCACCCGCCTGATCGAGCACGCGGACACGATGAACCGCCTGTACGGCGGGCCCGCGCTCACCCGCCGCGTCAGCACCCAGGACCCGGAGTCGATCCCGTTCGCGACGGCTCTGGAGGACACCCTGGCGCACGTCGCCGGCGAGGGCAGCCGATGAGAGCGCTCGTCCTCCACTTCGATGCGCCGATGATGTCGTGGGGGACGGAGGGGCGGCTGACCAACCGCGACGCCGGCACCCGCCCCACGCTGTCCGGGATCATCGGGCTGATCGCCAACGCGCTCGGCCGCGGCCGAGACGACGACATGGCCGATCTCGCCTTCGACCTTGTCACCCGGGTGGATCGGGCCGGGCATGAGGAGCGGGACTACGTCACCATCGGCGGGGCCACCGGCATCGGCCAGGCACCCAAGGCGCCCGGAAAGCGGCCGGGCGTGTCCGATACGGGGAAGGTCTCCGTGCGGTATCTCCTCGCGGACGCGGCCATGGTCGCCGTCATCGGACAGACCGAGCAGACCATCGACCTCGACACGGTCCGCGACGCGCTGCTGCGCCCCGCCCGCACCCTGTACCTCGGCCGCCGCTGCTACCCCATCGGCGCGCCCGTCGTCCGCGGACCCGTCGTCGAGACCGACAGCCTCCAGTCCCTCCTGGAGACGATCCCGCTGGCGCCCCGGCACGACGACACCGTCTCGGTGACGACCACCAGCACCGACCCGATGGCCGAGATGCGCATGGAGCGACCCGTCCTCGGTCGCCGGGCCTTCATGCCGCGTCTGACCGAGACGGTCGCGCACCCCGCCGCCCGATTCCCCCTGCCCGAGGAGCAGTCATGTACCTGACCCACCTCAGCCTCCCTGACCGCGTCATCCCCGACGTGCACATCCTGCACACCCTCACCATGGCCGGCTTCCCGAACCTCGAACTCGGGTCCCAGGCCCGCGCGCACTTCGGGGTGCTGTTCCAGGTCGTCGGCGACCGCGACATCATGGTCCAGTCCGACGCGGAGCCCGACCCGGAGACCTGGGACGGCCTCGGGATCACCGTCACCACCCGTGTCGTGGACCGGCAGGTCGCCGCTGGCCAGCAGTTCATGCTGCGGACGGTCGTGAATCCGACCCGTTCGGTCCCTGCTGGCCCGGGGAAGCGCGGCTACCGCGTCGGCATCCACGATGACGACGCGGCGACCGAATGGGTGACCCGGCGCCTCGAGGCTGCCGGCTTCCATGTCGAGCCCAACCAGCTGCGCGTCGGCCCGGAGATCTCCATGCGCTCCCACCGCAGGCGCTCGCTGCGCGTGGACACCCGGGAGGTCACCGCCCAAGTCACTGTCTCCGATCCCGATCCGGCCCAGCAGACAATCCGGACCGGCCTCGGGCGCTCCGCCGCCTACGGGTGCGGCATGCTCCTCCTCCGCCCCGCGGCCGCCATGGCCACATGACCACATGACCACATGCCACGTCGAGAGCGTTCCGCGAGATGTCGGTCCCGCCCACCAAGTTGCACGAAAACGAGGGATGCTCGGGGGAACGCTGCAGGTCAGCAAGCCCGTTCCCCGCACACGCGGGGGTGAACCGGGGTGTCAGCTTCGGAGCTGCTCGAGGGCGAGCCGTTCCCCGCACACGCGGGGGTGAACCGCCGCGGTCATCCGTCCATGTGTGCTCCACGAGCCGTTCCCCGCACACGCGGGGGTGAACCCAGCTGGTACTCCAGCAGCGGCCTGTTCCGGCACCGTTCCCCGCACACGCGGGGGTGAACCCATCTCCCCCAAGGTCTCCAAGGCCAGCAACGCCCGTTCCCCGCACACGCGGGGGTGAACCCAGGTGGATCGCCGACTTGAACACCGGCTGGTTCCGTTCCCCGCACACGCGGGGGTGAACCCGAGACTACGAATCTACGAGAGCGCGAGATTGGCCGTTCCCCGCACACGCGGGGGTGAACCCGTGATGTCCTGGCGGATGCCGACCACGAACTTGCCGTTCCCCGCACACGCGGGGGTGAACCCCGGGAAAGAGTATCTGACGTGCAGAAACGTCGCCGTTCCCCGCACACGCGGGGGTGAACCGGAGAATGCAAACGCATGAGCATCAACGACATCCCGTTCCCCGCACACGCGGGGGTGAACCCGAGGCCGTGGTGGTGGAACCTTCTCAGCCGCGCCGTTCCCCGCACACGCGGGGGTGAACCGGGCGACTTTCTGACTGGCGGTGATCTGCTCAGCCGTTCCCCGCACACGCGGGGGTGAACCCAGTTCGCTCAGCTCGATAATCGTGTTGACTCGCCGTTCCCCGCACACGCGGGGGTGAACGCCGCGTCAAGTACTGGTCGATGACCCGGCTCGCCCGTTCCCCGCACACGCGGGGGTGAACCGGTCATCGGCTCATCCAGGTGGATCCAGTGCGGCCGTTCCCCGCACACGCGGGGGTGAACCGGCGCTCGATGATGGTCTGCATGACGCCGGCGACCGTTCCCCGCACACGCGGGGGTGAACCGAGCTGGCCATGGACCTGTCCGAGGAGGAGCGTCCGTTCCCCGCACACGCGGGGGTGAACCCTGCGTCTCGATGCGCACCATCTCGGGGGAGTACCGTTCCCCGCACACGCGGGGGTGAACCGCGGCGATGAACTCGGCGTTGGCCGCTCTCTGCCCGTTCCCCGCACACGCGGGGGTGAACCCGTGTCGGTGTTGAAGCCCATGCGCCGGTCGTACCGTTCCCCGCACACGCGGGGGTGAACCCGCCGCGGCATGTTCGTCCAGGACGATGTCGAGCCGTTCCCCGCACACGCGGGGGTGAACCGGGGGCTCGCGAAGCCTCGTGGCGATGACTCCTCCGTTCCCCGCACACGCGGGGGTGAACCCTCGACGCGGGCCGTCGTCACGAGCTTGTAGACCCGTTCCCCGCACACGCGGGGGTGAACCGACCCTGTCCCCGGGGTAGTCGAGGAGGTCGCCCCGTTCCCCGCACACGCGGGGGTGAACCCGGCATGAGCCCCCTGGACGTTCCCCTCGGCATCCGTTCCCCGCACACGCGGGGGTGAACCCACGTCGCGGGAAGCGTCGGGGGTGGCCCTCAGCCGTTCCCCGCACACGCGGGGGTGAACCGACGGGCAAAGCTTGGGCAAAGCTCGGGCTAAGCCGTTCCCCGCACACGCGGGGGTGAACCCACCTCAAAGAGCAGCCGGATCGGGGCCATGAGCCGTTCCCCGCACACGCGGGGGTGAACCGACCATCGAGTTGCGCTCGGCGATGAAGGACATCCGTTCCCCGCACACGCGGGGGTGAACCCGGCCTCAAGGTCGTCCCGCTCGCCCTCACGGTCCGTTCCCCGCACACGCGGGGGTGAACCCCGCTGGCGCGTGCACATCCGCAACATCAACCCCCGTTCCCCGCACACGCGGGGGTGAACCCTGCTTGGTCAGATTGATGATGTTCTCATCCTGCCGTTCCCCGCACACGCGGGGGTGAACCCGCGATCCGCGCGGGGGAGATGATCCCCCATGTCCGTTCCCCGCACACGCGGGGGTGAACCCTCCGACGGCGACTACTCGGTCGACTACGAGTTCCGTTCCCCGCACACGCGGGGGTGAACCTATCTAGGCGCACGCGGTACGCCCACTCCCGATCCGTTCCCCGCACACGCGGGGGTGAACCCTGCCAGACGGTCAGCTCATCGAGCCAATCTTGCCGTTCCCCGCACACGCGGGGGTGAACCCCCGTCGCGCGACAGAACCTTCACCGTCTCGGGCCGTTCCCCGCACACGCGGGGGTGAACCCATCAGGTGGGCTACGTCGGACTGCTGGTAGAACCGTTCCCCGCACACGCGGGGGTGAACCCCGCCTCGTCCTCGGGCGTGTCCGCGATCAGGCCCGTTCCCCGCACACGCGGGGGTGAACCGCTGGCGGAGGAGATCGTCCAGGCCCGCGAGCACCGTTCCCCGCACACGCGGGGGTGAACCCACACCCCACCCAAGGGTCAGCTCAGGGACGCTCCGTTCCCCGCACACGCGGGGGTGAACCGACGTACGTGATGACGGCGCGCGGCCTGTGGCGCCGTTCCCCGCACACGCGGGGGTGAACCCTCCCGGTACGCGCGCCCATCCGCGGCCCCTCCCCGTTCCCCGCACACGCGGGGGTGAACCGTCGTCTGCAAGGTTGGCGACGGCCAGTACAAGCCGTTCCCCGCACACGCGGGGGTGAACCCGAGCTTGAACTCGTTGTCCCGCCGCGTCTTGGCCGTTCCCCGCACACGCGGGGGTGAACCGGTCGCAGACAACGAAACGTCCCGCACGCTCACCCGTTCCCCGCACACGCGGGGGTGAACCCGAACATGTCAGCGGAAGAAGCGGCAACCGCACCCGTTCCCCGCACACGCGGGGGTGAACCGACCAGATCGGGGAGGCGTTCGCGTCCCGGAACCCGTTCCCCGCACACGCGGGGGTGAACCCGCCGCGGCCGCGGTCAAGGTCGATGCGACCGCCCGTTCCCCGCACACGCGGGGGTGAACCGCCCGCGCAGAAGCCGAAGCCCTCAGCTCCCGCCCGTTCCCCGCACACGCGGGGGTGAACCCTGCACCTGCATCTGCTGGGCGTTGTTGACGGCCCGTTCCCCGCACACGCGGGGGTGAACCGAAGTCTGGTACGGGCACGATTGTTAGTTTGGCGCCGTTCCCCGCACACGCGGGGGTGAACCTGTCCGGCCCCCCTGCCACCATGCCGGAGACAGCCGTTCCCCGCACACGCGGGGGTGAACCCGCCGCCTCGTGACCCCGTGGGAGCCCGTTGTGCCGTTCCCCGCACACGCGGGGGTGAACCCGGAGAAGGATCCGGGGCTGCTAGAAGCTGATGCCGTTCCCCGCACACGCGGGGGTGAACCCGTCCCGCGCCTTCGCGTAGGCCGCCTCGGCGTCCGTTCCCCGCACACGCGGGGGTGAACCCATGGCGATGACCTCGGGGCCGAGCAGCTCGCCCCGTTCCCCGCACACGCGGGGGTGAACCGGCTGGGGCGATTCCGTCGCAGACAATCTCGACCCGTTCCCCGCACACGCGGGGGTGAACCCGCGTTGACGAGCGCGTCGCCGGCCGTCTTGTACCGTTCCCCGCATACGCGGGGGTGAACCCTTCTCACCCTCGGCCGCGTCAAGCTTTGCCTGCCGTTCCCCGCACACGCGAGGGTGAACCGCGGTCAGGCCGCCGACAGTCTCCTCAATGGAACCGTTCCCCGCACACGCGGGGGTGAACCGCGCCAGGCGCGCCGCTCAGCGGCATCGGTCGACCGTTCCCCGCACACGCGGGGGTAAACCCATCACGGTCACGCGCTTCGATTGGGCGGGCTGCCGTTCCCCGCACACGCGGGGGTGAACCCACCGGGCGGGAGGCCAGCCGATGAGCGCCCAGCCGTTCCCCGCACACGCGGGGGTGAACCCTTCGGCTTCTTCCGGGGGTCATCCCAGTGGTGCCCTTCCCCGCACACGCGGGGGTGAACCCACCTTCGCGTTCCCGGGGGCCTCGGAGATGCCCCCTCCCCGCACACGCCTAAGAGCTCCAGGACGTTCCCGTCCGGGCTACGCAGAAGCTGTGGGTCCAGGCGTCGCCGACGGCACGTCCCCGCGGGCGGTGTTCCGTCGCTCCAGGGACCGCGACACCTGCCCCGCCACGACTGTGAGGATGGCCGCCACGACCAGATAGGTGAGGGTGCTCAGGATGTTGTCCATCGCCATCGGCCCCGCGGCAGGCGGGATCAGACCCGTGACCTCGTTGGCGGTGGCCAGGGCATCGATCCAGGGCACGAGGGACATGAGGCCCGTCATCGCGACCAGGAACAGGGCCAGGATCATCACCCACCAGGAGCGACGGATCGCGAGCCACACGGCCATGACCAGGAACATGAGAGGGACCAGCGGAAGGCCCGCCGCCCACGCATAGCCGAGCCCCACGGAGTAGCGCCCCTGCCCCAGCAGATACATGGACGCCAGGGTTCCCGGAAGCAGGATGCCGAGGCAGAATGCGGCGGCGCCCACCAGGAGGACCCATCGTCGCCGTCCCTCCGGCAGCGCCAGCAGTGCCAGGCACACCAGGGCGAGGACGGCGGGAGTGAAGAACCACCGCGCGAGTCCCATGGTGATGCCGACGAACAGGACGGACACGGCGAACCCGGAGAACATCCCCGCGACCAGGCCGACGCCGCCCAGCACGGCCAGCTGTGACATCACCGCGCCGAACGTGATGAAGGTCGGCGCGTCCACCACCTTCCAGTTCCCGTGGTTGTCCCGGATCGTGGTGTCGTAGGTGTACCCCGTCCTGGGGGACGTCCACAGCTTGGACACGCGGTCTCCTCTCAAAAGGCTCAAGACGCCGTCGACGAGGACCATTCTGCCCCGGACCGGGAGGAGACGGGCGGCCGGGCTCCCGCCATTCAGGGCCCGCCTTGACTTGATCATCCGCACCCGCTCCGAGGTGGACCGGAGCTGGATCCAGGGTCGGGTCCTGGGGAGATACGCTCGCGGGAAGCCCTGGGGTCGGCGAGACGCCTCGATCCTCGGGGGCGATCGGCGCACTCGCTCCCGCAGCATCGGGGCGCCGTTGATATCGGCACCCGGCGAGAGGAGGCCTGACGCATGCGGGAGAAGGACGTCCTTCGAGCATGGATCCTCGAGGAGCATCGCCTGCTCGAGCTGACCCCGCGGTTCCGCGGCGAGGTCACTCGGATCCAGGCGCAGACCCGTGAGGAGCTCGCGCAGGCGCAGTCGACCGGCGACGGGGAGATGAAAGCCCTCGCCTCCGAGATCGCGTTCCACGATGCGCGGCGTAGGATCCGCCGCGCTCGACGGACGCACAGCGCCGAGATCGCCGAGCTCGATCTGACCCGCTGGCGGGAGCTCGCAGAGACCTGCGCCCGCGGTCCTCTGCCGCTGGAGAGCGCACGGGCCGCGGCCCGTCGCGCCGTCTCCTTCTGGATGCCGACCGGCCTCGGCGCGGCGTCCGTCGCGTCACTCAGCACACACTCAACGTTCGTGCAGGCCAGGGCATCTGTGCTTGCCGCGGAACGGGACGGAGCGCGAGGACGCCACCGCCCCCACGGTTCGTGACAGCTCGGTGCAGGGCACCGCATCCATCAGCTCGTGAGGCTGCGGGGCTCCCCTGCGCGCGCCTGCAGCGATCACAGCACCAGATGCTGCCCGCCGTCGGCCAGCTCGCGGGCCACGTCCAGCTGCCCGGCGTGGATGGAGGTCTCCACCAGGTGGTGCAGCAGGATCGTACGGACGTCGGCGAAGGCTCCGCTGCTCTCCCACTCGGGTTCGGGCCGCTTCGGAGGCGCGTCGAGCGACACGGATCGGATGATCGCATCGGTCGCCGCGCACGCGGCCCGATACTCGTCGAGGACCGCCGGGCCCGTCATTCCCGCCGGCACCTGCCAGTCGCCACGGTCCCCGTCCGGCCAGTAGTCGAGCGACCCTCCGGCGACGACGACCTCGAACCAGTAGCGCTCGTCGGAGAGCGTCAGATGGCGCACCAGACCCAGCGGCGACCAGTCCGAGGGCACGTGCACGACATGACGATCCGCCTCGGCCATCGCCTCGACCTGAGAGATCACATGGTCCCGGGAGGACTGCAGCGAACGGAGGAGCTGTTCGGTCTCGGGCGCCGGATCGGAGTGCATCGGCTCATCATGTCATCGGTCCGAGCTCGGCGAACCGCTGCATGACCCAGTCCCGCCTCGTGCGCCACGAGTCGATGGCGGGAGATCCCGGGGAGCACTCGGCCACCCTGATCCCGAACGCCGACAGGAGGACATCTCGCCCTCGTCGAGGGTCGGGATCGTGACCACAGGCGCGCCAGAACGTCGGCAGGAGCGAGGCCGCATGCGGATAGTGGTAACGGACGATGAAGTCGAACCAGAAGGCGTCCAGGTCGGGGTCCGTCAGGGCCCCGCACCATTCCCAGTCGATGACACGCACACCCTCGTCCGTGACCAGCAGGTTCTGCGGACCGAAGTCGCCATGGACGACGCCGTCCCTCCCCAGGTCCTCCAGGACACGCCCGGCGCTGCGCATCAGGCCCTCGGCTTCCGTGCTCTGCGGCGCGCGGAGGATCTCCGCCCCGTTCACACCCCGGATCAGCCTGGTGACGACGCGGAGCTCGGACCGGCTGCGGTCCACCAGCTGCGGCGGGTACCCGGTCCCGGCGAACCGCTGCAGCGCCTCGACCTCGCGCGACCATCTTCGCGCTCCGGAGGGGCCGGAGAAGATCTTCTCCACCCCGGCCTTCGTCGACCTGGTGTCGTTGGTGAACCCGTGCTCCGGCGTGAAACCGCCGGTCGGCGCCGGCTCAGGGTCGGCGTCCGGCACCGGGCCCGCGGACCTCACGCTTCAGGGCCGCTGCAGCAGTCGTCATGGCGCCCCGTCGTGGTCACGGGCGTCGCCCCCGGCCGGGTCCACTGCGGCACAGGCCTGCCCGTCGGCCCCCAGGTTGGGACGCCGTCGGCGTCGGTGCGCCAGAAGACGCTGATCGGGAAGCCGTGCCCGCCGATCGGGGCGCCGGACTCGATCGGGGCAGGCCAGCCCTCGGGCACCTCCTGCCAGCCCTCCCGCCGCCCGTACGGGGTGAGGTCCATCATCGCGAGCTCGTACGCCATGAACTCGGTGCCGCGGCCGGTCATCGAGTAGGTGAGGAAGACCCGCTCCCCCACCCGCAGGAAAGAGCACAGGTGCCCCATGTCGCCGCCGATCGGCTCCGGCAGGCCGCGCACGGAGTACCAGGGCTGTGGGTAGCCCATGAAGTGCACGAATCGTTCGACCTCGTCCCAGGCCCCGGTGGTGAGGATCGCGAAGGAGATGCCGCGCGCGGCGAGGTAGACGGTCTCGCGGGTGTTCCAGGCGGTGATGGTGCAGCCCTCGCACTGCCCCTGATGGGGCGCGCCGTCGTGCCACATGTGCTTGTAGACCAGCAGCTCCTCGCGGCCGGCGAAGAGCTCCCGGAACGGCACCGGCCCGTCGGGACCGGTGACGGGGGTGTCCCCGTCGATCTCGACCATCGGCAGGCGCCGCCGGGCGGCGGCGATCGCGTCGCCCTCCCGGGTGTGGGCCTTCTCGCGGTCCAGCAGCTCGTCGCGGGCGGCCTGCCAGGTGGCGGCATCGACGACGGGCGGCCTGCCCGGAATGGTCTCGAGCGGCTCGCGGTCGTCATCGGTGACGTGGGACATGGTGACCTCCCGGCGTGGCGGTGCTCCGTGCGCCCAGTATGGCGCGCGCGGAGCACCACGGCCAGAGGCCCGCTGCTCTCCTCGAGCTCAGATGCGCACGAGCATCTTGCCGATATTGCCGCCGCGCATCATGGCGAGGAAGGCGTCGACGGTGTGCTCGATGCCCTCGACGATCGTCTCGTCGTAGACGATGCCGCCGTTCTCGAACCAGGTGGTCATGCGCTCCTGGAACTCGGTGGAGAGGTCGAGGTGGTGTCCCAGGGTGAACCCGCGCAGGGTCAGGCCCCGGGTGATCAGGTTCGCCATGTTGTCGGGCCCGGCCTGGACCTCGG
This sequence comes from Brachybacterium hainanense, assembly GCF_042434575.1. Lineage (NCBI taxonomy): Bacteria > Bacillati > Actinomycetota > Actinomycetes > Micrococcales > Dermabacteraceae > Brachybacterium > Brachybacterium hainanense. The sequence continues at coordinate 188,273 of NZ_JBHLSV010000005.1, forward strand.
TGGAGTTGTAGCCGGAGATCGCTCCGCACAGGGCGGCGCGCCCGCCGTCGCGGAAGGCATCGAGCGCGGCCTCGAGGTGGTCGCCGCCCACGTTGTCGAAGAAGACGTCGATCCCCTCCGGCGCGGCCGATGCGAGCTGCTCGCGGACGGGACCGTCGTGATAGTCGAAGGCCACGTCGTAGCCGTACTTCTCCGTGAGCAGAGCGACCTTCTCGGGAGAGCCTGCGGAGCCGATCACGCGCCCCGCCCCGAGGTGGCGAGCGATCTGACCGGCGGCGGTGCCGACGGCTCCGGCGGCCCCGGAGATGAACACGGTCTCGCCCTCGCGCAGGGAGGCGATGCGGACGAGGCCCACGTAGGCGGTCATCCCGGTCATGCCGAGCACGTGCAGGCGCACCGACAGCGGCAGCCCGGGGATGTCGGGGAGGATCCGGAACTGGGCCGCGTCGCCCTGCGCGTGGTCCGACCATCCCTGCTGATGCAGCACGAGGGTGCCGATCGGCACGGAGTCGAGGGTCGTGGCGACCACGCGGCCGATCGCGCCGCCGGTGATCTGCGCCCCGATCGCGTAGGGCGCGACGTAGCTGCGCGCATCGCTCATGCGGCCGCGCATGTAGGGGTCGACGGAGACGAACTCGTTGCGGACCCGGACCTCTCCGGGGGCGAGGTCCGCGAGAGCCGTGTGCTCGATGCGGAAGTCCTCCGCGGTCGGCCATCCCACAGGGCGGGAGGCGAGCAGGATGCGGGTCGCGGTGGGGTTCTGGGTCATGACGATGTCTCCTCCTGGATGGAGCGCGGTCGTGGGGCGAGGGCCGATGGTGCGATCTGCGCCGGGAGACGACCCGTGAACCGGGCCGACCGCTCGGCGCGCGGCGTCACAGCGTCAGGCCGAGGGCCAGGACGATGATCCCGGCGGCCGGGATCACGCCCTGCTTCAGGGCTGCGGAGCGCTTGTCGGGGCTCGAGAGCAGGAGCACGAGGGAGGCGGCGACCATAGAGCCGGCACCCATGAGCACGAGGGCGGCCCCGGCAGCCGTCTGACCGACGGCGAGGAGAACGGTTCCCACGGCCACGCCGATCGCGAGGAAGAGGTTGTAGAACCCCTGGTTGAAGGCCATCTCACGGGTCGCGGCGGCCTCCGCCTCGCCGATGCCGAAGACGCGGCGGGTCTTCGCGCTGGTCCAGGTCAGGGACTCCATCACAAAGATCAGGACGTGGATCAGCGCGCCGACGGCGGTGAGCACGAGGCCTGCAGCGACCACGGGGGCCTCCTCCCCGGCGCTGTCCGTCGCCGGTCCAATACTGTAACGATCATTCCACTATAGGATGGCTCGACCGCCGGAGGGAACAGGAGGAGAGGTGATGGCCCGGACACCGTCCTTCGACCGCGAGACCGTCGTGCGCGCCGCCCGGGGCGTGTTCTGGGACGTCGGCTACGACGCCGCCTCCATCCCCGCGCTCGAGCAGGCCACCGGACTGCGCCGGTCGAGCATCTACCACGCCTTCGGTTCCAAGCGGGGCCTGTTCGACGCCGCCGTGCAGAGCTACCTCGACGAGGTGATCCGCCCGCGTCTCGCCCCGCTCCGCGCCGACCCGGTCGCTCCCGACGCGGTCCTCGACTACCTCGACGGGCTGCACGAGGCGATCGCGGCCCCCGGCTCCGCCCCGTCCCGTCACGGCTGCCTGCTCATCAATGCCGCCGGAGCGCCCATCGGACACGACGAGACCGTGTCGGCGACCATCGCGAGCTACCGCGGCGAGCTGCGCTCCGCGATCGGCCGCGGCGTCCGGGCCCGCGCCGCCGCTCGGGACGATCGGCCCGGCACCACCATGTCCGATGACCGGAGGCACGAGGACCAGGCGCACCAGAGCCCGGTGCACCAGGACCCGGCGCACGAGGACGCGGACGATCTGCTCGCGGACGCCGTGACCGGCCTGGTCATCGCCGCCTTCGCGCTCGTGCGGGTCTCCCCTCCGGAGGCGGCGGCGAGCCTGCGCACGGCGCGCGGTCTCGTCCTCGCCGTCCGCTGAGGCTCCCCGCTCCCGTCCTCGGCGAGAACAGAAGGGTCCCGGGCGGACGGCACGCTCAGCCGCCGCTGACCCGCACCACCACGCGGCCGGTCCCACGGCCCTCGAGCAGCGCGGCCGCCTCGTCCTTCGCATTCGCCAGCGGCACGACCCGTGTGGAGGCGTCCAGCAGAGCCGGGTCCAGATCCCGTGCCAGGCGCTCCCAGGCACGGCGTCTCGCGGCGATGCCCACGCGCACCGAGTCGATGCCCAGCAGGCTCACGCCGCGCAGGATGAACGGCAGCACGCTCGCGGGGAGGTCGGTGCCGGCGGCGAGGCCGAAGGCGGCGACGGCCCCGCCCTCGCGCAGCGAGGACAGGATCGAGGCGAGGACCTGCCCGCCGGCGGCATCGACCGCACCTGCCCAGCGCTGCCGCTGCAGGGGGCGCCCCGGCTCCTCGAGCTCGGCGCGGTCCAGGATCGAGCTCGCCCCGAGACCGAGCAGGCGCTCCGCCTGCTGAGGGCGGCCGGTGGCGGCGACGACCTCGTGCCCCGCGGCCGCGAGCAGGGCGATCGCGATCCCACCGGAGCCGCCGCCCGCACCGGTTACGAGCACGGGACCCGCGCCGGGAACGAGGCCATGGTCCTCGAGGGCGTCGATCGCGAGGGCGGCCGTCAGCCCGGCGGTGCCGATCGCCGCAGCCTGCTGAGCCGTGAACACGGCGGGCACGGCGACCAGCCCGTCGCTCGCGACGTTCGCAAGCGCCGCGAGCCCGCCATGATGGTCCTCGCCCAGTCCCGCGCCGTCGAGGGTGACGAGGGTGCCGGGCGCGAGCGCGGGATCATCGGAGACCACGACCTCCCCGGTCAGATCGATGCCGGCGATCAACGGGGTCCGCCGGACCACGCCGGGACGGCCGTGCAGGGCGAGGGCGTCCTTGTAGTTCAGGCTCGAGAACTGCACCCGCACGACTGTTCCGCGATCCTCGAGGAAGGTCAGCGGCACCAGCTCGAGAGCGGCGGCGGTTCTGCGCCCCTCTCCGGCGCGCACGACCCAGGCGGGGAAGGCCGCCTGCTCGCCCGCGGGGGTCGGGTGCGCATCGGCGGCATCGGCGGCATCGGCGGCATCGGCGGCATCGGCGGCAGGATGGCTCATGGGGCTCCGTCCAGGGTGCGCGCCCGCGGGTTCGGACGCGGCACGCCCATCATGCCCCGCCGCCCCGCGCCGCGTCCCAGCGGCCCGGACCACGGGGACGATACGCTTCTGGCCGTGTCTATCTCTTCCGCCCGCGCCTCCGCCGACAAGATCATCTGGGTCGACTGCGAGATGACCGGCCTCGACCGGGACGCCGATGCCCTCGTCGAGATCGCCGTGCTCGTGACCGACGCCGACCTGAACATCCTCGGGGAGGGGGTGGATGTGGTGATCTCCCCGCCCGCCTCAGCCCTCGCGCAGATGGACGATTTCGTGCGGACGATGCACACGACCTCGGGCCTGCTCGAGGAGCTTCCCCACGGCGTCACGCTCGAGCAGGCGCAGGAGCAGTGCCTCGCCTACGTCCGCGAGCACTGCCCCGAGCCGGGGAAGGTGCCGCTGGCCGGCAACAGCGTCGGCACGGACCGCGTGTTCCTCGAGAAGGAGGTGCCGGAGTTCGCGAGCTGGCTCTCCTACCGCACCATCGACGTCTCGAGCCTCAAGGAGCTCTCGCGCCGCTGGTTCCCGCGGGTCTACTACAACACCCCCGCCAAGCACGGCGGGCATCGCGCGCTCGCGGACATCCGCGAGTCCATCCAGGAGCTCAAGTACTACCGAGAGGTGCTCTTCGTGTCCGAACCAGGCCCCACCACCGCCCAGGCCCAGGAGGCCTCCCAGCGTCACGAGCTGGGCCGGGAGCAGACCCCCGCCTCTGTCGCCCCGCCCGCGGCGGTGCCATGGCTGGACCGCCGCTCGCACCGCGAGTTCCTCGCCGAGGAGGCCGATGAGCTGCTCGTCTTCGGCTCCGAGTCGGTCCGCGAGGACGGCGGCTTCGGCTGGCTCGACGAGGACGGACAGGTCGACCTGTCCCGTCCCGCGGAGCTGTGGATCACCTGCCGCATGACCCACTCCTTCGCCCTGGGCCACCTGCTGGGCCGCCCTGACTTCGGCCGCTTCGCCGACCACGGGATCGCGTCCCTGCAGGGCGTCTTCCGCGATCGCGAGCACGGCGGCTGGTTCTCCGCCGTCGAGGGCGGGACCGTCGTCGACGACTCGAAGCAGGCCTACGCCCACGCCTTCGTGGTGCTCGCCGCCGCCTCCGCGACCGCGGCCGGCCGCCCCGGCGCGCGCGCCCTGCTCGAGGACGCCCTCGCCGTGCTCGATGAGAAGTTCTTCGACGAGGAGGCCGGGCTCAGCGTCGACACCGCGAGCCGCGACTTCTCGGAGGTCGACGAGTACCGGGGCATCAACGCCAACATGCACACCGTCGAGTGCCTGCTCGCCGCGGCCGACGTCACCGGCGACCGCCGCTGGCTGGACCGGGCCGTGGGCATGCTGACCCGTGCGATCGACGGATTCGCCCGGGACAACGACTGGGCGCTGCCCGAGCACTACGACCTGGACTGGAACCCGGTACTCGAGTACAACCGCGAGGAGCCGAACCATCCCTTCCGCCCCTACGGCGCGACCATCGGCCACTGGTTCGAATGGGCGCGCCTGGTCCTGCACGGTCGCGCGGGTCTGATCGCCGCCGGGGAGGAGGCTCCGGCCTGGATGCTCGAGGCCGCGACAGCGCTCATGGAGAAGGGCGCGGCGACCTTCGGCCTGGACGGGAAGCCCGGCTTCGTCTACACCGTCGACTGGGAGGGCCAGCCGGTGGCCCAGGCCCGCATGCACTGGGTCGCCGCGGAGGCCGTCGCCGCCGCCGCGGTCATGTACCAGGTCACGGGGGACCGGGTGTGGGCCGACCGCTACGAGCAGTGGTGGGAGTACATCTCCACCTACCTGATCGATGCCGAGGCGGGATCGTGGTTCCACGAGCTCGATGCGGACAACGAGGTCGCGGGCGAGACCTGGCCGGGCAAGCCCGACATCTACCACGCCCTGCAGGCGGTGCTCATCGCGCGTCTGCCCGCGACCCCGGTGCTCGCCGCGGCGCTGCGGGACGACCTGCTGGACGCCGATCTGCGCGCCTGAGCAGCTCGACGTCACCACGGGCCCCGGTGCGCCATCCCCGCGGATGACGCACCGGGGCCTTCGACATCAGCACGGCCAGGGCGTGAGCAGGGCGCGCCCTGCTCCCCGGCCCGGCATATCCTCGTCCCGTGCCCCGCTCCCCCGGCTCCGCCTTCCTCGACCTGCGTCCCTTCAGCGCGAGCCGCGCATTCACGAAGATGTGGATCGGCTCGACGCTGGCGGGCCTGGGCGGCCAGCTCACCGTCGTCACCGTCATGCTCCACGTCTTCGAGCTGACGGGCAGCACCTTCGCCGTGTCCATGGTCGCGGTCGCGGGCCTGGCGCCGATGATCATCGCGGGCCTGTACGGCGGGATGCTCGCCGATGCCTTCGACCGGCGCCGCCTGGCGCTCCTCGCGGCCATGATCACGTGGATCTCCACGGCGCTCCTCGCAGCGCTGACCTGGATGGGCCTGGAGACCGTCGGGTGGCTGTACCTCCTGAGCGTCGTCAACTCCGCCGCCAACTCGGTGGGGATGGCGACCCGCACCGCGATCGTGCCGCGGCTGATCCCCCGGGAGCTGCTGGCCGCCGCCTCCGCCCTGAACGGCATCACCATCGGCATCATGGTGATGGTGGGCCCCGCGCTCGCGGGCGTTCTCGTCGCCGCGACCGGCTACGGCCTCACCTACACCATCGACGTGGTGCTCATGCTCGCAATGTTCCTGGGTCTGTGGAGCCTGCCCTCGCTGAGGCCCGAGGGGACGGTGATCCGTCCCGGGCTCACGTCCCTGGTCGACGGCTGGCGATACCTGCGCCGTTCGGCGAACATCCGCACCCAGTACCTGATGGACATCATCGCGATGACGTTCGGGCAGCCGCTGACCCTCTTCCCGGCGCTCGGCACGGTGCTGCTGGGCGGCGGCGCGATCACGACCGGGGCGCTGACCGCCGCCGTCGCCGCCGGGACCTTCGGATCGAGCCTGTTCTCCGGACGAGCCGGCCGGTACCGCTGGCACGGCCGCGGCATCGAGCGGGCGATCCAGGTCTACGGCGCCGCGATCCTGGCCTTCGGAGCGATCCTGCTGGTGGGGACGTTCCTGCGCCCTGCGGACCAGGACAGCCCGAACCTGCTCCTGATCGCTGCCGCCTGCCTCGCGCTCGCCGTCTCCGGCGGGGCGGACAACATCAGCTCGATCTACCGCAACACGATGATGCAGGCCGCGGTGCCCGATGCGATGCGGGGCAGGCTCCAGGGGATCTTCATCGTCGTCGTCGCCGGTGGGCCGCGGCTCGGGGCGCTGTACGCCGGGGCACTCGCCTCGCTGACCGCCCTGTGGTTCCCGCCGCTGCTGGGCGGGATCCTGGTGATCGTCCTGGTGACCCTGCTGGCGAGGCGGGTCCCGCGGTTCCGGGACTACGATGCGGAGGCCCCGGTCGCCTGAGCACCGGCCGGACCGACCTGGAGTCCGCAGAGGACGAGAAGACCGCAGGGTCACGGGAGATGCACGGCCCGCATCAGCTCGTCACCCAGAGGGCATAGGTGCGCGACGCCGCGTCGAGCTGCGCATCGTCGAGGTCGCCGACGCCGTGCAGGAAGTGCCCGGGCCGGTACCGCATGCCGACTCGTGCGGCGGTGGTGGCGAACGGTGAGGTCAGCTCGGCCATCGAACGCCCGTAGCGCCCTCCCGGCGCGTAGTCCGCACCGCGGGACCAGGTCGACACCGCGATCGCGAGCTCCTTTCCCCGGAGGGACTCGCCCCCGGGGCCGTAGGCCCAGCCGCGTGCGAACGTGACCTCGAGCCACTCCGCCAGCAGCGCAGGCGCGCTGTACCAGTGCAGCGGGAACTGCAGGATGATCCGATCGTGCCGGGCGAGCTCCCGCTGCTCCAGGGCGGCATCGAAGCCGTCCGGGCCCCGTACCTCGGCCAGCGACCTCACCGTCACGTTTCCCTGGTCCAGCAGGGCGCGTCTCCACGCGGCGTTCACACGAGAGCGATCCAGCTCCGGATGCGCGATGAGGACGAGCGTCGCCCGCGAGCCCGATGGACGACCGTCGCCCTGCGCCTCCGTCGCATCCTGCACCATGCCCCTGTCCAGGCTGCGACGCACGCTCGGCAGAGCCACCAGGGCGACGACGCCGAGCAGGGATGCGACGGTGAGCGCTGCGGCCCGCATCCCGATGGCGTCGGCGAGGTACCCGGCCATCACGGGAACGATTCCGGCGGGAAGGTACACCGCCACCGTGAGCGCCGCCGTGGACTCGGCCCGACGCTCCGGCGCGATCCGGGTGGCGATGAGGGTCAGCCCCGCCAGCTGACCCAGGCCCTGTGCAGCACCGGCCATCAGCGCCGCGGCGGCGAACAGCTGCCAGCTCGGAAGCAGAGAGAGCGACAGCGCCAGGACCGCCATGGAGGCGAGCGCGGCGAGCGAGCTGAGCGCCAGCAGGGCACGGACGGATGCCGTCGCGGCGAGCAGCTGGACCCCCGTCGCCACGAGGAACATGGTGCAGGCGATGATGCCTGCGAGCAGGGCCGAGGCATGAGCCAGCGGGCCGGCGAGGACCGATGGGCCGAGCGCGAGCACGAAGGAGGTCGCAGTGATGCCCGGGCCGAAGGTCGCCGCGCCCCACCAGAGCTCGCGGCGCCGGTCCCGAGGGGTGCGGGGCCAGCGCAGCAGAGGGCCGTCGCTCCCGGCAGCGGCAGGCGCCGGCGCGGCCGACGGCAGACCGATGCTCACGGCGAGGGCGACGAAGGCCAGCCCGGTCACGATCGCGAAGACCGCCCGCTGCGGCGCGACCGAGCTCTGGGCGAAGACGCCGGAGAGCAGCGGGCCGAGCCCCGCGCCGAGCACCATCGACATCGACGCCACGAGTCCTGCGTGCCGCACGCGTCCCTCCGGGGCCGCGTCGATGACGGCCGCCATCCCCGCGGTCATCGCGCCTGCGACCGCGGCCCCTGCCAGCAGGCGGGCGGCGACCAGCCAGATCACCGAGCCGGCGCACAGGAACAGCACCCCGGAGACGAGCGCCGCCGCCATCGACGGGACGAGGACCGCTCGCCGCCCATACCTGTCGGCGAGCCGCCCCGCCGGCACGAGCGCGCCGATCAGGCCGATCATGTAGCTCGCGAAGACCACGGTGAGCATGCCGGAGGAGAACCCCCAGGCGCGCTGCCACCCGACGTACAGGGGCGTGGGCGCGTTGGACAGCACGAACGCCGCGACGATCGTGATCGCCGCGACCATCGATGTGCCGAGACCCTGGGAACGGCCCGCCGCCATCATCCACCTCCGATTCGATACGACCCGCACTGTACGAGTCGATTCGAACTTAGCAGATGTACGACTTTCCTCGTATTGGAGGTAGGGTCGTGCCATGCCGACGCTCGCCGCGACGTACCGCTCCCCCGCCCCCGCGGATCCGCTCCCGCAGCCTCTTCCGGAGCCGGCCGTCGAGGACATCCGCCTCGAGCAGGTCCTGGGGATGCTGTCCGAGCCGCTCCGGCTGGAGATCGTGCAGCGCCTGCTGCTGTGCTCGGAGAGCTATGACCAGACCTGCGGCTGGTTCGGCTTCGACCGTCCGAAGTCCTCGCTGACCCATCACTTCAGGGCTCTGCGCGAGGCCGGGATCATCACCCAGCGGCAGTACGGACTCGAGCGCCGCAGCCGCGTCCGGCTCGAGGATCTGGAGGCGCGGTTCCCCGGTCTCGTCGGACTGGTGCTCGACTGGAGACCTGCTGGAGGGGTCGACCGGCGCCCTGGCCGACCGGGTTCGGCCTGAGCGCCGTCCGTGCTACGAGAGGATGTCGGCCATGCAGCTGCGCCGAGCGACCGTGCCGGACCTCGACCCCGCCGCCCGCGTCCTCGCGGCCGCCTTCCACGACTACCCGTGGACCCGGCACGTGATCCCGCAGGACGAGTATCCCGAGCGGCTGCGCGAGCTCCAGCTCCTGTACCTGCGCCACGCGCATCGCCATGGAATTGTCGTCCTCGAGGCCTCCGGCGGCGTGGCCGCCCTGCTTCCCCCGGGGACCCCGGATCCCGACGAGGAGGTGCTCGCGCGCATCGTCGCCCTGCACGGGAACCGGATCGACCGCCTGCTCTCCGGGGCCGATGCGCCGGCGACCACCGCACCGTCCGCCTGGACGCTGGAGACCCTGGGGGTTCGCCCCGAGGCGCAGGGACGCGGCATCGGCTCCGCACTGCTGGACCACGCCCTGGAGGAGGCCGCTCGTGCGGGCGCGCGCGAGATCGCGCTGGAGACCTCGGACGCCCGCAACGTCCGCTTCTACGAGCGGCACGGGTTCACCGTCCTGGACGAGACGATCCCGCCGACCGCCCCGCCGGTCTGGAGGATGCTGCGCAGCGGATGCCCTGCGTATCCCGCCCCGGACTCGTGATGTCGGCGAGCCGGGGCGGTTCGGCCCGGCGCTGCGGCATCGGCTCCGCCGGGGCCCTCAGCCGTCCCGCTCGCCCAGGGCCTGCTCGAGCCGTGCCACCTTTCCCTCGAGCTCGCCCTCGTGGCCGGGGCGGATGTCCGCCTTGAGCACGAGGGAGACCCGGGACCCGTAGCGGCCCGCCTCCTGGGTCGCGCGCCGGACCACGTCCATGACCTCCTCCCAGTCCCCTTCGACCTCGGTGAACATCGAGCTGGTCCGGGTCGGCAGGCCGGAGTCGCGGACGACGCGCACGGCAGCGGCGACGGCATCGTGCACGCTCGCGGCATCTGCCCCGTCCGCGAGCCGGCGGACGATGGTCGGGTCGGAGGGCGCGCCCGTGGGCTGGACGGAGAAGGCGACGATCATGCCGACAGTGTCCGCCCCCACGAAGGCCCGCGCAATCCCGCCGAGCGGCGGCCGATGCTCCCGCGCATGCGATCCTGGGCGAGGACACGCACAGGAGGTGCAGGATGAGGATCCTCGGGCTCATCTCGGGTACGTCGCACGACGGCATCGACGGCGCAGTCGTCGACATCGACGCGGAGGGCGAGGGCCTCGCAGCCCGCACCGTCCACCGGGACACGACTCCCTACCCACCTGCGCTGCGGGCGCGTCTGGTCGCGGCGCTCCCTCCCGCGGCGACCACGCTCGCGGATCTCGCGCGGCTGGACACGGAGATCGGGCAGGCGTTCGCGGATGCCGCGGCCGCGCAGATCGCGGCCGCCGGTCCGGTCGACCTGATCGTCTCGCACGGCCAGACCGTGTTCCATTGGCTGGACGGGGCCCAGGTCCGCGGGACCCTGCAGATCGGGCAGGCGGCGTGGATCGCCGAGCGCACCGGGTCCCCGGTTCTGTCCGACGTGCGCATCCGGGACATCACCGCCGGCGGGCAGGGTGCGCCTCTCGCCTCGAGGCTCGACGCCCTGCTGCTCGCGGGCCGGGGGCGGGTCGGGGCGCTGAACATGGGCGGGATCTCCAACGTCACGCTGGTGGGGCCGGGACCCGCGGACCCGGTCCGGGCCTTCGACATCGGCCCTGCCGGGGCGCTGCTGGACGCGGTGGTCTCCGGCCGCGGCCTGCATCCGTCCGGCTACGACGAGGGCGGGGAGATCGCCGCGACCGGCACGGTCGATCGGGAGCTGCTGGATCAGCTTCTCGAGGAGCCGTTCTACCGGCAGCCGGCCCCCAAGAGCACCGGCAAGGAGCTCTTCCACGCCGAGTACGTGGCGGCGGCGCTCTCCCGGCGGGGACGGGAGGTCGAGGATGCCGACCTGGTGGCGACGCTGACGGAGCTGACCGTGCGCACCATCGTCGACGCGCTCGCGCCCGAGGAGCTCGCGGAGCTGTTCGTCTCCGGAGGAGGCGCCCGCAACGCCGTGATCATGGCCGGCATCGCCCGCGGCCTCCCGGGCACGCAGGTGCGGCTCAGCGATGCGCTGGGGATCGGCGCCGATGAGAAGGAGGCCGTGCTCATGGCGCTGCTGGGATACCTCACCTGGCACGGGATCCCCGGCTCGGTCCCCTCCGCGACCGGCGCCCGCGGGGGCCGCCTGCTGGGCACGCTCTGCCCGGGCTCCGGTCCGCTGCGCCTGCCGGATCCGGCGCCCGCTCCCACGAGGATGCGCATGCGCGGCGGCGTCGGCTGACCGATGCCGCTTGGGAGGCCACTCGCGAAGAACGACCCGCCGGGGAGGATCAGCGCAGCTGCAGCCCCGTCAGGCAGGTCGGATCCTCGGGAGAGCGGGTGGACAGCTCGGTGCGCGCACCGCCGCCCGCGTGGACGAGGCTCAGCGTCGCCTCGATGCCGCGCGGCAGCCACAGGCCCAGGAAGCCGTTCGCGAAGGTGGTCCGCTCCTCGTCGATCAGGCTCGCCCCGTCAGCTCCCCGCACGCTCACCTGCATCGGCTCGTCGGGCAGCTCCCCGAGGCAGGTGGTGAGGCTGTGGAAGAAGCAGTCGTGGGTGCCCTCCCGGTACGGGGCGACGGAGATGTAGACCCGGTCCTCCGGCAGCGGCAGGCTCGCCTCACGGCCCTGCGCATCGGACAGCAGCAGCACGTCCGTGCGGACGGAGGCGAGCAGCTCGGCCGGACGCTCCGCCGGGGCCTGGGCATCGAGCCGGTCGATGATCGCGGCCGCGTCCATGCCCTCCAGCCCGGCCTCGCGCAGCAGGTCCTCGGCGGGCGATCCCTCGGCTCCGGCATCGGCCGCAGGACCCGGGTCCGTGCAGCCCACCAGGGCGAGGGCGAGACCGAGGAACGGCAGGCTGCGCCGCCCCAGCACCGGAGCGGACGTCATGGAGGATGGCATGGCCCGACCCTAGATCACCCTGCTGACAGCGCCCTCTGCGGGATACGATCGACGTTCGGCCTCGCGGGCGCGAGGCGGCATCCAGGCACGGAGGGCACACGACATGGCACGGATCCGGGTGGGCATCGTCGGGTACGGGAACCTGGGACGCGGCGTCGAGACGGCGCTCGCGCTGCAGGAGGACATGGAGCTGGTGGGCGTGTTCACCCGACGCGATCCGGCTGCCGTGCAGACCCTGCGGCCGGGCACCGCGGTGCGCGCGATCACGGATCTCGAGACCATGCCGGGCGAGATCGACGTGCTGGTCCTGTGCGGCGGGTCGAAGTCCGATCTCGCCGAGCAGACCCCGCAGCTCGCCGGACGCTTCACGGTCGTCGACAGCTTCGACACCCACGTCCGCGTCCCCGAGCACTTCGCCCGGGTGGACGCCGCCGCGCGCGCCGCGGGGACCACGGCGATCATCTCGACCGGGTGGGACCCCGGGCTGTTCTCGATCAACCGACTGTTCGGGGAGGCGATCCTCGCCTCCGGCTCGACGTACACCTTCTGGGGCCGCGGTCTGTCCCAGGGGCATTCCGATGCGCTGCGCCGGATCGACGGAGTCGCCGCCGCCGTGCAGTACACGGTCCCGTCGGAGGAGGCCGTCGACCGGGTGCGCGCCGGGGAGCGCCCGCAGCTGAGCACCCGGGAGAAGCACACGCGCGAGTGCTTCGTGGTCCTCGAGGAGGGGGCCGACGCCGACGCCGTGCGCGAGGCGATCGTGACGATGCCCCACTATTTCGAGCCCTACGACACGACGGTCACGTTCCTCGACGCCGAGGAGCTCGCCCGCGACCATCGGGGCATGCCGCACGGCGGCTTCGTGATCCGCTCGGGCGAGTCCTCTCCCGGCACCCGGCAGACCATCGAGTACCGCCTGCAGGAGGACTCGAACCCGGAGTTCACCGCGAGCGTGCTGGTCGCCTACGCCCGAGCGGCGGTCCGGCTGGACGCCGCCGGGGACCACGGCGCCAAGACCCCCTTCGACGTGGCCCCCGGCCTGCTGTCGCCGAAGACGCCCGAGCAGCTGCGCGCCGAGCTGCTGTGAGCACGCCGCCGCCCCGGTGGAGCCGGGCGGCGGCCCCGGTCAGCCGATCGGGAAGCTGGGCGGCTGGAGCTGGGCGACGGTGCGCCGGGCGTGGTCCGAGCGGGTGTGGGAGGCGACATACTTCTCCAGGAAGCGCTGCGCCGGCTCGAGCAGCCCGTCCTCGTCGATCGTCAGGAGCCGGCGGTCCTCGACGACGGTGCGTCCGGCGACGACGACCCGCGTGATGTCGCGCCCATCGCTGTTCATGACCAGGGTGCGGATCGGATCCAGGTGCGGGCCGATGTGCCCGGCCGTGAGATCCACGACGATGTAGTCCGCCTGCGCGCCCGGGGACAGACGCCCCAGATCCTCACGCCCCAGCGCCTCGGCCGGGTCCAGAGTGGCCGAGCGGAACAGGTCCGCGGGGGCCGCCGCGGTGCGGTCGCCCGTCGCCGTCTTCATCATGATCATGGCCATGTCCATCGCCTTGATCATGTTCGGCGGGGCGGAGTCCGTGCCCAGCACGATCCGTACGCCCTGGGCGCGATAGCTGTCGTAGGTGTGCAGGGTGTGGGCGTAGTGGCCTGCGGGGATCGGGCACCACAGCACGCTCGCGCCGGAAGCCGCCATGAGGGCGATGTCCTCGCCCGTGCCGTATTTCTCCGGCATCAGAGGATGGCCCGGGACGGTCCAGGCATGCGGGATGAAGGTCTTCTCCGCGAGGAAGCCCAGGGAGTCGAGGTAGGGCAGGGACCGCATGCCGGTGCGGCGGAAGATCTGCTCCATCTCGTACAGGCCCTGGGTGGCGTGCAGGCGTACCGGGACGCCCAGCTCATCGGCGTGGCGGCGGGTCAGGCGCAGCGTCTGCTCCGTCTGGGTCTCGATGCGCGCCGGCAGCAGCGCGCCGCGGATCATGCCTCCCTGCGCGCCGTCGAAGTCCTCGATGAAGCGGACCGCCTGCGCGAGGCCGTCCAGGCCCTTGGCCTCGTCCACGTGGTGGTGCGAGGCCCTCCCATCGGTGTACGGGACGGCGGTGCGGTAGCTGGGGCCCAGGTAGGCGCGGATCCCCGCCTCGGCGACGACGCCGGCCGTGTCCGCCATGTCCTGGTAGTCCTCGCACCAGACCTTGTAGGTCTCCGCGGCGATCGGCATCATCGTCGTGATCCCGTTGCGCAGCAGCTGCGAGATCGCGAAGCGGCGCCGGAACGTCTCCTCCTCCCGTGTGAAGACGGGACCGTGGTCACGCAGGTACGCCTCGGACCAGGAGAGCCCGCGCACCAGGTCGAGGTCCTGCCAGGAGTCGAACAGCGCGTGGTCGATGTCGGCGAGCGCGTTGAGGTCCACGAAACCGGGCGCGAGGATCGCGCTGCCCGCGTCGACCTCGACGTCGACGTGCCCGGCGTAGTCGCGGCCCACGAAGAGGATCCGGTCGTCCTCGTGGACGAGCTCGGCGTCGGGGAGGATCTGGTGGTCGCCGTCGGCGTATCCGATGACGTAGGCCGCGCGGATGCGGGTGATCACGGGTGAGGGTGCCTTTCGGGTGGGCGGGCGGTCAGGAGACGTCGACGATCGCGGCGATGGTGCCGCCGCCGGGAGGGCCCTGGTGCACGGCGGAGGCCGAGATCCACAGCAGCGTGTCCTGCAGATACCCGGCGTACATGCCGGCGAGCGCGGCCTTCAGCTCGTTGACGTGGGCGGGGTTCTCGGTGACCTGGCGGCGACCGCGGAGGCGGCCGTCGGTGCTGAGGCCGTACTTCACGTAGACGGCCAGGACTCTCTCACGCTGCGCGGGTGTCAGCGGCGCGCCGCCCACGTCCAGGCCGGCGCGGACCAGGGCGCGACGTAAGGCGTCGACATCGAGATGATCGCGGATCTCCGCATGGCCCACGCGCAGCTTCCCGCCTGCCCCGGGGATGTTGCCGAAGGCGAGGACCCGGGTCCTCGGCCCCTCCTGGACGTGCAGCGGCCAGGGGTTCGCGGAGGCGGCGACCTTCGAGGAGAACAGGTCCCGGCGCACTCCGACATCCTCGCCGCGGGGCATGGGCAGACCGTCCAGGGCGACGGCGACGCCCAGTCCCGCGCTGCCGCTGCCCAGCTCGAACATCCGTCCCGGGGAGAGCTCCGGGATCTCGTGGCCGGCGTCTCGGGCCGCCGCGAGGTCGTCCTCCGTCGGGTAGAAGGCCTTCGCCACGACGTACTCGACCTCGGCGGGATCCATGCCGCCGTCCGCAGCGGCGGCGCGCACGGCCTCCGCAGTGGCCTCGATCTGGCGGGATGTCCCGATCCATGCGGGCTGCAGCACCGGCGAGCGGGCCAGGCCCAGGGCGAGCCGGGTCTCGCCGGGAGCCGCAGGCGCGGCGGGGCGGCGGGTCCACAGGACCGCGTGCGGGCTGAGCATCCCGATGCCGGAGGCGGTGAACGCCATCGGGATCCGGGCGATCTGCGCGAGTGTGCGACCGCCCTCCACGGCGAGGGCGTCCCGGACGGCCTGCTCGGTGCTCGGCCCTCGGCCCTGCCCGGGGAAGTCCCCCTCGATCTTGCCGGTGACGGCGACGACGTCGTCGGGGCGCAGCCGACCCTCGGCGATGAGGGTGCGCAGCCCCGACATGTCCCCGGGCCGCTCCGGCGTGATCCGGTGCGCTTCGACGGCGATCGCGGCCCGTGTCGGCTCGTGACTGTCCTCGATCATCGTGCTCCTCCCGTGGTCGGGGTCGCGCTGCGCGCCCTCGCGCACCGGCCCGGCAGCAGCACGGGCACCCACGGGAGGAACTATATGGGATACCAAATCTGGGCGCCAGGCACCGGGGCGGGAGCGGCACGTCCGGACCGCCCCGAGGACCGCGGCCGCGGCGTCGAGATGCCGACGGCTCCGCCCGGGCTCAGCGCGGGGCGGACGGAGGATCCAGGAGATCGGGCCGGAAGCGCAGACCGTGCCGGGGCATGCGCAGCAGGTCCTCGAGCATGCGCCGCAGCACCTCGATCTCCTCCTCGGCGTACCGGGCGAGGAACTCCTCGAGCACATGGCCCATCTCCTCGTGCAGGCTCCGGTGCGCGGCACGGATCTCCTCCCCCACCTCGGTCAGGTACAGCCGAACCTCCTTGCGGCTGCCCGGCCGCATCCCCCGCGCCACCACGCCGGCGGCGACCATCCGCTGCAGGCGCTTGGACACGGTGCCCTTGGGCATCCCGGTCGCCTCGGCGAGGCGGACGACGTTCGGCGCAGAGCCGCCCTCCGCGGCGACCGCGATCGCCTCGAGCAGGTGGAGCATCTCCACGCTCATGCTCGCCAGCGCCTCCTGTGCCGGGACGGAGCACGCGTCTCGCAGATGCGCCTGCTCCTGATCGTCATGCGCCGCCAGATGCGCCGCTGTCCGCCCCAGCAGCTCGATGACGGCCGCGATGCGGCCCGATCTCGTCTCCACAGCCGCCATTGTGCCCCTCGGGCCTTGCAGCCGCCGTGCACCACCTCTATGGTTTCGATGGAAACCATCGAGGAGGCATCCATGCGCGCCCTGATCGTCGACCAGCTCGGCACCCCGCCCGTCTGCCGCCGGATGCCGGATCCGCAGCCCGCGCCCGGACGGGTGCTCGCGCAGGTCCGCGCCGCCGCGGTCAAGAACGTCGACAGGATGCTCGCAGCCGGCACCCACTACGCCTCCTCCCGCCTGGACCTTCCCGCCCGTCTCGGCACCGACGCGGTGGTCGAGCTGCCGGACGGCACCCGCGCCTTCACCGGGGTGCAGCCGCCCGAGGGTGCGTTCGCCGAGCAGATCACCGTCGATCCCGCCCAGCTGCTCCCCCTGCCCGCCACGGTCGAGGACGCCGCGGCCGCGGCGCTGCCCAACGCAGGCGTGTCCGCCTGGCTCGCGCTCGAGCACTCCGCCCGGGTCCGCCCCGGCGCGACCGTGCTCGTCCTCGGCGCGACCGGGGTCACCGGCTCCCTCGCCGTGCAGCTCGCACGCCGTCGCTTCCGGGCAGGCCGGGTCATCGCGGCCGGACGCAGCCGCGAGCGCCTGCACCGCCTGGCCGGACAGGGAGCGGACGCGACGGTCCGGATCGGCGAGGACCCCGCCCAGCTGCGGACGGACGTCGCAGCCCTCCACGCCGAGCGCCCGATCGACGTGGTCCTCGACCTCCTGTGGGGGCCTCCCGCCGAACAGGTGCTGCAGGCGCTCGGCGGGGACGATCTGGGAGCCCCGGCCCATCGGACGCGGTACGTGCAGATCGGCGAGAGCGCGGGACCGCAGCTGCGGCTGCCCGCCGCGGTGCTGCGCAGCACCGGGCTCGAGCTGGTGGGCCAGGGCGGCGGAAGCGTCCCCGCCGCGACCCTCGCGCGGGTGCCGACCGAGATCCTGCCGGCTCTGTTCGACCTCCTGGCGCGCGGAGATCTGCAGATCGACACGATCAGCCGACCGCTCGCACAGGGGGCCGTGGCCTGGACGGCTCCCACCCCCTCCGGCACGCGGATGGTGCTGGTGCCCTGAGACGCACGGGAAAACAACTGGCGGGACCCGCAGGCGCCCGGTAGCGTCGGAGCGAACCCGCCATCCGAGCCGGAGGACGCACCATCATGCTCATCGACGACCGCTCGTCCGCGCCCACCGCGCGCTGACCGGTCGACCGCCCTCCCGGGCTCCCGCTGTCAGCGCTCTCTCCGACAGCTCAGGAGCCCCCATGGCCCACCTCACCCAGAGCGCCGTCACCCTGACCGGCCTGTCCTTCAGCTGGCCC
Organism: Brachybacterium hainanense; assembly: GCF_042434575.1. Lineage (NCBI taxonomy): Bacteria > Bacillati > Actinomycetota > Actinomycetes > Micrococcales > Dermabacteraceae > Brachybacterium > Brachybacterium hainanense. The sequence continues at coordinate 205,974 of NZ_JBHLSV010000005.1, forward strand.
GACGGCAGCCCTGCCCTCACCGATCTCTCCGCGACGATCGGCACCGGTCGCACCGGCCTGATCGGCGCCAACGGCACCGGAAAGACCACTCTGCTGCGGCTGATCCGCGGCGACCTCCGACCGACCTCCGGCTCGGTGAGCGTGACCGGCTCCGTCGGGCATCTGCCCCAGCAGCTCACCCTGCGCACCGGGGCGAGCGTCGCCGAGCTGCTGGGCGTCCACGAGCGCCTCGCCGCCCTGCGCGCGATCGAGGCAGGGGATGCCGACCCCGCCCGCTACACCGAGCTCGCCGAGGACTGGGACGTGGAGGCGCGCGGTCTCGCGGCCCTGGATCGGATCGGCCTGCCCGGCATCGGCCTGGACCGGCCCGTCGGCGCGCTCTCCGGCGGCGAGACGGTGCTGGCGGCGCTCGCCGGCCTGCAGCTGGCCCGGAACGACGTGGTGCTCCTGGACGAACCGACGAACAACCTCGACCGCCGCGCCCGCTGCCTCCTGCACGAGGCGGTCGCGGCATGGCGGGGCACCCTCCTCGTCGTCAGCCACGACGTGGCCCTCCTGAAGGCGATGGATGCCACCGCGGAGCTGCACGCCGGGGAGCTGACCGTGTTCGGCGGCCCCTTCGACGCCTACCAGGATCACCTCGCCACCGAGCAGGCCGCCGCGGAGCAGGCGCTGCGCGCGGCCCAGCAGCAGCTGCGCACCGAGCAGCGCCAGCGCATCGAGGCCCAGACGAAGCTCGCCCGGCGCCAGCGCTACGCCCGCACCGACTTCGAGAACAAGCGCAAGCCGAAGATCATCATGAACAACCGCAAGCAGGAGGCGCAGGTCTCCGCGGGCAAGCTCCGCGGGAGGCACGACGCCTCCGTGGACGCGGCGAAGGAGGCCGTCACCGCCTCCGAGGCGAGAATCCGCCGCACCGCCACGATCAGCATCGACCTCCCGGACCCGGCGGTCCCGGCCGGACGGCGCCTGGCGGCGCTGCATGATGCCCGGGGCACCGAGATGGTGGTCCAGGGCCCCGTGCGGATCGCGCTGACCGGGCCCAACGGCATCGGCAAGACCCGGCTCGTGCAGAGCCTGCTGCAGGCGCAGTCACCGGTCGATCTGCGCGCCTGGGCGCGGCCGTTCACCGAGCGGATCGGGATCCTTCCCCAGCGTCTGGACCATCTCGCCGAGGACGCGACGGTCCTGCAGACGGTGCGAGAGGCCGCCCCCTCGCTGCCCGATGGCGAGCTGCGCTCCCGGCTCGCCCGCTTCCTGTTCCGCGGGCAGAGCATCGAGCGACGGATCGGCGATCTGTCCGGCGGGGAGCGGTTCCGCGTCGCGATCGCGCGCCTGCTGCTGGCGGACCCGCCGCATCAGCTGATCGTGCTCGACGAGCCGACCAACAGCCTCGACCTCGACAGCGTCGACGAGCTCGTCGACGCCCTGTCCGGCTACCGCGGAGGCATGATCGTCATCAGCCATGACGACGCCTTCCTGGACCGGCTGGAGATCACCGACCGGATCGCCCTCGACGACGGCGGGCTGCGCCATGGGACCGCCTAGGATCGACCGGGTGACCGGACTGGGAGAGCTCATCGCACCGCGCCGGCTGGGACGGGACTTCCGGTGGCTCATGACCGCGGCCTGGACCAGCAACATCGGCGACGGCATCGCGCTGGCGGCCTCGCCGCTGCTGATCGCCTCGATGACCTCCTCCCCCGTCCTCGTCGCCTCCGGTGCGATGCTGCAGTTCCTGCCCTGGCTGCTGTTCGGACTGCACGCGGGGGCGATCGCGGACCGGGTCGAGCGACGGATGCTGGTGATGCTCGCGCACGGGATCCGGGCGATCATCGTGCTCGCGCTCGTGGTCTTCCTGGTGACGGGGACCGCGAACATCGGCATCGTGCTGGCGGTCTCGTTCCTGTACGGCACGGCGGAGGTCTTCGCGGACACCACCAGCGGCACGCTGCTGCCGATGATGGTGGAGCCGGCGGACCTCGGGATCGGCAACACCCGCCTGCAGGCCGGCTTCCTCGTCGCCAATCAGCTCGCCGGACCGCCGCTGGGCGCGTTCCTGTTCGCGACCGGGACCTTCTGGCCGTTCCTCGCCCAGGTCCTCGCCGTGAGCCTCGCGCTGGTGCTCATCTCCCGCATCGCCCGGCAGCCCGTGCCGCCGCGCGAGGGCGCGGCGCAGCCGGTGCGACGCGACATCGCCGAGGGGCTGCGCTGGGTCTGGAGCAACCCGCCGGTGCGCACGCTGATCGCCATCATCCTGCTGTTCAACGTCACCTGGGCCGCCCCCTGGGGAGTCCTCGTGCTGTACGCGACCGAGCACCTGGGCATGGGCGCGGTCGGCTACGGCGCGCTCACCACGGCCTCCGCGATCGGCGGGCTGGGGGCCACGCTGTTCTTCGGGCGGCTCGAGCGGGCCTTCTCCTTCGCGACGCTGATGAAGGTGTGCCTGAGCCTCGAGGTGCTCATGCACCTGGCCTTCGCGCTCGCCACGAGCGGCACGGTCGCGCTCGTGATCATGGTCGGCTTCGGCGCCTACGCCTTCGTGTGGGGCACGATCTCCACGACAGTCCGTCAGCGCCTGGTCCCGCACGGGCTGCAGGGCCGGGTCGGCTCGGTCAACATGGTGGGCGTCTTCGGCGGGCTCGTGATCGGCCAGGGCCTGGGCGGCATGATCGCGCAGACCTGGGGGCTCACCGCGCCGTGGTGGTTCGCCTTCGCCGGCTCCGCGCTCACCCTCGGGATCCTGTGGCGGCACATCGCCTCGATCGCGGCGGCGAGGCCGGCGATCGGTGAGGAGGCGGCGGCGGGCGGCGGGGACGACGAGGGAACCCCGGAGGTCGCGCCCGGTCAGCGCGGGTAGCGGATCAGGATCTTGCCGCGAGCCGGCAAGGGCTCTGCGAGCGCCTGCGGCAGCTGCGCGAGCGGGACCTCCCGTCCGATGCGGGTGCGCAGGCGCCCCTCGCGCAGGTGCGCGAACACGGGGACGAACAGCCCCGGCAGCTCCGCCCGCGGGAGGGCATGGACCTGATCGCGCAGCCGGACCAGCTGCGTGCGCCGGCCTCCCCGGCCCGAGAAGCACTCCGCGGGCAGCGGCCGCCCGGACAGGAGCCCGTAGTGGAGCAGCATTCCACCGGGGCGCAGTTCCTCCCAGAGCCGGCCGCCGAGCCGTCCGCCCACGCAGTCCAGGACGGCCGCGAGCCCTCCCGGGGCGGCCTCGCGCAGCCGGCGCTCCCAGCCGGGGGCGCTCGTGTCGATCACGGTGCTCCACAGGCCCGGGGCGGCGACCAGCGATCCGGGGCTGCCGCGGACCAGGCCGATGGGCCGGATCCCTGCGAGGGCGAGCAGCTCCGCGAGATGACCGGCGATCGCGGAGGTCGCCGCGGTGATCGCCACGGCGGAGCCCGGTGCGGTGCCGGAGCGCTCGACGAGGAGCAGGGCCGTCAGGGGGTTGATGTAGGCGAAGCAGGCCAGCGTATCGGCGATGTCCTCCGGGACGGGGATGCACCAGGAATGCTCGGTGCGCATGAGCTCCTGCCAGGTCCCGGCGGAGCCGATCGGCAGCACCCGCATCCCGAGCGCGGACCGCGGGACCCCCGGGCCGATGCGCTCGATCACCCCGACGCCCTCGAAGCCGGGGACGAAGGGGAAGACGGTGCGGGAGCCGTAGGTGCCGGACACCGTCACGGCGTCGGAATGGTTGACGGTGCTCACGTTCATCCGCACCACGACCTCGCCGTCGGCGAGCGCGTCCGGTTCAGGCACGTGCTGCAGCGCGAGCACCTCTGCGAAGGTGCCGGGGCGCTGGGCGACCACGGCCTGCATCGGCGCCCCTCCCTGGTGCTCGGCTGCTGGTGGCGGCCGGGTCTCCCGGGCCTGCGGTCGACTGTAGCGGCCGGCCGGGATCAGGCGCGATGTCGGCAGGGAAGCGTATCCGGTGCAGGGCCTTCCGGCGTGCAGACCACCCCGTCCGCGGCGATCCGCCGGGTCCGGCGCACGCCACACACCGGATCCGAACGGCGGAGGCCGCTCCGAGCAACGGGCGACCTTGGTCCGATGCGCGGGCGGATGCTGTCCCGATAGCGTCCGGCGATGGGCGAGTTCATCCTGTTCAGCTTCCCGACGCTCCTCTATCTGCTCGTGCTGACCCGTCGGCGGGAGCACACGGTCCGGGAGGCGGCGCGCCGGGCAGGGATGACGATCGGATCGCCGGCCGACTACGGCTGGGCGCTCCTCCTGGCCGTGCCGCTGCTGCTCGCGGGATGGCTGGCGATCGTGCTGATCCCTCGCGACGTGCTGAGCCTGCCGGGCGTCCAGATCGCTCAGCTGACCTCTGCCGGGGCCGTGGCCGGGGTCGTGCTGCGTGCCGCCGGCGAGGAGATCCTGTTCCGCGGCCTGCTCGGCGGGGTGCTCGTGCGGCGCCTGGGCTTCGCCCGGGGGAACGCCGTGCAGTCCCTGCTGTTCCTGGTGCCGCACCTGCCGCTGCTGGCCGTGGATCCGCGGATGCTGCCGATCCTCCCGGTCCAGTTCGCCGTCGGCTGGCTGCTGGGCTGGCTGCGCGAGCGCACCGGGACGCTCCTGCCCGGCGCGGCGGTCCACGCGCTCTCGAACCTCGCCGCGGGGCTCCTCGCCTGATCGCTCTCCCCCGGCCCGGCCCTCGCAGACCCATCCCCGGCAGACCCAGCCGACCGCCCCGGCCGATCCTCGCGGGCCGACCCGCCCCCTCCGAGACGACGGCCGCGTCCACGGCGACGCCATCCTGGAACAGAGCAAGACCGGCGAGGAATCGGCACCGCTCCACCCCGATCTGAACGACACGAACACTTCGCCGGATCCCAGAACGACATCAACACGTCGCTCGATTCCGGAACGCTGCCGATACGTCGCCTGACTCGAGTCAGATCAGCGGTGTCGGACAGGCCACCGGGGAAGGTCAGGCCGGGAGCGAGCCTGACCGGACACGCAGGTCGCGCCGCCGGTCCGCGCTCCGGGGGCTCAGACGTGCAGGCCAGCGGGGAATCCGGTCCATCGCAGCGGCTCCGGCAGGTGGCTCATGTCGTTGACCATGCGGATGCTGGGCAGGTCATCGGCGCGGTGCTCGATCACGGTCAGAGCCGCATTGGCGCTGTGCAGCCCCAGCCAGCGCACCGGCGGGGCTCCCAGGGCGTCGCGGATCAGCCAGGCGATCGGGTAGTCGTGGGTGATGAGGACCTCGTGCATGTCCGCGGGGCCCGGCGACGGTGCGGCGAAGCGCGCGACCAGTCGGCGGGCCACCGCCTGACCGGCAGCCGCCTCCCTCTCGTCGTAGCCGTCGAAGAACGGCACCCACGAGGGCGGGAGCTCGGCGGCGGAGGGGACATGGGGCACGTGGTCGACGAGCTCGGGGGCCGGGGCGACCGGGGCGGCGCCGGACAGGAGGATGTTCAGCTGTCGTGCGCTGTCCGCGGCGCGCGGCAGCGGCGAGTGCCAGACGGCGTCCAGCGGCAGATGCGCGAGCCGGCGCCCCAGCAGCCGGGCCTGCTCGGCTCCACGCTCGGTGAGCGCGCCGAAGGCATCGGCCTCACCGTGGCGTGCGATGTAGAGGTGGCGGGTGGCCATGGAGAGGTCTCCTCAGGCGAGGTCAGGGGCTGCGAGGGCGACGGTGCCGCCGGTGCCGTCCACGGTGATCCGGTCGCCGGTGCGGATCCGGCCTGCGGCGCCCTCGACGCCCAGCACGGCAGGGATCCCGTGCTCCCGGGCGACGATCGCGGAGTGGGAGAGGGCGCCCCCGCTCTCGGCGACGATCCCGCCGGCGAGGGAGAACAGCGGCGTCCACGCGGGATCCGTTCCGGGGCAGACGATGATCTCGCCGCGGCGGAGCGCACCGAAGTCCTCCGGTCCGTGCAGGATCCGCGCCGAGGCGGTCACGGTCCCGTGGGAGCCAGGCAGGCCCATCAGCGTCCGGGGCGATGGCGGGCCCGCGGCTCCGCGGAGGGACGGCAGGTCGGCGGTGATCGGGCGGGACTGCAGGATCCATGCCGTGCCGTCCGCGATCGCCCACTCCACGTCCTGCGGCGCCTCACGGAGCGCTGCGATGCGGGTGCCCAGGCGGGCGAGCTCCACGGCGGCGCGGTCCTCGAGCACCCGTGCAGCCTGCATCCCTGCGGGGACCGGGCGTCGGTGCGTGCCGCCGTGTCGCGCATCGAGGTCGACGCGCAGATGCGGTCTCCCGCTCTCGCAGCGGACGTGCCCCTCCGCGGTGACCTCGTACGAGTCGGGTGTCACGGAGCCGTCGACGACAGCGGAGCCCAAGCCCCAGCCGGCCTCGATCCGCGTGGGGCCGTCCGTCACAGCGGGCGTGAACAGCACCCCGGCGGCATCGGCCGCGACCATCCGCTGCACGAGCACGGCCATCACCGGCTCAGTCCGGGAGGCGCTGCCGCCGATCCGGCTCCGGTACCAGGCCGTGTGTGGCGCACCCGCCGAGTCCCGGCAGCGGACGACGGCTGCCACCACGGCATCGGCGCCGCGGACGCCCAGAACGCTCTCGTACTGGCCGGCGGCGGAGGTGTCCGCGGCGTCCTCGGTCGCGGCCGAGGACCGGACGGCGACCGCAGGGTCACCCCAGTCCGTGAGAATCCGGGCGATCGCCGCGCGAAGCGCCTCCGCGCCCGCGGCAGGGGCGTTCAGCGGGACGTCCCCGGGGACGACAACGGCATCGGGGACGGGCAGGCCGGCGCGATGGAGCACGGCGAGCCCGGCCGCCTTCCCTCCGCACCGATCCCGGGTCGCCTGCGACAGAGGTACCAGCATCACGTCACCTGCTTCCTCATCGGTCCGCTCACGAACCACACATCAATACTCTGTTGACAACGTAGCATTGATAGCCGGACGATGGAGCGATGGACCCAGCCCGCGATCCCGCACATCCCGACCCCACCGGGCCGCCGCCCGGCACCGCCCACGCCCAGGCGCACCGTGAGCATGCGGCACAGGAACGGCTCATGACCCAGGGGGCGGAGGACCTCGCCCCGCGACCCTGGCGCCCGGCCCCGGTGCCTCCCTCCGCGGTCGATCTCACGCAGTTCGCCCTGTGGCGATCTGCCGAGCTCGCCCCGGAGGACCTGCTCGCGGCCCTGGCGCTGATGCCGGCCGCACGGGCCGAGGTCGACGGCGTCGAGGCCGGGCTCCTCTTCACCGCGCGCGCCGCAGGCCTGACCTGGGCGCAGATCGCCGAGGCCATGGGATTCCGCTCGCCGCAGGCGTGCCAGCAGCACGCGGGCCGGCTGAACGCACGTCAGGAGGGGCGGCGATGACCCGGACCTCGGCGCCCGAGCTGCTGGTCCTCCATGCCGTGAGACGCCTCGGCTTCGCGGACGTCCCCGCCATCACCGCGACCGCGGGGACCGCCCCGGAGCAGACGGCCCGCCTGCTGAGCGAGGCTCAGCAGCAGGGCTTGCTCCGCCATACGGGGTTCGTCGGCCTGGAGGGATGGTCGCTCACGGACCGGGGCCGGATCGAGAACGAGCGGCAGCTCGCCCTCGAGCGCGAGGAGGCGGACCCGGAGGGGACGATCCGGGCGGCCCACCGCGCTTTCCTCCCGCTGAACGCCCGGCTCCTGCGCGCCGTGAGCGCCTGGCAGACGATCGGCACGGGCGAGGACCCCCTCGCCCCGAACGACCACGGCGACGCCGTGCGAGATGCACGGACGCTCGACGATCTCGCCCGGATCGGCGCGGAGCTGCGGCCCGTGAACGCACGGCTCTCCGGTGTGCTGACCCGCTTCACGGGCTACGACCTGCGCTACCTCGCGGCGCTCGGGAAGGCTCGCTCCGGGGATCCGCGCTGGGTCGACGGTTCCGATGTCGACTCGTGCCATCGCGTCTGGTTCCAGCTCCACGAGGACCTCGTGGCCACCCTCGGCATCGATCGCCGCACCGAACAGGGATGACGGTGCCGGGGCGGCAGGCGATGCGCCAATGATGGGACCGGGCGCCCGTCTCCTGGCCTCGGCACCGCACGCCCCGCCGCCGACGAGTCCGTCCGGGCGGGACCAGGGAGTCACTCTGGATCTGCTGTCCCATCAGGACGCATCTCGCGCATTCGTCACCCCAGGGAAAGAGTGTCCTGTCGACACGACGATCCTGCCCCAGGGAAGAGCCTGACCGCTTGCACCCCATGCCGTCAGGGCGGGGCGACGACACGGCCGACAAGCCGCCAGCCCACCCGGCCGCGCCGATGCCCGGCGGTCCTGCGCGCACGCGGGCCCGATGCAACGTGATTCACATCCCGCGGCCCCCGTTCCGGCTGGGACCTGCCCAGGCGAGGCGGTATATTGGTCTCTCGTTGCGGGAGATCCTCCGGCACATGGTGGTCGTAGCTCAGTTGGTAGAGCTCCTGGTTGTGGTCCAGGCGGTCGCGGGTTCAAATCCCGTCGATCACCCCAAGAAACGCCCTGGTGACAGGGCGTTTTTGCTTGTCTGTCTGACCTGCGGACTACGGTCCGGACTACAGCTACAGGAGGACTCTCATGGCATCCATCTCGCGCCGCGCCCGCAAGGACGGCACCACCGCATGGCGCGTCGCCTACCGCGACCCCGGCAACCCCACCCCCACGAGCGCGACCTTCGACACGCACGAGGCCGCCGACCGATTCGCGACCATGGTCGACCGGCTCGGAGGCCCAGCCGCGCGCCGCCAGCTCGCCCGCCTCGAGGACGGATCCGACGGGCACACCCTCGCCGAGGTGCTCGAGGACTACGCCGCCCGGCACCGCAAGCTCACGCCCGGGACGGTCGATGAGTACCGGCGGATCCTCACGCGCTCCGGGCTCGCTGAGGCCCTCGGCGGGATCCCCGTGGACCTGATCGTCGACGACGACGTGGAGGCGTGGGTCTCCGCCCGCGCCGGCACGATCTCCGAGGAGACCGGGGACCGGATCGCGCCGAAGACGATCAAGAATGAGCACGGCCTCCTGAGCACCCTGCTCGGGCACGCCGTCACGCGAGGGTGGGCGCGGTCGAACCCCGCCCGTGGGATCGAGCTCCCGGAGATCGAGCTGGCTGATCCCCTGGTCCTCACCCGCGAACAGTACGAGGCGATCCATCAGGCGATGGACCCGGACTACCAGGCGCTCGTGCAGGTCCTCGGATCCACCGGGATCCGCTGGGGCGAGGCGACGGCGCTGCAGTGGCGCGATATCACGCCCGGCACTCCCCCGCAGATGGTGGTCCGGCGGGCGTGGAAGCGCGGCCAGAAAGGCGCGTGGCGAGTCGAGGGCCTCCCGAAGTCGAAACGGTCGCGGAGGAAGTTCTCGATCCCACAGAAGCTCGTGGACACGCTCCCCGACCGTGGCGCCCCGGGCGCCTTGGTCTTCCCGAATCGGGAGGGCGGGGCGATCGCGCACTCGAACTTCCATCAGCGGAAGTGGGTGCGCGCGTGCGAGGCTGCGGGCGTCACCGACCCCCGTCCCAGGATCCACGATCTCCGGCATTACTTCGCCAGCGTGATGCTCGCCGCTGGCGTCCCCATCCATGTGGTCTCCGAGCGGATGGGCCACGACGACATCTCCACGACCGTGAAGCTGTACGCGTTCCTGACCCCCGAGGCGCAGGCCGCCGGCCTCGACGACATGGAGGCCATGCTCATCTGAAAGATCTGCGCCCCCAGCCGTGTGGCTGGGGGCGCTTCGTCATGCGCTCAGGACTCCGTCTCGGAGACCATGATCATGATGTCCAGGCCCTCGCCCGGGGAGAATGTCCACGAGTAGGTGATGTACCCGACTGTCGCGTCCTGACGCCCATCCCGCGCGGTCGTGGAGGATATGCGCTCCTGCACAGAGGCAGGGATCTGGAGCGTGTTCAGGACGCACCCCGAGTCCTCGGGATTCCAGTGGCCGGAGTCTGGCTCCGTCCCGGGGTTGTCGAGGATGATCGTCATCCCGTCATCCTTGAGCTCGTCCTCCGGTATGCCACACATCTCGATGACCGTACGGAGTGCGTCGCGAGGTCCCACGGTGTGGTTCTCATCCTTGCTCGCCGTCGTCCGTGCCGCCGTCGGCTTCGGCGCCTCGGCGGTCACCTCCTCTGCGGAAGGCTTCGGCTCGGCAGTTGTAGCGGGCTCGCTCGTTGGCGCTACCTCCGTCGCCGGACTTTCTTGTGGCCCAAGATCCAGGGTGATGCACCCTGTCAGGCCGACCGCGAGCAGTGCGGGTGCGGCGAGCAGCCGCAACGTCTTCATCATCATGGTCCCCTCTGCGTAGTCTTTCCCCCAGCGTCTCACCCACATCCTGGAGCGTCATGCTCGGGTGATCGGATCGTGACCAGGCGTGTGGCCTCTCGCCCATGCGCATCCGACACGGCCTCCCTGACGGCATGAACCTCGATGTCGGTGAGGGACTCAAGCCGCGTGTCGAGGACGTCCCGGCGCACCCACAGCTCCTCCGCGAGCTCCTCCGGATCCAAGGTCCACCGGAGCCCCCAGACCAGGAAGTCCAGCGGCAGGAGCAGGGTCGCGGTCTCCACCTCCACGGCCCGCTCTGCGGAGCCTTCGACGTGACCGTCGTGGCCGTGCTCGATGTGGATCATCTCGTGGAGGATGGTGCAGCGGCGGTCGATCTGCAGCAGCCGCTTCCTGATCTTGATCTCGCTGTGGCCGTCGGTCTCGCCGAGCAGGGGCGGAGTGAGTTCGTCGGTGAACTTCACGGTGATGTGGGGCATGCGGCGTCCCAGCTCGCGCCATGGGTGGAAGATGTGCATGCCCGGACCCTACGGGCGGGCCCGGACATGCCTACTCGTCGTCCTCGTCGTCCTTGTTCTCGGTGAGGCGGGGGTCGAGCATGATCTCGAACCGCGCGAGCGCCCCCGTCATGGACCGCCGGGAGATGATGCCCGGCACGGCGGTCATCTCCACCTCGGGTCCGTCCGGCTCCGCCTGGCTCATGATCCCCCCTCGCTGAGATACCGCTCGGCGAGCTCTGTGCGCTCCGGGCAGTCGTAGGCGACCACTAGCCGGACGACGTCGGGAGACCGGCCCTCCTCCGGGTTGTCGGCGCCGGCGCGACCTACCTGAAACTCGAATCGGTCCGGCCCACGCGCGTCCTCGTCGGTGCTGCTGTCGCACAGGTTCTCTCGGAGGTACGCCCGGTAGCTCTCGACGTCGTCCACCTCAATGCCGATGTCGGCTAGATCGGAGGCGAAGTCGCCGCTCGTCGGGTGGCCAGTGCCGTGTTCGGACGCGACCGTGCTGGCGGGGGAGCCCGCCGCGGTCGTTGCCGTGGATGCTGCCTTCGTTGGCGCGGTGTCTGCAGGCTGCTCGGCGCTGCAGGCGGCAAGGGCGACAAGTGCAGCGGCGAGTGCGGCCGCGCGCATGGGTCTCATCGGTAGTCCTCTGGGTCCTGGGATTCCTCGCCGGCGCGGTCTGCGGCGGCGTCCATCGCTTCGAGCTTGCTGGTCCCACGGTAGGCCGCGAGACGGAGATCGGAACGTCGGGTTGCGCCATCTGGCTGAGCGCGATCCTCCACGCCAGTGTCGAGAGCCTCGTTCTGGTCCAGCATGACCCGGACGACGTGACGGACAGCCTCGCGCTGCGGTCCGGTGAGCCGTGCTGACTCTGGGCCGAGATCGAACGGCTCTCCGATGCTCGGCTGACCGGCCGCCGCCGCGAGACGGTTGACGTCGACTCGGAAGACGTCCGCGAAGGCTTGCAGTGTCTCTGTCGCGGGCATCGGCGGGTGCGCCCCCCGTAGGTATCGGGCCACCGTCGCGTTGGAGAGCCGGTATCCATGACGCTCTGCCTCCCTCTCGATGCGGCGAGACGACCAGCCCTCGGTGTTGAGGCGCTGCAGGAGATCGCTCAGTCCGCTCATGAGGGCAACCTTCGAGGTCAGGGGCAGTTCTCCGCAAGGATACGTGTGCACTGCGCGTGCACAAAGCACATGGATGTAATTCCTGGTCAGGGCCTTGGCCTAAGAAAGGTCCCCGGAGGGCTTGCACTGACGCGTGCAAGTGCGTACTGTGGCTGTCACAAGCCGCACCAACTAGGAAGGAGGCGCACATGACCTACGACGAGACCCGCCGCACCCTCACTGCCCGACCGAACGTCTCCGCGATCAGGATGGCGATGAGGTTCCGGAGGATGACGAAGGCGGACCTCGCTAGGGCTTCGAAGCTCAGTAAGGGCACTGTCGGCAACGTCCTCAACGGCACGCGCAGGTCGTTCAACCCGGAGACTGCGAACGCCATTGCCGACGCCCTCGACCTCCCTGCCGGCGATCTCTTCGTGCTCGAACCGCTGCGTGTGGCAGTCACACGCAGCGTCGCCTGACCCGATCGCTCCCGCAGTACCCCCGTCTCTGGCCTATGTGCCGAGCGCAGACACCCAAGGAACAGCCATGCCCGAAACCCGATCCATCCGCACCATGAAGCGCCACGAGGTCACCGCACAGCTCCTAGCTGACGACCCGACGATGCTCCCGTCCTACGCCCACTACCTCGCCGGGAAGATGAAGCGGCTCGTGCAGCGCCGCGATCTCGGCTGGTACGCGGCGCTCCGCATCCTCGGGATGACCGCGGATCCCACCGCGGCCGAGGCCGTCATGCCGCGCACGGAGCCGACGAGGCACGTGTCTGGGCGGCGCCCGCTCGAGTCCCTCGGTCTCGTCCGAGCGGAGGCGGCGGCATGACCATCACGGCGATCTCTTCGACCACCGGCTCACCCTTCGACCATATTCGCCAGACCCGCGCGGACGGCACCGGGTACTGGTCTGCCCGCGACCTGATGCCGCTCCTCGGCTACGGCGCGGAATGGCGGAACTTCACCGCGGCGATCGACCGCGCCAAGCTCACCGCGCAGAACCAGGGTCTCGACCCCGAGACCCTTTTCGGTGGCGTCACCGAGAAGTCCGGAGGTCGCCCCCGCGAGGACTTCCACCTCTCCCGGTACGCCGCGTACCTCGTCGCGATGAACGGCGACCCGCGCAAGCCCGAGGTCGCCGCCGCGCAGTCGTACTTCGCGATCCGCACCCGCGAGGCCGAGGTGACTGCCCGCCCGAAGACGATCGAGGAGATGACCCTCGAGGTCGTCGGACACCTCACGAAGACCGTCGAGGATCAGCAGCGGCAGCTCGAGGCCGCGAAGCCCCTCGCCGCTCACGCGATCACCTACTCCGCCAGTGCCCGGGACATCGGTCGGCAGGAGTTCGCCCGCGAGGTCTGCAAGATGCTCCGCGAGCAGCTGGCCATCGACGCGAAGTTCGCGCAGGTCTACGACTTCCTCGGTCGGAAGCTGGGTCTGTTCATCGTCGGCGCCCGTCGCGACAGCGGCCAGGCCACCGCACACGGCGAGAAGCACGGCTACTCCGTGACGGAGAAGGGCACCACGGAGGAGGGCCGGAACTACGCGACGGGGAAGCTCACCCCGCGAGGCCAGGACTACGCCTGGAAGCGCATCTACGACTACGCCGCCGAGCACGGCACGATCGCTCTGCCCGTGAAGGAGAACGCCGCATGACCACGTACCTGTACCGCCCCGTCGCGACCGAGACGGTCGAGATCTTCGACACGTCGATTGGGGAGGTGACCGTCATCGAGCCGGGAGACAACCTCGGTGGACGCCGAGGCGGCTACCTCTCTCGCTCTTCGGCCGTCGCGCACGGCAAGGACTCAGGGGTCCCATTCCGCATCGAGCGGTCCGCCCCAGTCACCTTCGGGACGCAGCGGCCCACGGCCGGGCATCGTGCGGCCGAGCGCCGGGCGCGCCTCGGGGACGCCCTCGCCGACCTCGTCCTCGCCGGGAACACCTCGGCCGCTCTGGCTGTGGCGCGAGAGATCTCCGCCCGGTCCTGACCCGCATCACCCCCGCGAGCCCCGTGCCGTCCTGGCCGGGGCTTTTCACATGCCCAGGAGGCACCCCATGGCCCAGCCCCCCACCCCGAACGTCATGCCGCCCCGCCGTGACGGGATCAGCGTCCCGCTCAAGGATCCCGAGGCCGATGAGCGGTGGCGCGTGATCCTCTCCATCCTCCCGCTCGCCCGTGACCGCGCCGAGACCATCGCGGAGTGGGTCATCTACGGCCCCGAGGAGGAGGACGACGATGCGTGACACGACTGTCCGCCGGTTCCTCTCCCCCACCGAGGTCGCGGCCGAGTTCGGGCTCTCGGCGCAGACGATCCGGAACTACTGCCGCGCCGGGCTTTTCCCGGGTGCGGTGAAGCCGTCCCGGGGCTCGTCGTGGCTGATCCCCGTCTCTTCCGTCCGATCGTTCGGGCAGCAGCCGGAGCCGGTGCTCACCCGCTCGTCCCGGTCCCGGGCAAGGGGGCGTGCCGCATGATCGCCCTCGCTCTCGCGGACGGCGTCGTCCGCCTCGCGCTCGTCGGTGTGCTCGTGGCTGGTGCACGGCTCGGTGCGGTGCTGCTGGTCGAGCAGGCCCGGATGATCCGGAGGCCCCGATGACCGACGACACGATCCGTGCCCTGTGGGACGCGATCGAGGCGCGCACCAGTGACCCGGTCGAGCAGCTGGAGCTGGCACGGCAGGAGCGGATCCGCGCATCCCGCCGTCTCCCTGACCACCTGGATTACCGAGACCCGGCCCTGTCCGTGCCGGGTCGTATCGACGCTGAGCGTCGCCGACCACGAAGGAGAACCCCATGAACCTGCGATCCCTGAACCTGCAGTACGCCGCGCTCAAGCGCATCGAGGCCGTCGTCAAGGAGGGCATGGCCTGGGTGAAGGAACGCCACCTCGAGGCGCTGCTCGCCGACACCGAGCAGTCCGGTGGCCGGCAGTGGGCCGTCGATGTCGAGGGCGAGAAGGTCGCGACCCTCTCTCTCTCGGGCGGAAAGTCGAAGCCGGTGATCGTGTCCGAGTCGGAGCTGATCGCGTGGGCGCTCGAGCACCGCCCGGACATGGTCGAGACCGCGCCTCGGCTGACGGAGCAGGCGAAGCGGTCCACGCTCCCGGCCCTGGTCGCGGACTACATCGACGGCACCCCGGTCACGGAGGACGGCGAGGTGATCCCCGGTGTCGAGGAGGGGCACGGGTCCGTGTACCAGTCACTGCGCTGGACGGCCACGAAGTCGCTCGACGGCAAGGGCGTGATGGACGCGTTCATCACGGAGCTCGGTGTGGCCGGGCTGATCGAGGACATCACGAAGGAGGCGGCATGAATCTGAGGACGAGGAAGCCGACGGGGCGGCCGCCGTGGCCGACCCTGCTGCTCGCCGGGGCGTCGAAGGCCGGGAAGACGTACGCGTGCGCGGAGGCGTCCGCGTCCGAGCTGGTCCCGCGCACGTACTGGCTCGGCATCGGGGAGCCTGACCCCGACATGTACGGCGCCATCCCGAATGCGTCATTCGAGATTGTGGAGCACGACGGGTCCTGGCGCGGTATCGGCCAGGCCCTCGCGGCGATCAACGCCCAGGGCGAGTCCCTGCTCGTCGTCGACTCGATGACGCGCCTGTGGGACCTGCTCAAGGACGAGGCCCAGGCCCTCGCCACGATCCGGGCTCGCGAGAAGAACCGCCGCAACCCGGACGAGGCGAAGATCGACATGGACCTGTGGAACAGGGCGAAGGAGCGGCACGCCGCGGTCGTCACCACGATCCAGCAGCACCAAGGCCCCGTCCTCATGACCGCACGCCTCGACGTGGTCACGGCGATGGACGACCGCGGCCAGCCCACCCGCGACAAGGACCTCAAGATCCAGACGGAGAAGAACCTCCCCTACGAGGTCGACGGCGTGATCCTCATGCCGGAGCGGGGGAAGGCCCGCATCGACGGGCTCCGCTCGATGGTGTGGCAGATCGACAGGCCCACGGACATGCCGGGCTTCACGCTCGACGGGCTGTGGCGCCGCCTGGGCCTGGGTGAGCAGCAGACCGCCCCGGCCGTGCATCGCATGGTGCGGGGTGCGGAGTCGGCGACCGACCAGTCCCCGGCCGACCGTGCTCGGGACGAGCTGCGGATCGCCCTGCGCGGCGACCGCGATCTCATGGCCGCGGCAGTCCAGAGGTTCGCGGAGATGACGGGCGGCGACTCCCTCAAGGAGACGACCGATGACCAGGCGGTGCGTGACCTGATCGCCGCGATGACCGAGCAGGTGGCCGCATGACCCTCTACCACTACACGCATCCGGAGGCAGCGGAGAAGATCGCCGCCTCCGGGCTGGTGCTCCCTGGCCGCGACGTCGGCATGATCTCGCCGCTCTCGTGGTTCACCGACATGGAGATCCCGGACCGGAACGCGCTCGGGCTGACGATGCACTTCCTCACGATCGACCGGACGGCGCGCAGATTCCGGGTCGTAGACGACACATGGGTGAAACCGTGGCGTGACCTGCGGAGGAAGTTCCCGCCCAGGTACCTCGACCAGCTCGAGGCGTCGCCGGGGGCGCTGCTCATGCACTGGTGGGTCGCCGCCCGTCCGATCCCGGTGGTGCCTGACCCTCGCCCAGAGGAGCCGACCGGATGATGCCCGATCAGGAGGACGTCGTCGCCGAGCTTCAACGCATCGGCCGGGAGCTCGACGCACTGTCGAAGGGCATCGCGAAGCTCGACCGTGCCGCCGTGGATGCGTGGTCCGCTCACCGGAAGGCGTACGCGTCCGCGTACTTGGGCGGGAAGGGCCCGATCAAGGACCGGGAGCAGGCGGCGGTCCTCGAGGTCGAGGCGACACGGCTGGCCGCCGAGATTGCCGACCAGGTGTTGCGCGCTTCGAAGGAGCGGATCCGTGTTCTGCGGGATCGCCTCGAGATCGGGCGCAGCGTCGGCGCGGCGCGCAGGTCGCAGTTCGCTGCCGAGGCGACAGGCCAGCCGGCATGACCCGCGATCGCGCGTACGCGCAAGCTCGGGAGGCCGTGTGGATCCGAGACGGCGGCCTCTGCGTCATCTGCGGCCGCACGGGAGAGTCGGTGCACCACCGGCAAGGCCGCGGCGGGAAGAACCCGCATCGCCTGTCGAACCTGCTCCTCGTGTGCGGGGACGGTGTTCGCGGGCATCACGGGGAGATCCACGCGAACCCGGCCGCGGCCTATGCCCTCGGTCGCATGGTCCCGCGTCTCGGGATCCTCACGACGGAGGAGGCACCCGTCCTGACCCGGTCGGGATGGGTGCTCCTCGACAACCACGGCGGGAAGACCGCCACCCAACCAATCAAGGAAACCGCATGAAGCCCATGTCCGAATACCAGCTGGCGATCCTGATGGCCCTGCAGGCCAAGCCCATCTACGCGGGCACGGTCCCGCGCGAGGTCCTCGCGCGTCGTCACCGGAGGAACAAGGCCGCTCGCATCGCGCGCCGCGCTCACCGAAAGGGGAACTGACCATGGCCGGAGACACCGTCATCACCGTGATCGGCAAGCGCCGATGCACGGCCCAGAGCCCAGACCCCCAATACACCGATGCCGTGTCCGTGTCTCGGTTCTGGCGTCTCGTCGACGTCCGCTCGGAATCGGAGTGCTGGCCCTGGCGGGGCGACACCGACCGGAACGGCTACGGCGTGTTCGTCTTCCACGGACGGAAGGCCGGCGCGCACGAGCTGGCGCTGTCTTTCACCACAGGAGAGCGCCGCCTCGACGACCTCGAGACCTGCCACTCCTGCGACAACCCTCCGTGCTGCAACCCCCTGCACCTCCGCTTCGACACCCGCGCAGGGAACGTCCGCGACATGCACGAGCGGGGGAGGGCGCGAAACGGCAGCGCACTCACCGTCTCGGACGTGGTGCTCATCCGTGAGCGCCGCGCCGCCGGGGCGCGACAGCAGGATTTGGCCGACCAGTTCGGTCTCACAGACG
Source organism: Brachybacterium hainanense (assembly GCF_042434575.1). NCBI lineage: Bacteria > Bacillati > Actinomycetota > Actinomycetes > Micrococcales > Dermabacteraceae > Brachybacterium > Brachybacterium hainanense. Next base: position 223,739 of record NZ_JBHLSV010000005.1, read on the forward strand.
GGGCGGTCTCGATGATCGTCCGCGGCCTTCGCTGGCCCAACGCTGGCGGACCCATTCAGACCGGGAGGAAGTACATCCGTGGCTAACGACACCGTGATCACCATCGTGGGGAACCTCGTGGCTGATCCAGAACTCAGGTGGACCCAGTCGGGCATGGCGGTCGCCAACTTCACGCTCGCGTCCACTCCCCGCACGTTCGACCGTCAGGCCAACGAGTGGAAGGACGGCGAGGCTCTGTTTCTGCGCTGCTCGATCTGGCGCGACGCGGCCGAGAACGTCGCGGAGTCCCTTGAGAAGGGGGCTCGCGTGATCGTCCAGGGTCGTCTCAAGCAGCGTTCCTACCAGGACCGCGAGGGGAACCAGCGCACCTCCATCGAGCTCGATGTCGAGGAGGTCGGTCCCTCGCTGCGCTACGCGACGGCGCGGCCTCAGAAGGTCGACCGTCGTCAGGGAGGGCAGCGCGCGCCCCAGCAGCAGGGGTACGGCCAGGGTCAGCCCCAGCAGGGTCAGCATGCGGGCTGGACGGACCAGCAGGGCGGGTACGACGACACCCCGCCTCCCTTCTAATGAGGAGCGCACACCGCCCGAGAGAGCGGATCATCATCCCGGAGCGGGTGGCTGCACGAGCGGCCACCCGCTTCATCGTTGATGAGCACGGATGCCACATCAGCACCTACTCCGTCGCCTCTCACGGCTACGCGCAGGTCGGGTGGCACACCGACGGACGCAGGTACGGGTCGACCGCGCACCGAGCCGCATGGACCTATGCCCACGGGCAGATTCCCGAGGGCATGACCATCGACCACCTGTGCAAGCAGCGACGGTGCGTCAACATCGAGCACCTCCGCATGTTGGAGAACTTCGAGAACGCGCGCCGCACCTCCGGTCGGGACTGGCCCCTCGGCCAGTGCATCAACGGGCACCCCGACTCCGAGCTCGTCCACTGGGGCGGGAAGTGGAAGTGCCGCCCCTGCACCCTTGACGTCCAGCGTCGCTACCGGGCTCGGAAGGCCGCACGCGCCGCCTGACCCACCAGCAGTACCGCACCACTGAGGCCTCCGCATTCGCGGGGGCCTTTCGCATGCCGAGCGCATGCAGCCCCGGATGGCGTAGCGCGGATCGTCCCCGCGCCGGGGCACTCCACCCACCAATCGAAGGAGAACTCATGGCTATCACTCCTGCCCCGTTCGGTCGTCGTGCCGGGCACCCCCAACCCCTGACCCGGGAGGTGCTCACGGTGCTGAGGCGCTGGGCTGAGGCGCGTCCTGGTCCCACGAATCGTGGAGCGCGGCGATGAGCGCCGGAATCCCGACCCGCGCCGCCACCGGGGCCCCGTTCCTCGAGGATGGCGACCTCGTGGAGCTGGACCTCTGCATCGTGACCCAGGCGGTCGTCCATGCCGCAGGGGATGTGGGCCGGGGGCGTGCTGGTGGGGCTCTTGCGCAGCTCCGGAATGCTCGTGCCGCCCTGGATCGGGCGGAGAGGATCCTCGCCCGCTACGCCGAGGAGGACCGATGATCCCGCAGGCGTGTGCTCACCTCGCGTGCCGTCGCCGCTCGTGGCTGTGGGGAGTGTGCCACCAGCATCTGAGCGAGGCTCTCGCCGCCGGGCGGCGCGCGGCGGAGGGTGTCGCCGGGATCCGGCGGCGGGAAGCCCTCGCGGACCGGTACGGGAGGACGGCGTGATGGACCTGTCCACGATCCCCGTCCCTGAGAAGACCTGCACCGTCACCGTCGTCTCCCACACCCAGGCATACCCGACCGTTCCCGGCTGCACGTCCGGGATCGTCGAGTACTCGGAGGGGCGGGCGACGGTCCAGTGCGCGGTCTGTCTCCGCACCGCGACCGGGCGGCGGGTGCATGACCCGATCGTTCATGCGCACTGGGACCACGCCGGCGACGACTACGACGTCCTCACGGGCCCACGGAACCCGCACACCCCGTACAAGCGCTGCCCGGACTGCAAGGCCGCGCGCCGCCATCCGCCTGAGCAGCTCGACCTGCTGTCCCATCTCGCCACCCTCTAGGAGGACCCCATGACCACCGTTCAGCACCAGGCCAGGCAGCGGACCAGCCGCTACGACTCCGGCTCCGTCACCTACCAGCTCGTGTGCTCGTGCGGCTGGGTCTCGCCCGAGCGTACGAGGCCGTCAGCGATGCGAGCTGACCTGACCCAGCACCTCAAGGAGGCCCAGCGATGACCCTGCCTGAGACCACGACCTACGCCGACCTCGGCGTCCTGGCCCCGGAGCCTGTGTGCCGGGTCTGTGGGGGCGAAGGATGCCCCCGCTGCGATGACCTCGGCTTCGACTACGGCGTCGACGACCGTCCCGAGTCCGATTGACCACCCCATGACCAGCAAGGAGAACACCATGACCAGAAAGACCATCCGCATCGCTGAGGGCAGGCTCGAGCTGCACGCCCAGCCTGACGGCCATGTCCTCGTCCGTTTCCGTCATCCGCTGCCGCAGGGCTTCTCGCCCGCGACGTCCGTGCCCGCCGCTGTTGAGCGGGCCCGGGCGTCGCTGCGAATGGACGGCTGGACGGTCGAGGAAGGCAGCGAGTCCCTCGCCCGCGCAATCCGCGCCGCCCTCGCGGTCGGTCCTGTGCCCGCCCCGGCCGAGGCCACGGACGCTGCTCACGCCACCGACTGGCAGGCGATCGCCGAGCAGCACGAGAGCACGATCGAGACCCTGCAGGACGAGCTCGACCGCGTGCGCACGGACCTGGACTCGTGGCTCAACCTCACGCCCCGCGACCTGCTGGACCAGGCGTGGGAGGCAGCGCACGTGCCCGAGGACGGGATGATCCCGGCAGGGAGCGTGTACATCACGCACGCTGAGAAGGTCGGGATCTACGTCTGCGCGAGCGAGGGCTCCCCGATCCCCGCGGAAGACGACTCCCAGGGCATCGAGCGTCGCCTCCTGGACCCGCCGCCTCCCCGTCCCGACTGGATGGACGAGGCCGAGCGGATCCAGGAGATCCTCACCGACCTCGGCGATGCCGGATTCAGGCACGATCCCGTCCTCCTGTCCCGGCACATCGCAGAGCGCCTGGCCGAGGGCGTGCGCGTGGGAGGTGGCGAGGGATGACGGAGACCGTGGTTCTTCTGCTGGCCGGGGCGCTGTGTGTCGCCATCGGGATGATCGCGGGGCGTAGGCGATGAGCGATTTCGAGGAAGCCGCCCGCAAGGCTGGCCCGAAGGACTGGCCGGCCGTCAACGCCGCGTTCGTGGACGGCGCGCTCTGGGGTCGCGCACGGATGTTCCCCGAGGAGATCACGGACGGAGAGCTGGACGCGATGCGGGAGGCGACCCAGACCCACCTCCCGCGCTGGGTGCCGGCAGCCGACCGTCACGAGTGCCGGTGTGGATTCACGGGGACGCGCGACGCGGCCCAAGAGCACCAGTTCAGGGAGGCGGCATCTGCAATGCGCGCCGCAGCACGAAAGGAGCAGACCCGATGAGCGCCTTCGAGGCCGCCGCCCGCGCAGAGGCCGAGCGATACGCCCACACCCCGCGCATGAACGTCGGCACCGTGACCGACCGCCTCGCGGAGGCGTACATGGCCGGTGCCGCCGCGACTCGCGACCACCTGGCCGCGCAGGAGCCGAGCGAAGAGGAAGTTGAGGTGGCGGCAAGGGCGCTGTGGGAGCGCATCTCGCCTGCCCTCGCATGGGACGACGCGACCGAGGCGTACCGCGATGCGTGCCGCATGGACGCCCGCGCCGCTCTCCGTGCCGCTGCGGCAGTGAGGAGGCAGGGATGAGCGCGTACCGGTTCTGGACGCTCACCTGCGACGGGTGCGGCGAAATCTGGGACTACGGCATCGCCACCACGGTACGCGAGGCGAAAGCCTCTGCGCGCCGCAACGGGTGGAGCACAGGACGCACCAAGCAGGACCCCGACCATTGCCCCGTATGTGCTCGGGGCCTCACATCGAAGGAGACGAACCGATGACCACCCCCGACACCCTGCGCGAGCAGATCGCGCGGACGATGACAGAGGCCATGTGCGAGAGGCACGTGGACCAGGGCATGTGCATGACGTGCGACAGCTCCATGGTCACATGCTCGCATCCGCCGTACATGTACTGCGAGACGCACGATGAGGCTACGGATGCGGGAGACCCGTGTCCGGTGGCGGCGAAGGGCGCAGACGCGGTTCTCGCCGTGGTCGAGCCTCTCCTCGCGGTGGAGCGGGAGGCCGGGGCACGCGAGGCGCTCGAGGCCCTGCAGGCGGTCGAGCTCGCGATGATCCCCGACGACGCCGACCACGATGACCCGATCCGGATCGAGAAGCAGGCTCTCGCATACCGGATCCAGCGACGAATCGAGAAGGAGAAGACCCATGGCTGAGTACACGCCCACCGATGAGCAGATTCGGGCCGCGTACTGCGCGGGGAGCAATCTCCGCCGAGAGACGCTCCGACAGCACTACATGGGAGAGCCAGCGACCGACTACGGCGCGGAGTTCGACCGTTGGCTGGCCCGTGTCCGCGCCGAGGCGTGGGACGAGGGCGCGGAGTCGGCGTGGAGACGTTCCACCCCCGAGGTGAACGGCCAGGCGTACCACTGGCGCAGGAGCGGAGAGCCCTACAACCCCTACCGACAGGAGGCCCCCGATGCCTGAGCACGTGACCGACGAGCAGCTGATCGCCTGGCAGGTCCTCGCGGACAGGGCATCTGGCGACCCCTGGGACACAGTCTTGTCGAGCGACGGAGTCTGCGTCTCCGCCGACGACGGCCGGGACGGGATCGCGGGGCACCTCCTGGTGGACGACGCCCGTTTCATCGCCGTATCCCGCACGGCCGTTCCTGCCCTGATCGCCGCGGTGCGGGAAGCACGGGCCGAGCGGGACGCGGCCGTGACCCGCGAGAAGAGGTCGCTCCTGATCGCCCGCAACGCGGTGCGGGACGCACGGGCCGAGCGGGACCGGGCGCGTAGGGCACGGGACGTGCTGACCGCCGCACAACAGGCCCCGATCCGACGCGCGGACAAGGCCATAGCCGAGCGGGATGCCCTGGCCCGCCGCATCGAGGCCGTGCGGGGTATGGTCGCCCACTTCGAGGCCGAGTTCCACGACGGCCAGGAATGCCCCGGTTGCATGTGCGAGCAGATCAGGGACGCCCTGGACGGGGAGGAGGAGCCGTGAGCGCCGACGACCACCTCCCGACGCAGCTGTTCCCCATCATGACGCCCATCGCCTGCACCGAGTGCGGCAAGACCATGCCCGTCAAGACGATCGCGTGGATCCCCGGGTGGGGTCAGATCGCGCACTGGGACCCTGCCTGCCCCGAGGCAGGCGACGACTGGGAGGACGCGTGATGGACCTCTTCGGCACCCCGGAGGGGAAGCGCACCGTCCGGGAGGAGTGGCGGCTGGTGATCGTCACGCCTCTCTACAAGGACATCCGCGGGGTATTTCCCGATCGGGAATCGGCGGAGGTCCGCGCCACTCAGTACGCCCCCTGGGTCCGCCGGCACATCGAGCGGCGGACCGTCACCACCTACGAAACCCCTTGGGAGACCCCATGACCCGCCGTACGATCTACCCCGCCTGGTTCGACAAGACCAGAGTCATCGAGGCCGAGCAGTGGGCGAAGGCACCGACCGTCGCGACGCAGATCCTCGAGCAGGTCGAGGCGCACGACGGCGACCTGCCCGACCCGGCCCGCGTCCACGGCTGGCGCTGGCTGCTGGCCCGTCCGCTCTACCGCCTCGGCGACATGATCCTCGGGGCAGGATCCCCGACCATCCTGCGGCTGGCGGAGATCGGCGTCGCCATCGTCGAGGCGGGGCCCGATCCCGCGTTCCCGCGGGACGAGCTCGTCGCCGACCTTCAGGAGAGGCTGGTGCAGCAGGACGAGGAGCTCGACTCGTTCAGCCAGCAGCTCGCGAAGACCCAGAACGCGGCGGCGGCTGGCCGGAATCTCGCCCGCGCGCTGCGCCGCGTGGACGCGACGATCGACGAGATGGGCCACGACCGATGAGGCTGTTCCGGGAGGTCTTGATCGAGTCCCAGTCCCAGGCCGACACCCTCCCCGACGGGACGATCGCCACCATGCCTGGACGCTGGCCCCGGATCCTGCTGAGGGACGAGACGGGGCAGCACTGGGCTGCTGGGGACGCGGGGGGCATCGCCCCGGACATGGCCGGGTGGACCGCGCTCGTGCCTGTTGAGGCGGTGGAAGAGACGACCAGGCCCGTGCAGCTCTACGCGACGGTCGCTCACGTGGCCCCACACTCCATGGCCGACACCCCATCCCGTCGTCTCGTGACCAGTTGGGAGCCGGTTCCCTGACCTCACCCACGGACCTAATTCCTTCGAACCAGCCCCAGACATGAACCACTAACCACAGGATGGAACCATGACAGAGAACACCTCCGCAGGACAGGCCCTGTACACCCTCGGCACACAGGTCACTACAAGGATCGGAGAGCTCCGCCAACCCGCCGCGGGGTCCGAGCTCGAGCACCTTCATTCCCTTCACCCAGACTCACCGATTACTGCCGCAACATCCATCGCGGCCGCCATCACAACAGCAGCGGCTGCAGCATCCGCTACCGGATTCCTCGTCGAAGTTGAGGATTCCCCGGCCGACGAGACAGTCCTCGGCGGCCTCGCCCGGCAGCTTCTGATCGGTGTCTACACAGCGAGCTATGTGCTCGGCCCCAAGGACCCGGCGGTGAGGGAGGAGCGAGCCCGCACTCTCGTCACGCTTGAGTACAAGAGCTACCGGCAGGCAGCCTCCCGGGTAGCGAACTTCAAAGGTCCAGAGATGTCGGATGCACGCGAGTTGGCTGTCGAACGACTCACTGAAATCGCGAAGGCAAAAGAGTTGAACGGAATCGGCTCTGCGGAACTAGGCACTGGAAAGCTCCTATCTGAGGGGGCGAAGGAGTTCGCGGAATTCCAACTCGATAGCTTCCGTCGTGAAGATGGCGCCGACGTGGAACTCCTGGACAGAATCGCGTTGAACGTGCATGAGTCAGCGGAATGGCTATGGCAGACGTCGAGTGGATTCGCCCACGGGTACGACTGGCCGATGATGCTCGTGGGAGAGGAGGATGCGCCAAACCAGTCCTCGCAGCTCTTCCATGCACTCACCGCCGCGTGCAAGCTGAGCTGGCAGGCGGCGGAACTGGATCGGGCATCGTTCCGCTCCGAATGACAGGCCGGTTGCCGGCACGCGCGGAAGTGTGACTAGCGGGCCCCGTTGGTCACACTTCCGTGCGCTGGCGGAGCCCGCGGAGCCGGTTCACGACCGTGGGACGGTACTCGAGCGCCTCCCTCGACTCGAGCAGCCGGTTCAGCCGCACGAAGTACGCCGTCGGCGTCAGGCCCGTCTGCTCGCGGATCACCCGCTCCTTCACCCCCACCGAGCGGAACGTCCTCGCCTCGACGTCCAGAATCCGCCGATCAAGATCATCCATCCGGGCACCGTACCGCCCACCACCGACACCCGAGGGCCCCGCAACGGCGGGGCCCTTCCTCTATGCCCAGGAGGCCCCATGTCCCGCACCCACGCATCCGCGCGCGCTGCTGGCACCCGCCACGAGACCGCCATCGCCACCTACCTCGCCACCGTCCTCGAGGACGACCGGATCGAGCGGCGTGCCCGCTCCGGAGCGAAGGACCGTGGCGACATCGCCGGGATCCGTGCCCGCGGCCGCCGGATCGTCATCGAAGCGAAGAACACCACCCGCACCGAGCTCGCGCGGTGGATCCGTGAGGCCCACCTCGAGGCCGGTAACGATGATGCCGCGATCGGGGTGGTCGTCGCGAAGCGGCACGGTGTCGCGGACCCGGCCCGGCAATGGGTCCACATGACCCTCGCTGATCTCGCGTGGCTCCTCGGGGGCGACGCACCAACCTACGACGACTGAGGAGGACCCCTTGGCATGGTTCAAGGCCGACGACCAGCTGCCCTTCCATCCGAAGGTTCTGGCCGCCGGAAACGCCGCGATGGGCCTGTGGATCCGAGCGGGAACCTGGTCATCGTCCCAGCTCACAGACGGGTTCATACCAAGTGCCATAGCAAATGCCATGGCAAACGAATGCGATGCCGATGCGCTGGTCGATGCGGGGTTGTGGGATCGCGTCGAAGGGCAGGGGTACCGCTTCCACGACTGGTCGGACTTCCAGCCCTCCGCGGAGCAGGAGCGGGAGAAGCGGGAGAAGCGCAAACGTGCAGGCCAGAAGGGTGCTGCCGCCCGCTGGGGTAGCAACCCGGATAGCAAATCGCATAGCAAACCGCATGACACGACGGATGACGCATCGCATGGCAAAGCCGATGGCAAAACGATGCCCCGATCCCGACCCCGATCCCATGTGTCTCCTACGGAGACACGTCCCGACGTCGAGCAGGTCTGTGAGCTCCTCGCCGACCTCTGCCAGCAGACCGCCTCCAACGGCCGCCGCCCCACGATCACGAAGGCCTGGCGCGACGAGGCGCGCCGCCTCATCGACCTCGACAGCCGCACCGTCACCGAGATCGAGCGCATCGCCCGCTGGGCACTCGGAGACCCGTTCTGGGTCGGGAACATCCGGTCGATGCCGAAGCTGCGCGCCCAGTTCGAGCAGCTCTCCCAGCAGGCCCAGCGCCCCACCCGTCAACAACAACCCCGCCCGAACCGGGACGTCACGTCCGGGCGGTCCCTCGTCGAAGCCCACCAACGACTCTTCGGAGAGAACCCATGACCGATATCCAGTCCGTCACCACAGTTGCGCAGGAGCTTGCCCTCGCTCGCACCGAGGCCCCCTCGGAGGTCATCGTCGCCCCGGACGGTAGCCAGCACGTGATCCAGTGGCAGGGAACGCCCGCGCCCCGCCATTGGGTGACCAGCTTCCTCGACGGTCTCGTCACGGCCCGTCTGATCGAGCCGTTCCCCGACATCCCGGCGGGCCTGTCGGAGGCGGAGACGGTCATCGCCCAGCGGCGCCTGGACGACCGGCTGAACGAATGGCACAAGGTCCTCGCCGGCATGCCGCTCGAGCTGCTGACAGCGGCGGGGCAGCACTTCCGACTCAACGGCGTCCCCGACGGTCGATGGGGCTACCTCCGCCCCTCGGACCTCTCCCGCTGGATCCGGCCCCGGCTCCGCCGCCGCATCCCCCCGGCCGACGAGTGCACCAGCCACCCCGGGCACTGGGCGGACCGGTGCGGGCAGTGCGCGGAGAACCGCCGGACCAGCCGCACGAAGACCTCGAGCATCCTCGCGGGTATCCGCCGCGAGCTCGCCCAGCGAAAGGACCCCGCATGACCGACCACGCCCGCCGGATCATCGACCAAGCCGAGGACGCCTGGTTCATCCTTCAAGGCATGGCCCGAGCCCAGACCCAGGCCGCGGGCCCGAAGGTCCAGACCTCCACCACCCCGGCGGCACCGCTGAATCTCACGATGCACGACCTCGCCGTCGACATCGCGACGATCCTCCGAGACCTCGCCCTCGACATCGCCGACACCACCGGGGAATGGCCCGACGGCCTCGACGCCACCGGGGCCGCAGCTTTCGCCCGGGCCCGCACGGAGCACATCATCGGCCACGAGGGTCGAGAGGAGACCATCGCGACCCTCGCGGACCGGCATCGCACCGCCACCGGGATCCTCGGCATGCTCCCACGCCGCACCCGCGTCCCGGAGCCCTGCGAGTGCGGCGCCCAGCAGCACGTGTACCACGAGCATGTCGCGTACGTCCGCTGCGAGGACGGGCACCTCGCTTCCCTCGCCGATCACGCCTACGCCGCCGGGGCGGGTCACTTCACGATCGGCCAGGCCGCCCGCATCCTCGGCGTCTCGGACCGCACCATCGGCCGGCTCCTCGAGCGCGGTGACCTGTGGGGTTCCCGCGGATCCTCGGGCCGTCGCGGCTTCGTCGACGCCGCATCGGTGACCGCGTTCCGGCACGGACTTGCGCGCCGGGCCCATGCCGGATAGGTTGTGAATGAATCGCCGTAGTGTCCCCGAAGGGCCCTACGCGCACGAAGCCCCGATCACGGTCGGGGCTTTTCCTGTGCCTGCCGACGTTCTCCCGGCACCGGCACAGAGCCCGCGGCCCCCTGGACAAGGCACGGCGGGCACACGCCATGCGCGCTAGGCGCACCCTGGTCTCCAAAGCCGGGGGTGCGGGGTGCGATCCCTCGGCATGGTGCCACCACAGACAGCCCCCGGGGATAGGCAGACGTGCCCGCGACCCCGGTGCGCCGAAGCCCACAAGAAGCCCCAGACCCCCTGCTCGCACACCCCGGGGCCGGCCACAAGCCGCCAGCCCGCCGCGCGCAGAGCGGGCACCCACAACAACCCCGAGGCCCCAGTGACCACACCCTGGGGGATACGGGGCCCCAACCACCACCATCCATCAACCATCCGTGAGGGGGTGCCATCCATGAAGTGCACTGCTCACAAGACGGATGGCAGTCCCTGTGGCGCGTGGGCGATCAAGGGTGCGACGGTGTGTCGTGTGCATGGTGGGTCGATCCCGGCGGTGCGTGCGGCGGCGGCGCGTCGTGTCGCGGAGGGGAAGGCCGCGAAGGCGATGCGGCTGTTCGCCGAGCCGGTCGACATCGACCCGGCGCAGGCCCTGCTCGAGCTGGTGCAGTGGACGGCCGGGGAGGTCCGGTACTGGAGGGCCGAGGTTGCTGCGATCGCTGAGACGAAGCCGGCGTCCCTGACGTGGGGGAAGACGAAGGCTGAGAAGGGCGTGGGTCCGCAGGGTCCTGTGGACACGGAGACTCATGAGGCGGTCCGTCCGGTGGCGTACGCGATGCTGACGGATGCGCAGGATCGCCTGGCCCGGTATGCGGCGGCTGCGCTCAAGGCCGGTGTCGAGGAACGGCGCGTGAAGCTCGCTGAGGATCAGGGGGCGCTGGTCGCTCAGGTGATCCGCCGGATCCTGGACCGTCTGGACCTGTCGAAGTGGCAGGCGGAGATGGTGGGCACGGTCGTGCCGGAGGAGCTCCGGGCGCTCGCGGCGAGCGTGGGCTGATCCCCGTGTCCGCCCTGGATTGGGCGGAGGCCGCGGCGCGGATGTTCGAGCCCGCAGCTGCACCGCGCCGCTGGGATACGCCCGGCGACATGGCCCGTGCCCTCGACCCGCGGACCGTGCAGACGCCGGCTCTCGACATGATCGACGCCGCCCTCGTGGACCTGCTCGATACTCCCGATGGTCGGCTCATCATCTCGATGCCCCCGCAGGAGGGCAAGAGCCAGCGGACGTCGCGGCGGTTCCCGCTGTGGGCGCTGACCCAGCGGCCCGACCTCCGTGTCGCCATCGCCTCGTACGCCCATGACGTCGCCCGCAGGTGGGGCCGCACGATCCGCGACGACATCACCCAGCACACCGACCTCCTCCGCCTCAAGATTCGCTCGGACCTGTCGGCTCAGCATGAGTGGCAGCTCGAGGGCCATGAGGGCGGCGTGTTCTCCGTCGGCATCGGCGGCGGCCTCACCGGCCGCCCCGTCGACCTCGCGATCATCGACGACCCGATCAAGGACCGCGAGCAGGCCGACTCCCCGACCTACAGGGAGCGGACATGGGCATGGTGGACAGATGTCATGTCGACCCGCCTCGCACCTGGCGCCCCCGTCGTCCTGATCCTGACCCGCTGGCACCACGACGATCTCGCTGGCCGGCTCCTGGCCGCGGAGGACGGGCATCGCTGGCAGGTCATCAACATTCCCGCGCAGGCCGACCACGACCCGGTGAAGGGCGAGACCGATCCTCTCGGACGAGCCCCCGGCGAGTACATGCGATCCGCGCGCGGCACCACCACCGTCCAGTGGGATGCGAAGCGGATCCAGTCCGGGCCCCGCACGTGGGCGTCCCTGTTCCAGGGCCGTCCGTCGCCGGAGTCTGGTGGGATCTTCCCAGCGGACTGGCCGCGCTACACCCTGCCCCCGTGGGTGGAGCAGCCTGACGGGTCGCGTCGTCTCCTCGACGACTTCGACACCGTGATCCAGTCGTGGGACCTGACGTTCAAGGACACCGCCTCATCCGACTATGTCGTGGGGCAGGTGTGGGGGCGACGCGGTCATGAGGCCTGGCTGCTCGACATGGTCCGTGGGCGCATGGACTTCACGGCCACCATCCAGGCCGTGAAGGACATGCGCGCCCGCTGGCCGCAGGCCCGGGCTGTGTTCATCGAGGACAAGGCCAACGGCCCCGCGGTCATCGCGTCGCTGTCCCAGTCCGTGCCGGGCATCGTCCCCGTCGAGCCCGACGGCGGGAAGTACGTCCGCGCCGTCGCGATCCAGCCGTTCACCGCGGCCGGGAACGTGAAGCTCCCCGACTCGCAGCTCCTCCCCTCGGTCGTGCACCTCACGACGGAGGCTGATGACTTCCCGAATGGGAAGCACGACGACACGGTCGACGCTCTCACGCAGGCGCTCAACCAGTTGTATCTGCAGCCGATCCTCGCCGGTGACGGTGGCCTGCTCACGGCCGAGGATCTTCTCGATCTCGATGACGTCGAGGACCTCGGCGACTACTGATCCCGGAGGGCTCATGTGTGACGTCACTGACTGGCTGTGGAGCCTCGCTCCGACCGTCATCGCGCTTGGTGCCGTGTGCCTGTGGCCCGCCGACAGCGCGAGCGAGCCGCTGCTGCGGATCGAGACCAACGACGTGACGTGCATTGAGCTCCTCCTGTCCGATGACGACTGACCGAGAGGAGTACTCCTGATGGGCATCCTGTCCAGGATCCTCGGCCCGCGTACCACCCACGATCCGATGACGGAGTTCCTCGCGGAGGAGGTCGAGTCGCTGCGGTCCCTGGCCCGTGAGGACCGGGGCTGGTCGCATCTCGGCTCCGACGACGACCTGGGTCCCACCCGGGAGGCTCTGGTGGAGGCGGCGAAGTCGGGGCGGGCTCTCGCGGTCGCGCATCCGCTGGTGCGGCGTGGACTGTCGCTGCGGACCAGCTACGTGCATGGCAACGGTGGCCCGCAGCTGTCCGTCGCGGACGAGGACTCGTCGCAGGATGTCGCGAAGGTCGTCCTGGACTGGTGGACGGCGCGAGAGAACGAAGCGGCGCTCACCGGCCCGGAGGCTCGCGCCCGCCTCGAGCGGTCCCTGTCCACTGACGGGAACGTGTTCCTCGCCAGCTTCACCAACCCCCGCACCGGCGCGATGACGGTCCGCACCATCCCGTTCGAGCAGATCACCGCGATCCACACCGATCCTGAGGACCGCATGAAGGTGTGGTTCTTCGAGCGCACCTACACGCGACGCACGGAGGCGTTCTCCACCGCCACGGAGACCATCACGGTCCTCCACCCCGAGCTGACGTACGCCCCGTCGCTGCGCCCGAAGGCGATCCGGGGGAACCCGGTCCTGTGGGACCAGCCGATCCGGCACGTCAAGGTCAACGACCTCGACGGCTGGCAGTACGGCATCGGCGACACGTACGCGATCGCCCCTTATGCACGCGGCTACCGGGACTTCCTGAACGACTGGCTCCGCCTCATGCGGTCCCTGTCGCAGTTCGCGTGGCAGGCCACTGCCGAGGGCAACCGGGCGAAGCGCGCACGCCAGGCCCTCGCCCGCGTCCCCGCGAACACGGCCCCCGGCAACGAAGGAGGCGCCGGATCCACCTACGTCAGTGCGCCCGGGGAGAAGCTCGAGGCCATCCCGAAGACGGGAGCGACCATCGACGCGGACTCCGGCCGCCCGATCCTCGCGATGATCGCGGCCGGACTCGACGTCCCCGTGACCATGCTGTCCACGGACCCTGGTGTGACGGGTGCGCGTGCGACGGCGGAGACGCTCGACGAGCCGATGTACCTGGCGATGGCTGCGCGCCGCGACGTGTGGACCGCGGTCTACCGTGACCTCGCGGAGGCGGCGATCGAAGCCGCCGTGCGTGCCCCGCAGGGCCCGCTGCAGGGCACGATCGAGCGGGACCCGTGGACGAACACGGACCGTGCGATCCTCGGCGGCGCGACCCCGAGCATCCTCGTGGACTGGCCCGACCTCTCCACAGCCACCGTGGACCAGGCCGTCGCCGCGATCAAGGACGCCGACTCGACGGGAAAGCTGCCGCCGAAGGTCATCGCCCGCCTGCTCCTCACCGCGCTCGGTGTCGACGACATCGACGACATCCTCGAGGAGCTGACCGACGACGAGGGCAACTGGCGCGACCCCTACAAGACGGCCGGCGACGCGCTCGTCTCGGCGTTCAACCGGGGTGAGGACCCCGCGCAGGCCCTCGGCCAGTACGCCCGCTTCCCCCGTGACGCGGCCGCGGCTGAGTCCCTGATCCGGGGCGAGTCGTGACGATCACGCAGCGCGTCATCGACATCGAGACCGCGATGCAGACCATCCTCGATACCCACCTCGATGACCACACCCGCACCCTCACCACGGCGTGGGTGCGGGCATGGGAGGACACGCGGGCCGAGCTTGAGGCCGCGGTGCTGGGGAAGGTCGCGCCCGGGAACGTCTCCATGGCGGACCCGATCGATCCGCGTCGCCTTGATCGGGCTCTCGACTCGCTCGCTCAGTCCCTCGGCGAGCTTGTGGACTTGTCAGACGAGACGATCCGTGCCTCCGTCGCCGACATCGTCCGCCTCGGCGTCGACGGGGAGACCGCGATGATCGGCACCCAGCTGCCCGATGGGGCAGTGCCCCTTCGCGCGGACGCGGGCCAGATCACTGCGATGATCGCCCGATCCACGGAGCAGATCACCGCGGCACACCTGCCGATCAGCGCGGACGCGGATGCGGCGATGCGCCGCCGTCTCGTCCGCGGGATCACCGTTGGCGACAATCCCCGCCTGGTCGCGGACCAGATCATGGCCGACGTCCACCAGGACTTCAACGGCGGTCTCGCCCGCGCCCTCAACATCTCCCGCACGGAGATGCTGGATGCCATGCGGCAGGGACAGAAGGCCGCGGACGCCCGGAACCAGGCGGTCCTGGGCGGCTGGGTGTGGGGGGCGCACCTCGACTCGAAAACGTGCAGGTCCTGCATCGCGATGCACGGCACCGAGCACACCATCGACGAGGAAGGCCCAATCGACCACCACTCCGGCCGGTGTGCGCGAATCCCGAAGACGAAGACGTGGGCTGAGCTGGGGTTCCCCGGCATCGAAGAACCACCCCCCGCGCTCCCCGATGCGGAGACGTGGTTCGAGGGGCTGACGGAGCAGGAGCAGCGCCGCCTCCTCACCTCATCGGGGTACGAGGCGTGGAAGCGCGGCGACTACTCGATCAGCGACTGGGCGGCCCGGAAGTCCAACGGCTCATGGCGCGACTCGATGGTCCCGTCGACCCCACCGAAGGAGGCGTGATGGACCCGGAGATCGAGGAGTGCTTGCGGGCTCTGGCCGAGAGCGTCGCCGCCTGGGGTATCACCACCGAGGAACTGCTCGAGCGCCTGCCCCTCGTGTACCAGGCGGGCGAGTCCCTGCCCGTCCTGTCCGAGGCGGTGGAGGCGTGATGGTCCGCTGCCGAACCTGCCAGGCCGGGGCCGTCCCGTCGACGCTCCTGCCGTCCCGTGCCGAACGACACCGCGCCTGGCACGTCCTCTGGACCCGATGGAAGGACCGCCGATGATCGAGAACCCGCCTACCAACGTCCAGATCTCCCGGAACGTCGACGGCGGCGTGCAGATCCTCCTCGACGGCCGCGACCTCGCGATGTACGTCGAGGACTGGTCCATCAACCCCGACGGGTACGGGGCCGGCGACCCGATGCTCACCCTCACTATCCGATGCGACCACCTCGAGATGGACCTCCCCGACGCGTCCGTCCGCCCCACCCTCACGGGTCCGTCCCCTGATGTCCGAGGAGGCTGCGCATGACCACCCAGACGATCACCGAGGCCCTCGGCACCGCGACCCCCCGGTCGGGCCGGATGCTGATTCAGATCATCACCCCCGGCATCGGCTCCTCGGGCGTGTACCCGCGGGAGGTCCTCGAGGCCGCCGCCGGCGCACGCGTCTTTCCCGCCGGGACGCAGATGTTCGCCGATCATCCCAGCGCCAGCGAGGCGCAGGACCGGCCGGAGCGATCCATCCGCGACCTCGCGGGGGTCCTCACCCAGGACGCCTACTGGGACGGGACCGCTCTCGTGGCCGAGGCGAAGACGTACGCGCCGTGGTCGGAGGTGCTCGCGCAGATGCACGGCGACATCGGCGTCTCCATCCGCGCCTCGGCCCGTGTCGAGGAGTCCGATGAGCAGGGTCGCCCGATCATCGCCGAGCTGGTCGAGGCGATGTCCGTGGACTTCGTGACTCGTGCGGGCCGGGGCGGCCGGGTTCTGCAGCTCCTCGAGTCCGCCGTGCAGGAAACCCTGCCGGGCGGACTCGTGGCCGGGGATCTCGAGCAGCGGATCGATGACGCGCTCGGCCCCGACCTGTGGGCCCGCGACTGGACCGACGACTGGGTCGTCTACGACCAGCACACCGACACCGGCCGTCAGCTGGTCCGGCAGGCCTACGAGGTGGGCCCGGACGGTCGCATCACCCTCACCGGGGACGCCATCCCGGTCGCCCGCCGCGTCACCTACGACGCCCTGAACCCCCCGTCCAGCCCGGCCGGGGTCGCAATGGAATCCACCCAGAAGGGAGAGCCTGTCATGGCTCAGATCCAGATCGACGAGGCCGAGCACAAGCGCCTCACCGAGGCCGCCGAGAAGGTGGCCGCCGCGGAGGCCGAGAAGTCTGCCGCGATCAAGCGTGCCGAGGAGGCGGAGGCGCAGATCACCGCCGCGAACGAGGCCGCCGACGCCGCTGCCGCGGACCGCATCATCACGGCCGCGGGCGGGTTCACCGCTCTCGAGGAGAAGGGCCTCCGAGCCGACATGCCCATGAGCGACGGTCGTCTCGACGTGCCCGCGTTCGAGCGGCTCGTGAACGAGGCCGCGGCGGAGAAGGCCGAGGCCAACGGTGCAGGCCGCCCCACCGGTGTCGGCGTCACCGAGTCCACCAGCTACACCGAGACCGACCTTGATGCGGTCCTCGGCATCACGAAGGGAGCCTGACCCATGGCCCGCAACGAGCAGTTCCGCCACGCCAACCACATCTCCCTGCCCGTGCCCGCCGGGACTGCCTCCGGGGATCCGGTGCGCGTCGGCATCCTCAACGGCGTCGCACAGACGAACGTCGCCACCGCCGACGACTGGGCTGGGGGGAACGCCCTGGGCCACGCGACCGTGTGGCTCGACGGTTCCCACGTCCTCCCCGTCGCGGGGGCTGTGACCGAGGTCGGCGCACCGATCTACATCGCCGACGGGTCCCTGTCCGCGACGGCCGGGGGCGCGCTCTACGGGGCCGCGCTCGCGACCCAGGCCGCGGACGGGTCGATCCCGGTCCGCATCATCCCCGCCACCCCCGACGCTGCCTGAGAAGGAGCCCCACCATGACCACCACGAACCTCCGCGCGATCGGGGAGGCATACAACCTGTTCGAGCGCGCCATGAACGGCGATCTCCGCGCCAAGGCCGAGGTCCGCGAGTCCCTGACCACGAGCGATTTCCCGATCCTCCTCGGCCAGGGCTACCAGCGGAAGCTCCTCGCGCAGTACGCGACGATCGACCCCGTGTGGGCGCAGTACTCCATGCGTTCGACCGTCCCGAACTTCAAGCGCCAGCGCCTCGTCGACATCCTCGGCGGCCGTCGCGGCCTGACCCGCATCCCCGAGGGCACCGAGTACCCGGCCCGCGACCTCGACGAGAACGAGTACGACTTCTCCGTCGCCAAGTACGGTGACCGTTTCCCGCTCACGTGGGAGATGGTCATCAACGACGAGCTCGGCGCGTTCCGCGGCCTCGATCAGGTCCTCGCCGCCGATGCCCGGTACACGGAGGGCACTGTCACCGCGGACGCCCTCCTGAATCAGGACCACACCGACCTGAACACCGGGTTCTTCGGGACCGTGGTGAACACGCCGCTGACCGCGGACTCCCTGCAGGCCGCGATCGAGGGCCTGTCCTCGAAGCGGAACGCCGAGGGACAGACCATGGTCCGCCCCGAGCTGCGGCTCGTCGTCGCCCCCGGCCTGGAGTTCCTCGCGAAGCAGCTCGTCGCCGCTGTCGAGGTCCGCCTCACCAACGGAAACCGCACCACCGTCATGAACAACCCGCTCGCGGGCATGGTGCAGGTCGTCGTGGAGCCGAACCTGCTCCGCAACACCAACGCGAAGGCCAACACCACCTGGATGCTGCTGCCCGCCCCGGGCGCGGCTCGTCCCGCGATCGTGACCGGATTCCTCGCCGGCCACGAGGCCCCGGACCTGCGGGTGAAGAACGACCAGGGCGTCCGTCCCGGCGGCGGCTCCATCGGCGCGTCCGAGGGCAGCTTCGACGACGACACGATCCAGTACCGGGTCCGTCACGTCGTCGGCGCGGCAACGATCGACAACACCTTCACGTACGCGTCCCGCGGCGCGTGACCAGCGGAGGACCGCACCCGCACATGGGTGCGGTCCTCCCTCGTCCAGAGGAGACCATCGTGGAAGACCTCGAGCGGCTCCGCCGCATCACCGGCATCACCGCCGACCAGATCCCGGACGCCGACATGCTCGCGATCATCGCCGAGCATCCCGGGCAGATCTGGTGTGCCGCCGCAGCGGCCGCGGAGATTCTCGCGACCCGGCATGCCGGCGGGTCGGGGGTCACCGCGGTGGAGGACATCGCGATCGATCGGCGCCGCCCGCTGACGGCGTGGCTCGACCTCGCCGACAGGTGGCGCCGACGCTGCGAAGACGAATCGGACGAAGGACCGTACGTGATCGAGTTCCAGCCCTGTGGGCCTCGTGGCGTGGAGGCGGTGGAATCTCCGTGGATGATCTGACCGCCATGCTCGCCGAGGCCCGCGACATCCAGGGCCTGGCGATGATCGACACCGTCCGCATCGACCG
The DNA here is from genome assembly GCF_042434575.1 of Brachybacterium hainanense. Taxonomy (NCBI): domain Bacteria; kingdom Bacillati; phylum Actinomycetota; class Actinomycetes; order Micrococcales; family Dermabacteraceae; genus Brachybacterium; species Brachybacterium hainanense. The sequence continues at coordinate 242,599 of NZ_JBHLSV010000005.1, forward strand.
ATCCACCGGCCGTCACCAGGACCGGGAGACCGGGAAGGAGACGGAGGGGTGGGAGCGCGTTTGGGAGGGCGAGGCCCGTCTCCCGCGTGCTGACGCCGTGGGCCGGGTCGTCGTGACGGGGGAAACCATCACGCCCGCCCAGCCGGTCGTTCTGATCCCGTGGCATGTCGCTGGGGTCCGGCCCGATGACCGGGTGACCTGTGTCGAGTCGGTGTCGCCTGCGATGGTGGGCCGGATCCTCTGGGTCACTGACGCCAGCCCACGGACGTTCCAGTCCGCCGTCCACCTGACGTGCAGGGAGGTGCGATGACCACCGACGGATCCGCAGAGTTCGAGATCGCCGCCCGACAATTCGGGGCCGCGGCCCGCGAGGTCATGCCCCGGGCCCGCGAGGCCATGAAGAAGGCCCTCAATGACATCCGGGCTGGCGCGCAGGCCCGCGCACCCGTGGACACGGGCGCTCTCCGCAACAGCATCACCACGGCCACGCAGGGTAACCAGGACTACGCGATCGGTGAGGTCGGACCGACCGTGAACTATGGCGGCTTCGTCGAGAACGGCGCCTCCCAGCAGCGAGCCCAGCCGTACCTGCGGCCAGCCACGGATGCCGTGATCCCCGGGTATGAGGCGGCTCTGACGCGGCTCGGTGCCGAGATCATCGGAGGCAGCTGATGGACGCCCTCGATCTTCGTGACTCCTGCATCGCTGCTCTGCAGCATCTCGACGTCGACGTCACGGACGACGGTGTCGAGAAGGACTCTGACGGCCGTGTGCGACGGACCGTGATCCTCGGCGTCACCGCCGGTGTAGCCGGGAACCGTCGCGCAGCCGGCGGATCCGTGGACCGCACCGGCACCGTGAACGCCCTCGTCGTCACTGCCTCAAGGGATTCGTGCCTGTGGCTGGTCCAGCGGGTCCGTGACGCTCTCGCCGATCTTCCACTCGGCTCCCCGCACGGGCGGCTCACCGACGCCTCCTATGACGCCGAGCCTCAGCCCGAGCCCGGCACCACCCCTGCCAGATGGTCGCAGGCCCTGGCATTCACGATCACCAGGAAGAGAGGCCACTGAAATGGCTACCCGACGCGCAGCTGACCGAGACCCCGAGCTCGACGCCACGCCCGCCCCGCCGGATCCGGCACCGGACCCGCTCAAGTCCGGCCGCCCCGGGGACTACGTCCGAGTCCGGCACCCCGACACCGGCGATCACTACACCACCACCCGGATGCTCGCGAGCATCCAGGGAGCCACCCTCCTGCCCGGACATGAGGCCGTCGACCGGCTCGGCCACCCCCTCCCGCGCAAGCGGAACATCTCGAAGGAGACCCGATGAGCACCCCGATCTTCTCCCCGACCGGCGTCGATGGCGTCATCGCGTCCGGCAACGTCCCTACCTGGATCATCCAGGAGGAGTCGATCCCGACGCCGCTGACGAAGGAGTCGACGACCATCCCGCTGGCCGCGTTCAACGCGGCCACCACCGTGAAGGCGGACTGTCATCACGACATGGGTGACGTGTCCTTCACCCGCACGGCCACCACCCGGGACCGGAAGCGCGCCTGTGAGACCGTCACCGTCACGGTGAAGACGGGCGAGACCATCGAGGGAACCGTCTCCGCGGTCTACGACCAGCAGCAGCTGGCCGACGCCGCCGCGATCATCAACGCTGTCTACCAGGCCGTCCCCGAGGGGAAGACGGTCTACGTCGCGATGGCGTTCGGCTGGGACTCCCACAAGCCGATCGACGCCACGACCATCGTCGACGTGTACCGCGGCACCGTCCAGATGCGGTCCAAGAACACGCCCGTCGACGGCGAGGACCTCAAGTTCACGTCCACCCTCGCCACGGACCTCTACATCGAGGACGTCGAGATCACCGGCACCGCCGGCTGACCCCACCTCACCCCGAGAGCCCCCAGGACAACCCTGGGGGCTCTCGCCGTCCCCAAGGAGAACCCCCGTGGTCGCCCACACGCACGAGATCCTGACCGTCCCCGACCTCGCCGAGCAGTGGCGCCGCATCGCCGGAGACGAGCGGGCGCACACCCTGATCGCGAACCGCTCCGAGGATCAGCGAATCGCGGCCGACGCCCGGGAGAAGGCCGACGCCCTCACCGCGCAGCGGGAGGAGCTCGAGGCCGAGATGGCTGCCGCGGTCCGGGTCATCACCGTGGAGCGGATCCACCCGAAGACGTGGGGCCGCATCGTCGCAGAGCATCCTGCCCGCGCCGATGACCCGTACGACCGACGCATGGGCTTCAACACCGACACTTTCGATGCCGCGCTCATGACGGAAGCGATCAGCAGCGTCGTCGACGGCCGTGGCGAGCCCGTCGAATGGGACTGGCGAGAGCTCGCCGACGCGATGTCGCCGGGGAAGTTCGAGGAGATCGTCTCCGACACCCTGCGCATGCACATGGACCGTGATGCCGTCCCTTTCTCGCTGGCCGTCTGGCGCGAGAACCAGGCCTCCGAGCCGAGCTCGAAGTAGCCCGCGCCCACGGCATCCCCCACTCCAAGTTCCTTTCCTGGACCCGGCACGACCAGGAGATGGCCCTCGCCCTCCACTCGATCGAGCAGGAGGACGAGGCGAACCGGTGCCCCGTCTGCGGCGGCGACAAGCGCACCTGCCAAGACCCGAAGAACCAGCGCGCCTACGAGGCCGGGTTCAAGCGCTGCTACGCGTCCCGCGCCGTCGGCTGGGCCATGAAGGCCCGTGGTGACGACGCCGACGCCCGCGCGCTCGTCGCGTACACGACCTTCCACCCCGAGCGGGTGAAGCCCGACTGATAGGAGGCTGCCCGTGGCCGGTGAGACCCGCACCATCCGCACCGTCCTCGAGCTGAACGCCTCCCGGTACGTCGCCGGCGCTGCTGCCGCTTCCGCCGCGTCGAAGAGCCTGAGCCGCGAGCTCGGCCAGATCACCAAGAACCACTCCGCCTTCCAGAAGGACTGGGACCGGACGTCGTCCGCTCTGCTGACCGGTGGCGCCGCCATGGCTACCGGTCTCGGCCTGGTCGCGAAGTCCGCGATGGACTGGGAGTCCGCGTGGGCTGGCGTGCTCAAGACCGTCGACGGCACCCCGGAGCAGCTGCAGGCCGTCGAAGACGGGCTCCGCGGCCTCACCAAGGAGCTCCCCGCGTCCCACGCGGAGATCGCGGCGGTCGCCGAGGCCGCCGGGCAGCTCGGCATCGAGACAGACAGCGTCGTCGAGTTCACGCGCACCATGATCAACCTCGGCGAGACCACCAACCTTTCCGCGGACGAGGCGGCGACGGCGCTCGCGCGGTTCTCCAACATCATGGGCACCAGCCAGGATGACATCGACCGCGTCGGCGCGTCCCTGGTCGGGCTGGGCAACAACTTCGCCACCACCGAGGGCGAGATCCTCGCGATGTCGATGCGCCTCGCCGGTGTCGGCGCGCAGCTCGGCCTGACGGAGGGCGACGTTCTCGGCCTCGCCACCGCCATGTCCTCTGTGGGCATCGAGGCGGAGGCCGGCGGCACCGCCATGACGATGGGCATGAAGAAGATCCAGTCCGCTGTCGACGAGGGCGGCGAGTCCCTCGCCGGGTTCGCTGAGGTTGCGGGCATGTCCAGTGAGGAGTTCGCGAAGCTCTGGAACGAAGACTCCGCCGCTGGCCTCGATGCGTTCGTGCACGGACTCGCGGACGCGGGCGCCGAGGGCCAGAACATGTCCGCCATCCTCGACGACCTGGGCATCAAGGGGATCCGCGAGAGTGACACGTTCCTGCGCCTCGCCGCGGACGCGGACGGCCTCACGGACGCTCTGCGGCTCGGCAACGACGAGTACGCGAAGAACATCGCCCTCGTCGCCGAGGCAGAGAAGCGGTACGCGACGACCGAGTCGAAGCTCAAGATCGCACTGAACTCCCTCGTCGACTCCGGCATCGACCTCGGCGCTGTCGTCCTCCCCGCCCTCGCGGGCGTCGCCGATGGTGTCGTCTCCATCACCTCCGCGTTCGACCAGCTCCCCGCATCGGTGAAGACCAGCGTCACCGTCCTCGGCGCGGCCGCGGGCGCGACCGGCCTCCTCGCTGGCGGGCTGATGAAGGTCGTCCCGGCAGCGCTCGAGACCATCGACAGTTTCCGGCGGATCCGCCGCGAGGCCCCGGGAGTCACCAGCGTGGTCACGAAGCTGGGCCTCGCGCTCGGTTCGCTGACCGTCGCGTCCGCGATCGTGCTCCCGCACGTGTCCACCGGTGAAGTCACGTCGATGGATGAGTACGCGGCCGCGCTCATGCGGATCGCAGACGGCCAGACCGTCGAGGGAGTCTCCCAGCTGAACGGCTACCTCTCCGACTCGGACTGGTTCGCTGGCCTGGATGTTAAGGGCCTCGGTGATGTGTATTCCATCATCACCGATCCGACGTTTGCGCAGTCCGCCGACAACGTCGTCTCCTCGATCCTGTCCCTCGGGCAGCGCGGATCCTCCGACATGGAGTTCGCTAACCGGGAATGGGCGAAGCTCGACCAGACCATCGCCGCGATGGCGTCGTCCGGTGACCTCGAGCAGGTCGACACGCTCCTCAAGGCCATCTCCGATGAGATCTACGCCCGCACCGGGGAGCGTCCTACCATCGAGCAGCTCCGGGACGCTCTCCCGGAGACGAACGGGGCGCTCGAGCTCGTCGCCGCGACCGCGGAAACCGCTGGTGGCGCGCAGGGAGAGTTCGCGGACGCGACCGGCGACGCGACCGGCGAGGTAGAGGACCAGTCCGAGGCTCTCCGTGAACTGCAGGACCTCCTGCAGGGCACCGCTGACATCCTGCTGTCCACGCGGTCGGCGACCCGTGAGTGGGAGGCTGCGCTCGATGACGCGCAGGCTGCTCTCAAGGAGAACGGCAAGACCCTCGACACGAGCACGGAGAAGGGCCGCGCGAACGAGGCCGCGCTCGACGGCATCGCCTCGTCGACCCTGGCTCTCCTCGACTCGCAGGTCGAGCTGGGCGCCTCCACCGAGGAGCTCGACGCGACCATGGAGGAGGGGCGGAAGCGGTTCATCGACATGGCCGTCGCGATGGGGATGCCGCGGGAAGAGGCGGAATCCCTCGCGAATGAGCTGCAGCTCATTCCCGGCACGTACACCGCCGAGATCGAGGTGCAGGGCGCGTGGGAGGCCACGATCGCCGCCGCGGAGGCTGCGATCACGAGCATGACCGCGGAGCCGCACACCGTGACGGTCGACGCCGACACGATTCCGGCTGAGGAGTCGGTGTACGGCTTCGAGGCCGTGATGGACGGCGCGACCGCACCCCGGGATGTGGTCGTGTCCGCGGATACGACGTGGGGCGAGGACGAGCTGCGGAAGTTCGAGTCCCAGATCCAGGAATCCGGCGGCACCGTCGAGATCAACGGTGAGACGCTGAACGGCCAGCAGGCCCTGGATGTCCTGATCGAGGAGATCAACAACGGCGAGGGCTATGTCGTCATCAACGGCACCCCCACCACCGCGTACTCCGCGCTCGCGCAACTGACCGATGTCATCAATGCGTCGGGTGGAGTCGTCAAGATCGACGGCAACAACGCTCCGGCGCTCGGTGCCACGGACCGGGCCGTCGGTCACGCGGACTCGTCCACGGGCACGATCGACGTTGACGCGTCCACGGGCGGCGCGGAGCGGGACATCAGCCGCACGGCCCGTGACCGGGACGCGGATATCACCGCTCGTGCCCGCACCGGCGGTGCCGAGGCCGCACTCGATGCTGTCGCCCGGGCCCGCACCGCGATCATCAACGTTGTCACCAGCGTGTCCGGGCGCGCGGAGGGCGGCTGGGTCACTCCCGGTCTCTCCGCGGGCGGCTGGGTCCCCGGACCGTACCCGGGCCCTGGCGTCGACAACATCATGTGGCCGCTGGCAGGCAAGGCCGGCGGCGGCATGCTCACCCAGCCCCTCGCCGGCACGGAGTTCGTCGTCAACGGGGAGTCGTCCCGCCAGTGGGGGCCCGCGCTCGAGGCCATCAACTCGGGTCTGACCCCGAAGGACCTGGCTGCGGCGATGTCCACCACGATCCGTGGCGGGGTCACGTACGCGCCGTCGTTCACGGGCCTGGACGCGGCAGAGGCGGCCGTGGAGTTCGATGCCCGCGCCCGTCACCTGATCCGGGATCAGGCCATCACCATGTGAGGAGGAGCCTGTGAGCATCTGCGGATGGGACCACCAGGACCCGTGCATCATCGTCACGATCGGTGATGTGGAGGCCGTGTCGAACGGCCCCCAGTACGGGTACGGGCTCTCGGCTCTGATCGACGGGTGGGAAGGTGGTGCGCCCGCGACCGGTGGTCCGGTCGAGTTCGAGCGCGGCGACGGCGCGGTCCGCGGCGACGTCCACTATGCGCCCCGGTCCCTGATCGTGGAGGGCGATATCCGCGCCCGCGATCACGAGGATCTGACGGAGAAGATCGCGGCCCTGTCCGCGCTCGGCCGGTACGAGACCCTGACGGTCGATGAGGCGGTGCACACGGGGCTGGTCCGGCAGGTCGATGTGGCGCGCCTCCGGCCCGTGCAGGTCACCACCGACGGGCCGGAGTACGCGCTGTGGACGATGACCCTGCAGACCGTGGACTGGCGCCGCGTCGATGTGGATCAGCAGTCCGTCGTAGTCCCCGCGGGCGGGGCGGGTCTGCAGAACCTGGGAACCGCTCCGGCGGCGCTGACGCTGCGCCTGGTCGGCCCGCTCACCAACCCCGGCATCTCGTGGCCTGGTGGTGCGTGGCAGTACTCCGGGACGGTCGCATCGGGTCAGACGATCCTGGTGGATCTTGAGCGGCGCGTGGTCCGTGACCCAGCAACGACCGCGCATTCCCGGCGGCTGGCGTCGGGGACATGGCTGCAGCTCCCGCCCGGCACCACGACCGTCTCCCGGACCGGGTCCGGTGCGGGGTCGGTCACCGCATCGTGGAGGTCATCGTGGGCCTGACACCGACCTGGTACGTCGCCGACTTCATGACCGGTGATCTCATTGACACGTTCCCGCTCGAGGGCGTGCAGCTCGAGTCGTCCCTCCGCCCCGGGATGTTCTCCGCGTCCCTGGATCTCCGGAAGACGGGCAGGTCGATGGGTGAGGCCCGCGAGCTTCTCGACCTCCTCAAGAACGGGAAGGGAACGCTGGTCCCGGTTCTTGAGGGCCTGTCGAATGGGGCGGGGAATCCGCCGATCTCGCGGGAGCTTGGGGAGTGGTGGATCGGCCAGGTGGCCGGCACCTACCGGTCCCCGATCGTGCAGATCAGCGGCCCGGAGTTCTCGGGCTATGCCCGGGAGGTCCTCCTCGCCGAGGATTTCAAGGGCACCCTTGACCCCGTCAAGACGGCACGGGAGATGCTCGCCCTCCTCTACTCCCGCAGCCAGACGGTCGCGGTGGATCTCCAGGGCTGGGTCTCGCACACCGGGGCGCGGGTGGAGGTGGATGCCCGGAAGATCCGCGACACCTACTGGGACCACATCAGCGATCTCCAGGAAGCGGAGGGCGGCCCGTTCGAGTGGATGATCCGCTCCGGCCTGGTCACGACGGGCTGGGTTCCGCAGCGGGTGACCCGCACCCTCGAGATCGGCCAGCCGACCCTCGCATTTTCGAGGCCGGACATCACCCTTGAAGTGACTGGTCCCGGGTCTCAGCCGGCGTCGCTGCTGGATGCGGGCTGGGGCTGGGACGAACGCGCCTCCGCATCCACCGTGTATGGCTGGGGTGCGGGCGCGGGGGCGGATCAGGTCGGTGAGGCGTTCGCGTCCCGGAGCCGCGAGCCGGGCGAGCCGGTGAAGAACCGCCTGGTCACGGACCCGGCCGCGATGACCATGGACCGACTCCGCCGCACCACCCGCGCCGCTCTGCGCCGCTTCTCCCCGGAGGAGCGGACCTTCACCGCGACCATGCCCACCGACCGGTACACCCCCCGCACCGGAGAGGTGTACCAGTGGCGAAGCGATCCGACGTGGACCCGCCCCGGCGAGACGGGGACGGTCCGCTGCGTCGGCTGGTCCTGGTCCAGCTCCCACCCGGACGACTACACGCTCGACCTCGTGAGGTGACCTGATGCCCAGCTTCCCCCAGGAGGTCGCGGACAATCTCCGATCACTGCAGCGGCAGATCAACGCGATCGTCGCCGCACGTCCAGGCCCCATGTCGTGGGGACCCGATGACGGCGGTGCCCGATTCGAGGCCGCGGACGGCCGCACCGTCTTCGGGGCGGACCACACTGGCGCATCGGTCGAGTCCCGCGGGACCCTGACCGGCCTGACCCCGCTCCTGGACTCGATCCGCGACAAGAACGACGACCAGGACGATCACCTCGGCCGCCATGACGCGGACGTGGCCCGCATCGATGCGAAGAACGTCCAGCAGGACGGGCGGCTCACGGGCGCCGAGGGCCGCCTCACCTCCGCGGAAGGGCGCCTCGGAACGGCCGAGGGCCGCCTCGACAGCCATGACGGGACCCTCGCATCACACGGGACCAGGATCGGCAACGCCGAGGGGCGCCTGAACGGGCACGACTCCACCCTCTCGTCGCACAACACCCGGATCAACACGGCGCAGACCACCGCGAACGGTGCGGTGTCCGTGAACGGCACGCAGGCGACACAGATCAGCAACCTGCAATCCGCCATGAACGACAAGGCATCGAACAGCGACGTGCAGGCCGTGCAGTCGGCCGTCAACGAGCTGGCCTCCGCGATCAACGGCCTGCGCGGATGGCTGGCCTCGAACACCCCGTACTCCGGATCCATCCACCCGGACGCCAGGTACTTCCTGGAGCACGGGCAGCTCCCACCGTGACCGCCGCGTGCCCAGCATCCCCATCTCATAGAGGAGGTCCCTCGTGACCAGCATCATCGTCCCCCCGGTCGACCTTGCCCCGGGCCTCCCCTCCCGAGTCGTGACCATCTCCGCGACCGACGTCACCGAGGGCGGTACGTCGATGGCGGGCGCGACGGTGGCGTTCGCGCTGTCGAGCACGCTGGATGCCTCGGGCGGCGTCGTCGTCGCCCGCACGTCCGCGCTGATCACCCTGGATGCGCAGGGGAAGGGACAGATCCGCCTCCCGGTCTACGACACCGCGGCGTCGCAGACCTGGTGCAACGACGACAACTGGGCGATCATCGTCTCCACCAGCTGGGGCGACCGCAAGGCCGTCCGGGTCCCCGCCGGCACGACCAGCATCCCTCTCTCCTCCCTGCCCCCGGTCCGGCCGCTGCGGGGCCGGGAGCTGCAGTGGGCGATCACCGGTGTGTCCGTCTCGGTGACCGAGGGCGCCCAGTGGGACGCATCCGTCTCCCTCTCCGGCGGGGTCCTGGACTTCGATTTCATCGTCCCCCCGGGCGGAACGGCGTTCTGGAAGGGGTCCCTGGACCCGTCCGTCGACCTCGATACGGTCACCACCCCCGGCCTGTACGGGGTGTGGTCGGGGTCCCCGAACGCGCCCGGGTCCGGTCTGCTCCTGGTCTCCGAGGTCCGCACCACAGGCGGCGTCGTGTCCCAGGTCAACCACGTCTTCTACCTCACTGGTTCGAGCCCGCAGATCATGATGCGGTTCCGTGGCTCGGTCTGGGCGGCGTGGACGTGGGTCGGTGGCAAGGACGCGATGCGCGTCCAGCAGTGGGGCAACACCGGCGACCTGAATGACGCGACGGCCCCGGGCGTGTATCCCTACTGGTCCGGGACGGCCAACGCTCCCGGCGGCTCTGGAGTCGTCGTGACGTCGGAGCTGCGCACCAACGCCGGCACCCTGTCTCAGGTCCAGCAGATCGCGTTCACGACCGGATCAAACCCCGAGATTCATATGCGGTTCCGTGGCTCGGTCTGGGCGGCGTGGACGCGCATGGACGCGGGCGCCATTGTCATCCCGCCCTCCGAGGGTGGGGGTGGTGCGGCGTTCCGTCGCGTCCCGCTGGCCCTGACGACGGCGACCGCGACGGGCGAGGAGTCCGTGGGCGGCGGGGCGATCCGCTTCCCGCTCGACTATGCGCCGCGTGTCGGCCGGTGGCGGCTGCACATCCGAAACCACAACTACGCCTCCAACACCAGCTACCAGAGCGGCGGGCAGGTGACGGGCGTGTGGATCGGCCCCGGCTGGGGAGGCGCGTTCACCACCGCACCCTCGCAGGTGTCCGGGGCGCTGACCATCCCCACCGATGGGTCAGAGGTCGTCACCCCGTGGATCAACGCCCCGTTCGGAGACGGCGTACAGCAGATGCTTTCCGTGGGATGGTCCGCGCCGACGGACACCCCGCACGTCCTCGTGCCCGGCGGCGGCTGGCGGTCCACGTCCGCGGCCTCCGCCTCTGCGGCGTCCGGGGCAGGGTTCTCGGCGACGGCGTGGATCCCGTTCGACTGGTGGATCGAAGCCGAGGCCGCGCCCGACGTCCCGACGAAGGCGGGCTGGGGCAACTCGATCACGGCCGGCACCGGGACGACCCTCATAGTCAACGACTCGTGGCTCTCGCAGCACTGCCGAGCCACCGGGGCCCTGCCGATCCACTGGGCCTACCCCGGATCGGGGATGTCCCTGTGGATGAACCCGCAGGATCCGAAATGGTCCCGGTGGGCGGACTTCCCGAAGGCGGACGTCGTGATCCACGCGATGGGCCAGAACGACCTCGGCACCGCCGCATCGGCGCAGGTGATGCGGGACCGGTTCGAGACCACGCTCCCCATGGTGCGGGAGCACATCTCCCCGACGGTGGTGGTCTCCACGATCACCCCGCACGCCGGGAAGACGGAGGCGCAGAACGCGATCCGCCGCCAGCACGCGACCTACCTCAAGTCCCTGCCGCTCGGGGTCCGGGATTGCTTCGACTTCGCCGCCGCCGTCTCCAACGACGACGTGGCCCTGCGCCCGGAGTTCCGGGGAGGCCCGGCGGGCACGGACGAGCTGCACCCCAACACCGCCGGTGCCGCGGCGATGGCCGCGGCGATCACCCGCCCGATCGTCGCATCCCCCGCGGCGGACGCCCTGGCCGCCTACGAGTCCGCGATCGGAGCCTGACCATGACCAGCATCATCGACCTCGCGCGCAGGATCGGCGAGGACATCCACGCCCTCGCCGTCCGTGTCCCGATCTTCGAGACCCTCTCGGAGGCGAAGGCCTGGGAGACCGCAAACCCCGGAAGGACCGCTCTCACGATCGAAGCACCCCCGGACCCGGGAGCGTGGCACGCGACCGCGCCCACCTTCGACACGACAGCTCGCACGTACACCATCCCCACCGACACCGGGGCGACGTACACGGTCGGCGGGACCGCGAGAGCCGCGGGCACGTACACGGTCGGGAACGCCGCAACCACCGTTTCGGTCGCTGCGGTCGCGAAGCCCGGCTACACCCTCGCGGGCGTCACGTCGTGGTCGCGCACCTACTCGGACGCCTCCCTGGTCGGCACCGTCATCATGACGGACACCGTCACCTCCGCAGCCGCTGAGACGGGGCAGACCTACTATGATCCGGCCCGCCGGGACACCGCGAACGGGTACATCCAGGTGGCGTCAAATCAGCACACGGGCACCCAGCCGCAAACGGCATTCATGCCGAATCAGGATATCGAGTTCGACTACACAATGACAGTGGACGGCGGAATCGTCGTCTACTTCTGGGGACTCAACTCCGACACCGGGGAACGCCGCGGACTCTACCTGCGAGCCGCATCCCTCGACGCATTCGGAGGCACCGGAAACCCGACCGTGCAGACGATCACCTCCACGACACGGACGGTCGGGACCACGGCGAGGATCAAGATCCAGATCCGAGGCCTGGTCGCAACCATCTCCCAGAACGACGTGGAGGCGATCAGGATCACGTACACGCAGGCCCAGCTCGACGCCTGCACCTCCCCGACGTGGCTGCAGCTCCGCTCCTACAACGGAACGCACCGGATCGACAACATCCAGGTCACGCGATTCGACTGGGTGGGATGACATGGAGGTGTACCGCTCAACAGGGGCCCCTGCAGTGCTGTATCGCACGGACGGCACCCCGGTCAGCGAGGGTGGCGGGCCGGTCGATCCTCCCGGGCCGCTGACGGCCTGGCGGGCACTCCTCGCCGCCGCGGATACCACGCACGCGGTGATGGTCGCGGCCGGGGATTCGCTCACCGACATGGACGCGACCAGCATCGATTCGACGGGCTGGACAGCGAACCTCGCCCGCCAACTCACTTCGCACACCCCGGGGACGGTGGATTTCCATGACGTGGGTGCTCTACCCGGCTGGGCCCCTGCGTGGGGTGCGGCGGGTGTGCATATCGTGAATGTCGCGATCTCGGGTCGCACCTCGTACAACTATGTTCACGCGACGGAGACGATCCCGCAGATCGTCGCGGCCGGGCCGACCATCGTCACCCATATGATCGGAATGAATGACTACAATTTCAGTCTTCGTACCCCGGTCCAGGTCGCGGATGAGATCGTCACCCGAATGGGAATGATCGACACGGCGCTCACGGACGTGGGGAAGGATCTCCCCGCCCACGTGGTCATGGTCGAGCCCCGGGATGCCTCGCTCCGTCCGGAGCAGCCCTTCGACTGGTGGGACTCGTACGGCACCGAGCTCGCCCGGATCGTGAACGCGGACCGGACACGCCGCATCCTCGTGAACATCGATCAGGCGTTCGGGGACACGCCGGGTCTGCGTGGCCCCGACGACATCCACCTCACGACCGCCGGATACCAGGTCGTCGCGGACACGATGCTGAGCGCGCTCATCTGACCCCCACCCCCCCCCGTGAAGGCCCCCGGTATCCCCCGGGGGCCTTTCCCATGCCCGAGGAGGCACCCCATGGCACTCGCCATCGACACCAGCAAGACCAGCCCCAACCGCTCCCGGTCCAAGCTGCGGCCGCAGGGCATCGTGATCCACCACTGGGACGACCCCCGCAAGCACCCGACCTTCGGCGGCGTCGTCTCGTGGTTCATGAACTCGCGCGCCAAGGTCTCCGCGCACTACGTCGTCGAGTCCGGCAGGGTCGCGCGCATGGTCCCGGAGGATCAGCGAGCCTGGCACGCCAAGGGCGGCAACTCGAAGTACCTCGGAATCGAGTGCAACCCTCGCCAGTCCGATGCCGACTACGAGACCATCGGCGCGCTGGTCGCGGACATCTGGCGTCGCCATGGTGTGCTCCCGCTGATCCGGCACCGCGCCGTCAAGGGGTCCTCCACGGACTGCCCCGGCACCTACGACCTCGCCAGGATCGAGGCGATCGCGCGCCGTCACCTCGGGGGCGGGTCCGGCACCAGCGCCCCCGGCGGATCGGCCGTGAAGCCGTCCGGCGGGAAGGTCGCGGTCGACGACCGCTACGGCCGCGAGACGCACTCGGAGGTGCAGCGCCGCCTCGGCCAGCCCGTCGATGGCCGCCTCGGGAAGGGCGATCTCGCCGCGCTCTGCCGCTACCTCGGGCTCCCCGTCTACACGGAGATCTCCGATCAGCCCCGCACGGCCGCGCAGATCGGCAACGCGATCGTCCCTGCGATCTGGGATTACGATCCGGCGCACACGGGGCCGCGCTCGAAGATCGTCCGCCACCTCGAGGCGGTCGCGGGCGCGACTGTGGACCGCGGCGGCTGGGGGCCCGGCCTGACCGGCGCGATCCAGCGGTCCCTGAACGCCGACTCGAAGTTCCTGACTGCGGGAGGGCGGCCCGCGGCACTCGCTCGCATCAAGGCCGCGGGCCTGCTGTGATCGCCACGTACCCGCCGCTCCGGTCCTGGCGTGCCGCCCAGATCCTCGGGTGGCTCGTCGGGGCCGGGGCCGGGACCTGGGTCCTCACCGCCCCACCCCAGTCCTACCAGGGCATCGGCCTGCTGCTCACCCTCGCATGGGGCGGAATGCTGCTCCTCGGCTCGATCGTCGCTCTCGCCGGGATCCTCACGCGCAGGTACCGCATCGAGCTCCCCGGTCTCACGATGACCCTCGGCGGCCTCGGCGTCTACTGCTACCTGTCCTGGGAGCAGACCCTCACCACCGCCCCCGGGTCAGGGCCCCGCACCCTGCTGCTGATGCTGCTGATCGGCGTCGTCGCGAGCCGGGTCTGCATCCTCCTCCACGCCGCGCGCGAGGCCCGGCGTCTAGCCGCGAGGGAGCCGCCCGCATGAGCCCCGAGCTGATCGTCTCCCTGATCGTGGCCCTCGGCGGCGGCGCGACGGTCAAGCTCATCGTCGACGCGATCAAGGATCGCCGGCGCGGAATCACGTCAGCAGCGATCGAGCAGGAGCAGAACGCGCTCCAGGGCTACAAGGACCTCGCCGCCGAGTACAAGGCCGATCTCGCGGCACTCAAGACGGAGATGCGGGAGACGCAGGCAGCGAACGCGGAGCGCTTCTCCCGGATCGAGACTGAGCTCGCGGTGGAGCGGTCCACGCGCTGGGCGGCGGTGCAGTACGCCCGCGAGCTCGTCGCGCTGATCGTCCGGCTCCTGCCGGGCACGACCGTGCCTGAGCCGCCCGAATCTCTCGCTGACCACATCATCATTCCCAGGAAGGACCTCCCATGAGCATCCTGACCAACCCTGCGTTCTATCTCGCGACCGCGGAACGTGCCGTGAAGACGACCGCGCAGTCCGCCGTCGCGATCCTCACCACCGACATCACCGGGATCCTCGAGGTCGACGCCGTCCAGGCCCTCTCGGTGATCGGGCTCGCGACCCTCGTGTCGGTGGCAACGAGCTTCGCCTCCATCCCGATCTCCGGCAGCGGCCCGTCGCTGACGTCGGCGGAGCAGGTCGACCGAGTCCCGACCCATCGCGCCGACACCTGACCCCCGCACAGTGAACCGCCCCCACCTGGCTACGGCCGGGCGGGGGCGGTTTCGTGCGTCCGGGGTCAGTCGAGCGGCCGGGTCAGCTCGGGCCCGTCTCCGCGCAGCGGCATCACGGGGTGGAACTGCAGCGCCTCGATCGCGGGGGTCGACGCCGCGACCATCGCATCCACGAGCCCCTGGCTCCCCTCCGTCCCGGGGTCGAGCCATTCCGCCTGCGCGTCCTCGGGGAGGATCAGGGGCGCGCGGTCATGCAGCTCGGCCGCTGGGCCCGTCGCAGCCCGGGTGAGGATGGTCGCGGTGAGGAGCCACGGATCCTCGGAGCCCTGCGGCCGCCACCAGCTGTACAGACCCGCCGCCATGATCGGGCCCTCGCCGTGGATCCAGTGCGGCACCCGCGAGCCCTTCGCTCCGGACCATTCGTAGTAGCCGGCCATCGGCACGAGGGCGCGGCTGCTGCGCAGAGGCCCCTTCCAGGTCCGCTTCGTCGCGAGCTCCTCGCTGCGGGCGTTGAAGGTCGGGAACCGACTCGCGAGCTCGGTTGCCCAGGGCGGCACGAGCGACCACCGCGCGCTGGCGACCCGGCGGGTCACCTCACCATCGTCCAGGGTCTCGAGCAGCACCGGGATCTGCTGGGTGGGCTTGATGTTCCAGGAAGTCCAGGGCTCCCACTCCCGCCAGGACCGGCCCGTGGCCTCCACCCACCTCGTGATCTCAGCATTCACGGCGTCGTCGATCGCGAATCTCCCACACATGCGCGCCTCCTTCATCGGGGTTCGGCCATCGTAGCGGCGGTTCAGCGGGGCTTGACGTCGTACGGATCATCGGGGCGGCGGAGGTAGGCGCGGAGCCAGTCGTCGACCGCCGCGAATGTCCGCCCGATCCTGGCGGCGCGCTGCTCGATCGTGATGCTGGTGTCCATCGCGATCTCAGCTTCCCACTGCTCCCAGGGCCGTCCGGACCGCGATGCGCCGGGGAGGGTGCGGGCCTGCCGCTCAGCGGAGGCGGCCGCCTCGGCCGCGCTACAGGCTGCGCACCGGCAACCCTGACTGTACGCGAGCCGGGATCCGTGCTCAGCCGTGATCCGCTCCCGTGCGATGCGACGGAGCCGATCGAGACGCTTGTACTCCGACCGGGCCTCGAGGCAGGTCTCGCACCGGCAGCCGTGGTGCTGCCATGCGGAGGGTGTTCCGTGGGGAATCTCCCGAGGCGGGGCCGTGACGCCTGCCTTGCGGAGCGCGCGGCTGACCGCGTCCTCCCCGATCCCGACCTCGGCGGCGATGGCCGAGTACGGCGCTCCGGCGCGTCGCATCTCGATCATCCGCGGCATCGCGGCCGCGAGCTGCGCCCGCGTGGTCACCCGGCCAGGAGGTTTGTCGTCGGGGATGCCGAGTCTGCGACGGGCGCGGTGCATCGAGCACAGGCCGCGCGCGCGATGCGGCCGATCGCATCCCTCGACGGTGCAGACGAGCCGGGTCGGGTGACTCATCCTCTCCCGCGTCGCGTCCGAGGTCAGCGGGGTGTCCGCGGGCAGGCCGTGCCGCTCACGGTACGCCTCCTGTGTGATCCCGTGCGCGCGGCGGATGTGCACGGCGAGGGAGCGGTACGTCTGCCCACAGTCGAGGCAGGTGAGGCGGTCACCGTCGGCGGACATCGTGGGCGAGGTCCTCGGCGGTCGGGGAGTCTTCGTCGGGGACTGTCGGGACAGGACCGTCGATGATGTAGGCGACGCCGTCGTGGGTGTGGGTGATGGTCGCGGAGAAGCTACGGGTGTCCATCGGGAGGTCCTTTCCTGGTAGGGTCCCTCGTAGAGGACCCAGGTTATGTGGACGTGCCCCGCTTTTGCGGGGATGAGCCGTTGCTGACGGCCAGAGGGACCATACGCCCTGCGTAGCAGGGATGAGCCGGAGTCGCATGGCCGAGATTCGACGGACGTACGATCGGCCGCAGCACTGCCCCGCGCAGCGGGGATAGAGCGCCCCACCATGCAGGTGGGGCGCTTCTGGTCTCAGCGCTTCTCGATCTTGGACGCGGCGGCCTCGGAGATCCCCAGCAGCGCTGCGGCACGCTGGTTGGTGCACTTCTCGGCACGGACGGCGGCACGGGCGGTGCGTCGACGGCCTACCAGCTGTGCGCGCTTCTCCTCGAGCGCCTGGAGCGCGAGGTGCGAGGCGACGAGCTCACGCTCCGCGTCGGTGCGCGGGATGGCCCTGCGGAGAGGTGCGCTGGTCGCCTCGGTGCCGGTGACGTGCCGGACGGGTCCGCCGGCGGCGCGGGCGAGGCTCCCCAGGTTCATGTCGAGGATGTTGGTCGCGAGGCCGAGCGTGCGGGCGTCGTCGCGGTCGATCGCCCAGCTGCCGTCCTTGGGGCGGAAGGTGCGGGCGATGATCCGGCCGTCCTCGGCGACGATCACGCCAGCGGTACCGGCTTGGTCGGGGTCGAGGGAGCGGGCCCATTCGACGGTGGGGTCGGTGATGGTGGGGTCGGTGGTCTCGAGCGCGGCCTGCACGCGAGGGGTGATGCGGTCCATGGATGGCTCCTGGGGCGTGGGGCGGGGCCGTGGTGGCCCCGCACGGGGCGGTCAACGGGTCAGGCGGTCTCGCGGCGGGCGAGGACCCTCTCGATCGCGTCGGCGAGAGGCTCCTCGGGGCCGGTCCCACCCTCGACGGCAGCGAGCTGCCGCCCGATCTCCTCGCGGTCTCGCTCCCAGCGGGTCCCACTGACGTGGTACGCGCCGCGGTCCTCGGGGCCGTAGATCGCGTCGGCCACCTCGTACCCGCGGGCCTCGAGCTGTGCAGTGATCCACGGCGTGCACTCGTCGACCACGGCCTGCTTCTCGTCGTCGGTGAGCTGATGGTCGTCGTCGTAGAACATGAAGGTGGCCACTCCCTCGGTGTTGAGGATGTCGTCGAGGGTGCCCAGGTAGATGGTGTCCATGGTGTGCTCCTTGGTGGCGTGGCGGGCGGGGCCACCACGGCCCCGCCTGGGGGTGGGTCAGGCGTTGCGCTTGAGCTGGTCGATGTACCAGGAGGCGTCGGACTTGGTCATCCGGTGCAGCGGGGGGATGGCCACCGAGCCCTCGAGGTTCTGCGGGATGCCGTGCTGGCGCTCGAGCTTCACGATGAGGGCCTTCTGAGCGTCGGACGCGGCGTCCGCGCCGTGGCGGTTGTACCGGCCGGCCTCCGTGGCGGTGAGCCCGAGCTCGAGCCCGGCGACGAAGTTCTCGGCGTCCTCGCGGCGGGCCATTCCGGTGGTGCGAGTGACGCCCTCCTCGGTCCAGGTGATGTAGTAGCCGTCAAGCTCCTCGCGGCCGGTGAGGGGGTTGATCCAGGTCCGGGTCTCGATCGTGGCGGTCATGTCTGCTGTGCTCCCCTGGTGGTGTCCGACTTGATGGAACAAGATTAACCCCCGTTAAGACCTTTGCGCAACCCCCGTTAAGGTTGGTGTGACGACCGTTACCTCACCGTGACCTACCAGGGGTTCGCCTCCCGCCACCTGGCACTCCACCACGGATCCGTCCGCCGTCGGCCCGTGACCAGCCGAGTCCCCCTCAGCGTGACGTGCTCGAGAAGCCATGCGCGCACACGCTCGCGCAGCTCCTCCTGTCGGCCCTCCCACTCCATCGAGTCGATCAGCAGCTCGTGATCGCTGACCGTCAGTCGGTGCACGCCCTCCGGCAG
Organism: Brachybacterium hainanense; assembly: GCF_042434575.1. Classification (NCBI taxonomy): domain Bacteria; kingdom Bacillati; phylum Actinomycetota; class Actinomycetes; order Micrococcales; family Dermabacteraceae; genus Brachybacterium; species Brachybacterium hainanense. The sequence continues at coordinate 261,035 of NZ_JBHLSV010000005.1, forward strand.
CGACCGATCCCGGGTTCGGTCGACGGTGTCGACGTGCGGCCCCTGCACGGTCAGCTGTAGCCCGATCGCGACGCCGTTGATGACGACGGCCGCGTCCTGGTGGGCCTGGTAAGCGCGCATCTCCGGGCTGCGCGCGGCCATCTCCGCCCGCATCTCCGCCCACTCCTCGTGAGTGGGGGTCCCCATGCCAAGGTCGCGGGAGTCGCTCATGCCGACACCTCGCAGTGCTCGGTGCGGGTCAGCCAGGGATCGGGGTCGGGGATCGTGATGATGAGAGGTGCCATGCCCCTATGGTCCACCCGGGGTCTGACATCCGTAGTCCTGTCTACACCGGGCGCACATGCATGCAGGTCAGAACGTCGCTACTTTTGAGGCTACGATGGATGCCTACCGCGCGTCTCCGCAGGTCAGGGCTAGAAAAGGACTAGATCCGGAGCGGGTTCAAATCCCGTCGATCACCCCAAGAAACGCCCTGGTGACAGGGCGTTTTTGCGTTTTTTCATGCCCGCCCGCCGTCCGCCCGCCGTCCGGACGACGGCGCCGTTGGCGCCTCCCGGAGCTCGGCGCCCTCGAGGCCGCCACAACCCCCGCTGGAAAAGACGTGGTGGCGGGAACAGGGAGCCGCTACGGTCACCGGCATGGACCCCTCCGGCCCGGACATCTGGCAGCTCCCCGCCTCATACCTCCCCCATGCGGCGGAATGGCCCGATGCCGAGCGCTGGCTCCCCGCCCTTCCCGTGATCGCCGCCCGGCGGGCCCGGGAGTGGGGTCTCGCCGCGGACGGTCCGGCCATGCACGGGTGGACCGGCGTGGTCTGGCCGGTCCGGACGCGCGAGGGCCGCCGCGCGGTGATGAAGGTGTCGCCACCGGTCGACGGGACGGCCTTGGAGATCACCGCCCTGCGGGCCTTCGCCGCCGACATCGGGGAGACACCGGTGCCGATGATCGCTCCCCTCGCCGTCGACGAGGAGGACCGCGCGATCCTGCTCCCGCGCCTGGATTCCGGGCGCTCGCTCGAGGACCACGCCGACATCGACGAGGCGGTCACGGTGATCGCCTCGCTGCTCGCGGGGATCGCCGACGTCCCCGCCCCGACCGCCGGACTCCCGCGGCTCTCCGACGAGCTCGACGAGATCGAGCCGCAGCTGCGACCCGGCGGCGAGGTCGATCCCGCCGGAGCCGACCGCGCCCGCGGGCGCCTCACGGAGCTCCGCGCCCTCGCCGAGAACCCGGCCCGGCAACGGCTGCTCCACGGTGACGCGCATTTCCTCAACGTGCTCCATACGCGGATCGACGAGCCCGCGGCCTGGGTCGGCATCGATCCGTCGCCGCTGTCCGGCATCATCGAGTGGGAGCCCGTGCCGCTCCTGCGCAACCGGTGGGCCGATGCCTCTGCGAGCGGCGATCCCGACCGCGCTCTGCGTCGTCGGGTCGACCAGATCTGCGAGGCCACCGGCGGCGACCGCGCGCTGGTCCGCGCCTGTGCCCAGGTGCAGGCGGTCCAGGCCGTGGCGGGGTGGGGGCTGTCCCCGGCGCACATGCACCATCCGCCCTACGCGATCATGTCCCGCTGGTGAGGCCGGCCGCTCGAACGCGGTACTCTCGCCGCATGGACGCCGTCGTCCCCCGCCCGCCGCTGCGGCGTGCTGCCGCCGTGCTGCTCGCCGCCGTCATGCTGATGATCCCTGCCTGCACGACGCTTCCCGTCCCCGGCGGCCCCTCGTCCCCGTCGGCCCCCTCCCCCTCGGAGCGGAGCATCGATCTCGAGTCCCTGTCGCAGCTCTGCGGCGTCGAGGACTACGCACCGGGCGGACAGCCCGCGTTCGCCGCCCATGCGAGTCCGCTCGCGCCTGCCGCCGGGGGCATGAGCATCGCTGTCGACCTCGAGGTGGATCTCGCCTCCGGGCACGGACGGCACACGGCGGATCCGTCTCTCCTGCACGGCGCCGTGCTCGACGGCGCCGGGACGGCGGTCGGATTCGTGCGCGAGGTCCGCGTGGACGGCGTCGAGGTCGTCCCCGGCGAAGGCGCCTCCGCTCACGTGGAGGCGGATCTGGGCGCCTGCGCGATCCACGGCACCGAGCTGGGCGGCCCTCTGCCCGATGGTGACTATCGACTGCTGCTGTCCGGCTATGTCCGACCTGAGGACCACAACCACGGGCAGGCCGAGATCTGGGTCGTGGAGCCGCTTCCGCTCGTCGTCGCCGAGGGTTCGGCCCAGCTCTCCAGTTCCTAGTCCGGACGCCGCGGAGGGACCGGACGGCAGGAGGAGGCCGGGTGACGGGAGACATGGATCCCATCCCGCCACCCGGCTCGCATGCCTCAGGCGCAGTCGCCGACGGCCTTCCAGACGCCCCATGTCCCGGTGGTGCCCGGCTCCTCGCCGCGGGTCCACCAGTCGGCGCGGTAGGTGGCACCGTCATGGCTGACGGTGTCGCCGCCCCAATAGGTCGCCCGGGGATCCCAGGCCGCACCGCAGGTTCCGGGCTCCTCGGGCGTAGTCGGCTCCTCCGGGTCGGTGCTCCCGCCGGATCCGCCGCCGGTCTCGCCCTCACCGCCGCTTCCGCCGGCGCCGACGGTCACGTCGATGCAGCTGTAGAAGGCGTTGGCCGTATCGGCGATGTTCCACCGAGCCAGGATGGTGTGCTCCCCCTCGGGGAGGTTGTCGAGCGTATGCGTCACCGACTTGGGCGGCAGCTGCCCGCCCTCGTCGAAGGTCCGCCACGGCTGCCCGTCGACGAAGTACTCCCAGGTGCTGGTGCGGTGCTGGGCGGTGATGCTCCAGGTGAGGTCGAGGCTCGAGGAGACCTCGGTGCGCGGCCAGTCCTTCGACTCGTCGTCGAGGATCGCGAAGGCCGCGTTGCCGCCGCTGCACTTCATCGAGCCCTGCGGAGCCTCCACGCTCTGCGGCTCGTACTGGATCGCGCCGCAGTCGAAGGCGGTGGTGCCGCTGGCGCAGTGATCCTGGCGGCTGGGTGCGTCGGTCACCCAGCCATGGGCGCTGGCGGCGCCCGCACCGCCGAGAGCGAGCACGGCTCCTGCTCCCAGAGCGAGCAGACCGCTGTACATGGTTTTACGCTTCATCCGTGAAGGTCCTTCCCTTCGGGTCCGGCATCGGGTCCGCCCGATGCCGGAGGAAAGACAAGCAGGAACCCCCGCGGGCGGCGCGAGCCGTCTCATCGGCTTTGCCGACCGATGACGACCTCATGACCGGATTCTCGCCTGACAGGATCCTCGGCGGGCACGACCGTGTGCTCGTGCGCCCACGGCGACCACGAATGGTATACCGTTTCGGGTGATCGGAGGTGAGCGATGACGCATTCCCCGGACCCGGCCGCTCCCACATCATGGTGGCTCGACGACGTCCTGCTCGAGACGGCCCTCGTCCCCGGCGACGACGGCGAGCGCACCGAGACCCGGCGAGCCGCCGTCCTCATCGAGAGCGGCGCCATCGCCAGGGTCGTCCCTGCGCGCCCAGGCGTCCAGGAGCTCGACGGCCTCCCCGTGCACGACGGCCGCGGGCTGCTCATGATCCCCACGCTGCACGACGCCCACCTGCACCTGGACAAGACGTTCTACGGCGGCCCCTGGCAGGCGCCCGTGCCGGGAAGGTCCTGGCTCGCCGAGGAGGAGCGCCTGCTGCCCGGGATGTCCCGGGACATCCCCCGTCGCAGCAACGCCATCTGCGACCTGATCGTCGCGCATGGCACGACCCGCGTCACCGCCCACTGCAACGTCGACCACGTGGTCGGCACCCGCAGCGCAGAGCGGCTGCTGGAGGTGCTCGCCGGCCGCGACGATCTGGATGCGGAGGTCGTGGCCTACCCGCAGCACGGCATGCGCGGCGGCGAGATGCTGCCGCTCCTGGCCGCAGCGCTGCGGGCCGGCGCCGACGTGGTGGGCGGCCTGGACCCGGGATCGCGCGAGCGCGACATCGAGGGCACCCTCGACGCCCTGTTCGACCTGGCGCTCGAGCACGACGCCGGACTGGACTTCCACATCCACGACGGCGGGACGCTGGGCCTCTACGAGATCGAGAAGATCACCGACCGCACCCTGGAGTCAGGCCGCCAGGGCCGGGTCATGCTCTCGAACGCCTCCGCCCTCGGCGGTGTCGACCCGGGCGCCGCCCGTGCCTGTGCCGACCGTCTCGCGGCGGCGAGGATCGGCGTGGTCGCCACCGTCGGCGTGGGCGGTCTCCCGATCCCGGTGCCGATGCTCGACGCGGCCGGGGTCCGCGTCCGCCTCGGCAGCGACTCGATCACCGACATCCTCACGCCGTTCGGGCAGGGCGACATCCTCGAGCAGGTGTGGATGCTCGCCCAGCATCTGGGCTGGTCCGACGAGCGACGCCTGGCCGCGGCGCTCGTCTTCGGCGCCGGGGAGGCTGGCCGGTGGACGTCCCAGGGCACCAGGGCCTGGCCGTCCCCGGGCGCGCAGGCCAGCTTCCAGCTGGTCGACGCCCAGTGCACGGCGCAGGCGGTGGCCCGCCGCGCGCGGCGGGAGCTCGTGGTCCACCGGGGCCGCATCACCCACGACCGACGAGAGAAGGACCGAGCATGAACGTCCCCCATCCCCAGGACGACGCGGATCTGCTGATCACCGGCGCTCACGTGCGCGGACACGGCCCGGCCGACGTGGAGGTGCGCGACGGGCGCATCCGCCGCATCTCCCCTGCGGCGGCTGAGCCGGCCCCTGCGGCCGTACCGGTGCTCGACGGCCACGGGCAGGTGCTGCTCCCGGCCTTCGTCGATGCGCATTCCCACCTCGACAAGTCCCTCCTGGGAATGCCGTGGTACGACCGCGTCCCGGGCCGGGATCTGCGGCGCATGGTCTCCGACGAGCGGGAGCTGCGGCTGCGGGAGGACTGGGACTACGTCCGCCAGATCAGCCGCAACCTCGAGGTGATGATCGCCGCCGGGACGACCCGCACCCGCGCCTTCGCGGATGTCGACCTCGATGCCGGGATCGCGGGCGTCGAGGCGATGCTCGAGGTCAAGGACCGGTACGCCCATGCAGTGGAGATCCAGGTCATCGCCTTCCCGCAGAGCGGCATCCACGCGCATCCCGGGACGGAGGCGCTGCTCGAGCAGGCGCTCGAGCGCGGCGCCGATGTCCTCGGCGGGATCGATCCGTCGATGCTCGAGCGCGACCCCGTCCGGAACCTGGACCTTCTCTTCGCGATGGCGCAGCGGCACGGCGCCGGGATTGACGTGCACCTCCACGAGCCCGGCCCGCTGGGCGCCTTCAGCGCGGAGCTCATCATCGAGCGGACCCTGCGGGACGGCATGAGCGGACGCGTCACGATCAGCCACCCGGACTTCCTGGGAGGTGTCGACCACGGCCGGGCCAGGGACCTGATCGGACGGATGGCGGAGGCCGGCATCGGCCTGACCACGAACGTCCCCTCCGGCGGGCCGCTGCCCCCGCTGCAGGAGATGCTCGCGGCCGGGCTGCTCGTCGGCTCCGGCTGCGACGGGGCGCTGGACTCCTGGGGTCCTCTGAACCGCTCGGACATGCTGCTCAAGGGCTACCAGATGGCGGGACGATACGGGCTGGGGACCGACGCGCAGCTGGACACCGTCTACGACGTGATCGCCACCGGGGGCGCCGCGCTGATGGGCATCGAGGACCACCGGATCCGCGTCGGAGCCGAGGCGGACCTCGTGCTCATGCCCGGCGAGGTCCCGGTCGAGCCGATCGTCTCCCTGCCGCGGCAGCGCACCGTCCTGCGTCGCGGCCGGATCATCGCCCGCGACGGCCTGATGCTCCCGCCCGGGGCGGCGGAGCCCTCCCGCCGCTGAGGCGCCCCCGCCCGCGGCGGGTCATCCCCGGATGATCCGCCGCTCCATCGCCGCCGCGACCGCGCCGGAGCGGGTGTCGACGCCGAGCTTCGCGTAGATGTGGGACAGGTGGGACTTCACGGTCGCCTCGGACACGAACAGCTCGCGCGCGAGCTCGCGGTTGCCGAGCCCGCGCGCGAGCAGCTCGAGGACCTCGACCTCGCGCTCGGTGATCGCGTCGGCCGGACGGGATGTGCGCCGCACGAGGGTCGCGGCGACGGCGGGGGCGAGCACGGCATCGCCGCGCGCCGTCGCCCGGACGGCGGCGAACAGGTCCGCCGGCGGCGCGTCCTTGAGCAGATATCCCCGCGCCCCCGCCTCGAGCGCCCGGAGAATGTCCGACTCGGTGTCGTACGTGGTCAGGACCAGGATCTCCGGTGGGCTCTGCAGGTCGCGCAGCCGCGCGGCGATCTCCGCCCCACCCGGGGAGCCCGTCCCGAGGTTGAGATCCATGAGGACCACCTCCGGGGCGTGGGCGCGCACCGCGGCCAGCGCGGCCTCCAGGCCGTCCGCCTCCGCCACGACGCGCAGATCCTCCTGCCCCTCGAGCAGGGCGCGCACCCCGGCGCGGACGACAGGATGGTCATCGACCAGGACGATGCGGATCACGGGACCTCCAGAGGAAAGCGGACGGAGACGGTGGTGCCCTCGCCCGGGGCGGATTCGACGTCGGCGCGGCCGCCGAGCGCGGCGGCGCGATCGGCGATGCCCCGCAACCCGTGGCCGCGTCCCGGTCGCGACGGCTCGGAGCCGACGGCATCGGCGTCGAAACCCCGACCGTCGTCGCGCACGTCGAGGATGACCTGATCCTGATCGTAGGTGACGGTGAGCGCGGCGCGGCTCGCCTCCGCGTGCTCGAGGATGTTCGCGACCGCGCCGCGGGCCGTGGCGACCAGCGCCGCCGCCGCCCGCGGCGACAGGGTCGCCGGGGCGCCGTGCACCCGGACCGTGAGATCGAGGCCCGGCGCGGCCGCGGCGATCCTCTCGAGCTGAGCGACGAGCTCCTCCCCCGCGGGGTCCGGAACCGCGGGCGCGAGGTCCGCCACGACGCGGCGGACGTCCTCGAGGCCCTCGCGGGCGGCACCCGCCGCGGAGCGCATGTGACCGCGGGCTGCCTCGGGCTGCGTCGTCCATTCCTGCTCCGCGGCGCCCAGCAGCAGCGTGATGCTCGAGAGCCCCTGCCCCACGGAGTCGTGGATCTCCCGCGAGAGGCGGGCGCGCTCGGCGAGCGCCCCCGTGCGTCGCTGTTCGAGGACGAGCTCCGCCTGCGCCTCGCGCAGCTCGTCCAGCAGCCGCTGGCGCTCCTGGGACTGCCGGTCCAGCGCCTGATAGGACATGACCGTCACCAGCGCGATCCCGAGCGGGCCGACGATGAGGGTGGGATCGCTCAGGTCCGTGATCCGCATCCAGGAGACGCCGACCACGAGCGTCATGAGCACGACCGCCGCGAGCGCCGCCTCGATCCGCAGCACCCGCAGGACCGCGAAGGCCACCGGTACGGCGCACCACGCGAAGGAGGGCGCCACGATCGTCAGGGCGCCCCACAGCACGACGACCACGACGACCCATGCGGCCGGATAGGCGCCTCGCTGAGGGAGCAGCGGCCGCAGCGAGTGGACGATCGCGAGGCCCAGCGCACCCGTCAGCACGAGGATCCCGGTCGCATCGGTGCCGTGCCGCATGAGGTAGCGGGCCGCACAGGTCGCCACGAGCACCAGGAAGACCAGGTGCAGGACGCGGTCCAGGCGCGCGACCGGGGCGAGGATGCCGCGAGCGCCGCTCTCCGGGGTGCTGGTCATCCCATGAGGGTATCGAGCCGGCGATCCGACCTGCGACGGCGCCACGGCCCGCCCGGCGCTGTCACGACGCCTCCGTCCCGGCATCGTCCGATCGGCTGAGGATCCGCGCCCGCCTGCCCGATGGACCGAGGACCGGGCCCGGGAAGCATGGATCCCACACCACCGCACCGGGCCCCGGCCCGCCGAGCAGAACGGAAGATCCTCATGTCCCTGCGCCGCACCCCGCTGACGTCCACCTTCGCCGCCGCCACCGCGATCGCCGCGATCGGCCTCCTCGCCGCCTGCGGCGCCTCCGGCTCCCCGGAGGAGACCGCGCCCGAGGCCGTCGCGAGCGAGGCCACCGCCGCGGAGCAGACCCCCTCGGACATCCTGGCCTCGACCGCCTGGGAGACGACCGGCGCGACCGATGAGGACGGCGAGGCCGTCGCGCTCGAGGACGAGGACGTCGCGATGTTCGTGGGCTACGCCTACTTCGATGCCGACGGCACCTTCACGATGTACGACCTCGCCGACGCCCCGAAGATGCAGGGCGACTGGACCGTCGACGACGCCGGCACCACCCGGCACATCGTGGCGAAGGACGATGCCGGCGCGGTGCAGTTCGAGCGCGACTCCGACATCGTCACCCTCACGGACTCCGAGTTCACCTACCGCGTGTTCCCGGACCCGGAGAACACCGCGGACTACTACGACATCATCCATACCCCGACCGATCACGCCGAGCCCGCCGCGTGACCTCCGCCCGAGCACGGCCGGGCCGGGCTCCCCGCGGGGAGCCCGGCCCGGCTCTTCCCGTCGGCGCCGCGCTGGGCTAGGGTCAGCGGACCAGCGGACGAATCAGACAGCTCGGGCATCCTGCGCCAGGGCGGACCCCGCACCCTTGCCAGGATCCCCGGCTCCGGTCGGGAGGACGTCATGGCCACCACACCCACCACCGCGGACGTCGTCGTCATCGGCGCGGGGATCGCCGGCAACGCCGTCGTGCATCACCTCGCGCGTCTCGGATGGCGCCGCATCGTGCAGCTCGACAAGGGGCCCCTGCCCGATCCGGGCGGCTCGACCGGCCATGCCTCGAACTTCGTGTTCCCCGTGGACCACTCCAAGGAGGTCACCGACCTCACCCTCGACTCGCTGCGCCAGTACGAGGAGCAGGGCGTCGTCACCACCTGCGGCGGCATCGAGGTCGCCCGCAGCGCCGAGCGGATGCAGGAGCTCACCCGGCGCATGTCCTCGGCACGCTCCTGGGGCGTGGAGGCCCACCTGCTCTCCCCGGCGGAGGTGCAGGAGCTCGTCCCGTACTGCGATGCGGGGCTCCTCGTCGGCGGGTTCCACACCCCGACCGGAGCGGTCGTCGACCCGATCGCCGCAGGCGCCCGCTTCCGGGAGTCCGCGGCGGCGAGCGGGGAGCTGACCACCCTCGCCGGCTGCGAGGTCCACGATCTCCTCACCCGGAACGGACGCATTCGGGCGGTCGTCACCGACCACGGCACGATCGAGACGGGGCAGGTGGTCATCGCCTGCGGCGTGTGGAGCCCGCAGATCGCGGCGCTGGCCGGGGCAAGCCTCCCGCTGACCCCCGCGGTCCACCAGATGATGGACGTGGGCCCGATCCCGGAGCTCGCCGCGACCGGGGAGTGGATCAGCTTCCCCCTGCTGCGCGACATGGACGAGAAGATGTACGAGCGCCAGCGCGGGGCCGACCTCGAGATCGGCTCCTACGCGCATCGGGCCCTGCTGCATCGCCCGCGGGAGATCCCGCCCGTCGGCGCCCCGGGGCAGGCCTCCCCCACGAGCTTCCCGTTCACACCCGAGGACTTCGCCGAGCAGCTGGGCCATGCCCGCGAGATGTTCCCGGGGCTGCTGACCGATCCGGAGCCGGAGCAGCGCGCGGCCATCAACGGGCTGCTGTCGCTGACCCCGGACGGCGGGGCGCTCATCGGCGAGCTTCCGGAGGTCCGCGGCCTGTGGACCGCCTCGGCGGTGTGGATCAAGGAGGCGGCCGGTGCGGCGCGGATGCTCGCCGAGCTCATGAGCGCCGGGGCCAGCGAGATCGACCCGCACGGCTCGGACCCGGCGCGCTTCGCCCCCCACGAGCGGACCGAGCGGCACGTCCGAGCCCGTGCCGCGGAGGGCTTCCCGAAGATCTACGGGATCTCCCATCCGCGCGAGCAATGGGAGTCCGAGCGCCCCCTGCGCACGAGCCCGATGCACCCGCGCACCCGGGCGCTGGAAGCGGTCTGCTTCGAGACCGCGGGCTGGGAGCGACCGCAGTGGTACGCCGCCAACGAGGCCCTGCTCGAGCGGTACGCCGACCGCATCCCCCGGCGCACCCATGAATGGGATGCCCGCTGGTGGTCGCCGATCATCGAGGCGGAGCACCTCGCCCTGCGCGAGGGCGTCGCCCTCGTGGATCTGGGCGCCTTCACGATCCTCGACGTCCGCGGCCCCGGGGCGACGGCGCTCCTGGAGCGTCTCGCGGTCGCGCGGATCGACGTGCCGGTGGGCCGCGTCGTCTACACGCCGCTGCTGACGCCCGCCGGAGGCTTCCGCAGCGACCTGACGATCGTGCGGCGCGGGGAGCAGGACTTCCGGGTGATCACCGGTGCGGCCGACGGCGGCCGCGATCTCGCCTGGCTGCGCGCCCATCTGCCCGACGACGGCAGCGTGCAGCTGACCGATGCGACGAGCGCGGTGACGACCATCGGCGTCTGGGGCCCTCGGGCTCGGGCGCTGCTCTCCCCGCTCGCGGACCAGGACCTGTCCGATGCCGCCTTCGGCTTCGGCACCGCCCGCGACGTGCTGCTGGGCTCGGTCCCCGTGTCCATGCTGCGGATCTCCTATGTCGGCGAGCTGGGCTGGGAGGTCCACGTCGCATCCGAGCTCGGCCTCGCCCTGTGGGACCTGCTGTGGGATGCGGGCGGCGAGCACGGCGTGATCGCCGCGGGGATCGGCGTGTACGGCACCACGGGCCGGCTCGAGAAGGCCTACCGTCTGATGGGCGCGGAGCTGACCGGCGAGCACGACCCCGTCGAGGCGGGGCTCGCGCTGCCGAAGATCAAGGCCGCCGGATTCATCGGCCGGGAGGCGTATCTGGTGGCCCGGGCGTCGGCTCCGGCGGCGCAGCTGTGCACGCTCGCGCTGACGGAGGCGTCCCGCTTCCCCACCGGCGGGGAGCCGGTGCTCACCGCGGGCGGGGAGCCGATCCGGGACGCGCGGGGGCGGGCCTCGTACGTGACCTCCGCCGGTCCCGCCCCGAGCCTCGGCCGGTACCTGCTGATGGCCTATCTCCCGCCGGAGCAGGCCCGGCCCGGTGCGCCGCTGGAGATCGAGTACCTCGGCGAACGCCTGGCCGCGCAGGTGCTGACCGTGGGACGGAGCGCCCCCTTCGATCCGCGCGACCAGCGCATGCGCGGCTGAGCACGGCTGCCGTCGCGGGAGCTCACCGCGGGGCGAGCCGGCGGCTGATGTCCTCCGCTCCGGCGACGAGCTCCGCGGCGATGCCCTGGAGGCGGCCGGGCGCCATCCGGTAGGCCGGACCGGCGATCGACAGGGCGCCGATGGTCTCCTGTCCGTCCTCGCCCCGGCGGAGGATCGGCACCGCCACGGCGTTCAGACCCGGTTCGAACTCCTCGACGGCCGTGGCCCAGCCGCGCTCCCGGACGAGCGCGAGCTCGGCGAGCAGGGCGTCCGGATCCGTCGACGTGGCCGGGGTGAAGCGCTCGAGCGGGACCGCCAGCAGCGCCTCCGCCTCGGCGGAGGGAAGCTGGGCCAGCAGCACCTTGCCGCTCGAGGTCGCATGCAGGACGGTGCGGTCCCCCACCCAGTTGTGCATCGCCACCGAGCTGGGTCCCTGCGCCTGGAACAGGTTCACCGCGGCGCCCTCGCGCAGCACCGCCACGTTGACGGTCTCCCCCAGGCGTGCGGCGAGCTCCTCGCACACCGCGGCGCTGCGGGAGGCCAGGTCCCTGGGCAGGCGCGCCGCATCGGCGAGGCGCAGCAGCCCGGCTCCCAGCTGCAGCCCGCCCGCGCCCGCGCCCCGGGAGACCAGCTCATGGGCCTCCAGCGCGGCCGCCAGGCGGGTGATCGTCGAGCCGTGGACGCCGAGCTCGCGGGCGATCGCCCCGGAGGAGGCCTCGCCCTCCCGCGCGAGGATCTCCAGCAGCCGTGCCGCCCGCTCGACCGACTGCACGCTCCCGCCGCCCCTGCCCGATGCCGCCGGTTCCGTTCTCGCTCCTGTCATGACCTCACCCTACGCCACTCTGACCAGCCCTGTTGCGGAGGGTGCAGACCGTTGCGTCCTGCGCAGGACCGTGGGAGAGTGGGGTACGGACACGATTCCCGGAGGCCACGATGACTGTGAACCCGAATCCTCAGATCCTGCTGTACCCGCGGATCCGCAAGTCCCCCTTCTTCTACGCCTCCCGGCGTCACGGGGTCGCGATGTACAGCGTCTACAACCACACCTACCATCCCCGCCACTACGGCGATCCGGTCGCCGAGTACTGGGCCCTGCTCGAGGGCGTCACCCTGTGGGACGTCGGCGTCGAACGGCAGATCGAGATCTCCGGCCCCGACGCCTTCGACTTCACCAACCTGCTGGTCACCCGGGACCTGCACAGGTGCGCAGTCGGCCAGTGCAAGTACGTCTTCCTCACCGACCAGCACGGCGGGATCATCAACGACCCCGTCCTGCTGCGTCTCGAGGAGAACCGCTTCTGGCTCTCCCTCGCCGACTCCGACGTCCTGCTCTGGGCCCGGGGCATCGCCGCCTTCGCCCGCATGGACGTCGAGATCCACGAGATCGACGTCGCCCCCGTCCAGGTCCAGGGCCCGAAGTCCTACGCGGTCATGCGCGACCTGTTCGGCGACGGCATCGCCGACATCCCCTACTACTACCTGCGCGACTTCACCGTCGAGGGGATCGACGTGACGGTCTCCCGGACCGGGTACACCGGGGAGATCGGCTACGAGATCTACGTCCACAACGCCTCGCGCGACGCCGAGCGGCTGTGGGACCTCGTCTGGGAGGCGGGGCGACCGCACGACCTGCGCGTGATCGGTCCGTGCCACATCCGCCGGATCGAGGGCGGCATGCTCGCCCACGGCGCGGACACGGACATCGACACCAACCCCTTCGAGGTCGGGATGGGCTACGACTGGATGGTCGACCTCGACCAGGAGGCGGACTTCCTGGGCAAGCAGGCGCTCACCACCATCAAGGAGGAGGGGCCGTGGCGGATGCTCGCCGGCGTCGAGATCGGCGGGGCGCCACTGGGAAGCTACAACGACGGCTCGATGATCGACGTCTTCCCGGTGCTGAGCGACGGCGTCCGGATCGGCCACGTGTCCTCCGCCTGCTACTCGCCCCGGCTCGAGAAGAACATCGGGTACGCGATGGTGCCGACGGAGCTCGCCGAGCTCGGCACCCGCCTCACCGTCGACACCGGGGCCGCGACGGTGGATGCGCTCGTCGTGCCGAAGCCGTTCATCGACCCAGGCAAGGAGCAGCCCAAGAGCGACGTCACCGCGGACGCCGCCGGGTAGCCGTCACCGGGGAGAAGGAGGACGCCGAACGATGAGCGTGGACGCATCGGAGGAACCGGCCCGCATCGCGCAGGCCTCACCGCGTCCCGGACCTCGGGACGCCCTTCCCGGCCGCGCCCAGTTCGAGGTGATCCCTCTGCCGGGAACTCTCGAGTCGGTGATCGCGCACCTTCCCCGCGGCGCCCGGGTGAGCGTCACCTCCTCCCCCGCCCAGGGGCAGGAGGCGACGCTCGCCCTGAGCATCGATCTCGCCCGCGCCGGCTTCACGCCGATCCCGCACCTCGCGGCCCGCCGTATCACCGGATCGCGCCAGGCACAGGAGATCGCGGCCCGGCTCGGGGAGGTCGGCATCGGCGAGGCCTTCGTCATCGCGGGCGATCCGGCACGACCCGCAGGTCCGTTCAGCGGCGCCCTGGAGCTGCTCGAGGCCCTGCACTCCGCCGATCCCGGGCTCGCCCTCGGGGTCGGCGGCTACCCCGAGGGCCACCCCTATCTCACCCCGGGTCGGGAGCGCGAGCTGCTGCGCCGGAAGGCCGAGCATGCCGGCTACGCGGTCACGCAGATGTGCTTCGAGGCCGAGCACGTGCTCCGGTGGGTGCGCAGCCTGCGCGAGGCCGGGATCGATCTGCAGGTGCGTCCCGGGGTCGCCGGGCCGGTGAGCCGGACGCGCCTGCTGAAGGTCGGACGCCGCGTGGGAGTCGGCGCCTCCCTGCGCATGCTGCACCGCCATGGGAGCGGCATGCGGCACCTCGCCGGGCCGGGGGCATGGCACCCCGATGCCCTGCTGGACGAGCTGGGCCGCCATCGCGGTGACCCTCGGCTGGGACTGCTCGCGCCGCACGTGTACACCTTCAACGCCCTCGAGGAGACCGCTGCCTGGTGGACCGGCCGCTGAGCGTCCGCACCGCGCAGATCACATGCGGGACCACCCCGGACTGGAGGGGCCGATGGTGGGACGCCAGCCGGTCTCCGACATGAACCGCAGCGAGGAGACGCGCAGCGAACGACGCTGCACGTCCAGACGCGTGCCGACGATCGCCTGGGTCAGGTCCGGGAAGAACTTCGCCGGCCCCTTCGCCCCGGCCTCCGCGCCGAGATCCTTCGCCCAGCGGCGCCGCGTGATCGGCTCGCCGCCCACGTTGTAGAAGCCGCTCCCGGCCTGCAGGGCGGCGACGAAGGCGCGCCCCGCATCGCGATGGTGCAGGAGGGTCACGTAGTTCTCCGGCTTGCCCAGCAGGATCGCCTGGCCCTCGCGGGTCGCCTTCAGCGCATGGGTGGTCTGCGGGTCACGGCCGAACAGCTGTCCCAGCCGCAGGATCACGGCGGTGCGACCGGCGGAGGCGAAGTCGACGGCGGCGCGCATCTCGCGGACGCGGGGACGGAAGGCCTGGTTGCGCACGGACAGCGGCTCGTCCTCGCCGATCCACTCGGATCCGTTGTCCGGGTACAGGTAGACCGTCGACTCCTGGACGAGGCGCTCCACGCCTGCGGCCGCCGCCGCCGCGGCGATCGCGACGGAGGCCTCGAGGTGGAGGCGATCGTCCTCGCGCCAGGCCAGCGGCCGCATCGCGGCCATGCCGATCGGCACATGCGCGAGGGTGTTGATGACGACGTCGTGCCCGGCGAAGACGCGCTCGAGCTCGGAGGCGTCGAAGACGTCGGCGACGACGGCGCTCGCGCCGCGTCCCTCGATCACGGGGATTCCCCGTTCACGACGAGTCACCCCGGTCACCTCATGCCCTTCGGCGACGAGGGCGGCGACGGCCTCCTGTCCGAGCACTCCGGTAGCGCCGGTCACAGCGATCCTCACGTGGGCCTCCTCCACTGACAGGGTGCGGTAGCCCAGTCTAGGCGATCACCTGCGCTGTCACCTCGCTCACAGACCTGCGGCCCCGATTTCCTCCGGCCCTCCGACGGCGGTAGAGTCGTCCTCGTTGGCGTCATTAGCTCAGTTGGTTAGAGCAGCTGACTCTTAATCAGCGGGTCCGGGGTTCGAGTCCCTGATGACGCACCGACACCGAAGCCCCCGTCGCAGCAGCGACGGGGGCTTCGTCGTCGCCGAGCAGCCCGAGGCCCGTGGCAGACCCCCTCCTGCGGAGCACGCCGCCCGTCGGCGCCGTGCTCGGCAGGCCGTGCCTCAGCGTCGAGCGGCCGAGCGCGCCCGGTCGAGGATGAGCTCGAGGGTCTCCTCGGGGCTCTGTTCCGTGGACGTGAGCCACCAGGATCGGGACCCGAAGGCATCCCGCATGCCCTCGACGAGCTCGTCGAGGCCGTCGAAGTCGAACCTGTCCTCGCGCTGCAGGTTGCGCTCGCGACAGGCCTCGGCCCCGGATCCAGGACGATGAGCCACACCGGAAGCGGTGCCAGTCCGTCGACGAACTGGGCGAGCTGACCGGCATCAGGGATGATCCAGTCGATCACCGGCGTGAATCCGGCCTCGGCGCAGTTCCTGGCGAGGCTCACGAGGTTCTGGTTGCCGAGTCGGGTCTGCCGGTCGGCTTCCTCCCGCGGCTCCCCCAGGGCCCAGACGCGCCCTCCGACGATGATCCCGTGGATCTGGTCGCCGTTCAGCACAGCGGATCGTTCGAGGGTTTCCGCGAGTCGGCGGGAGAGGGTGCTCTTCCCGGAGGCCGGAGCGCCCGTGATGATGACGCAGCAGCGCCCTCGGTCCGCGCCCTCTGCGGGAGGGTCGCCCAGGTGGTGGTGATGCGGTGCGCGATGGAGGTGCGGCGGAGGTCGCGAGCTTCGGCGAGGGCCCGGTCGATCAGCTCCTCGGGCCAGCCGCGTTCCGTGATCCGTCGGCGCAGGGTGCGGCCGTCGGCATCCATGAGGCACCAGGTCACGACGGCGTCATCGCCGAGCGCGTCGTCGATCTCCACCATCTGCTCGGGGTCGATGACCCCGGACACGATCAGAGCACGGGTGCCGAGGGCGCGGTGCAGACGCGTGATCGCAGCCAGATTCCCGACCGCCAGCGCGAACGAGTCCCCGGGGTCGGGGAGCAGCATCGCGAGCTGGTCGATGTCGAGGTAGGCGATCTGCTCCTCCGGTCTCGAGGCGAACAGGTTCCATGCGGTCGTGGACTTGCCGGAGGCGGGCGCACCGCACAGCCACAGGACGGGGAGGACCTGGTCGGCACGGCTCGTCCGATCGGCGCGCGCGGGAGCGTCGGCGGGTGTGTTCATGAGGTGTCCTTCGGTGGTTCTGGTGGGGGCACGGACGGGCGCGGTCATGGCGTGTCCTTCTACGGGCCGGCGGAGATCCCGGACAGCGGTCGGAGGATGCGGTGCACGGCGCGCTGCGGTGTCCGCGCTTCCGCGGCCATGGCAGAGGTCGGCGGAGACCTCCTGCTGGTCGACCTGGGCCCGTCTCGGGGCGGCGCCCTCACGGGCTCTCCGCGCAGCGCGGCGTCGGGCACCCGATCGGCCCGTTCGTCGGTGACCGGCTCTGGTCGCCCGAGGCAGGCGGTCTCGCCGAACGGCGTCTCTCGGCATCGGAGCGCCAGCCCCGCACCGGAGATCAGCCGCGGCTCCTCACCGGGCGCACAACGAGCCGGAGGGGAGCGCCTCGGCGCAGCGCACCGATCTCTCGCGGATCATCATGCTGCGGGGACGACGAGCACGCCCCGCCGTCCGATGGCATGGCGGGGTCGGGCCCATGAGGGCACATCCATCGCGGAGGATCAGTGCTGCGTCATACGCGCATCGTGTCAGCTCCGCCGCCCCCGGGCAGAGGAACTGCCGGCATCCGACCAGGACGCCCCCGCCAGGTCAGGCCATGCGGCCGTGCCCGGTCGCGCTGTGCGATCGCAGCCGCACTGCGCGCTTCACGTCGCGGCGTGCCCGGTGCTCCACCGCTCCCCTGCCGATCGGTCGACGAGGGCTGCGAGGTCGGCCTGGGCAGAGCGCTCATCGCCGCGACCGCAGGACTCCGACCGACACCGGAGCCCCCGTCGCAGCGGCGGCGGGGGCTCCGTCGTTCCCGGCCGCCGTCAGCCGGCGGGGATGCTGACCACGAGCGCGGGCGCCTCGCCGTCGAGGACGACCGGGATGAGCGTGATCGGCACCTCCTGGCCGGAGAACGCATCACGCGCGGTGCCGGACACGGCCCGCGCCTGCCGGAGATCCACGGCGCCATCGACCTCGATGACCTCGAGCCCCTCGACATCGTTGCCTGCCAGGACGTTCTGGGCCGTCGCCGCCGCGCCCTCGGCGGAGAGCACCTCGGGCATGCTCGTCGAGGTCTCCTCGTAGACGGGGTACACCGCGACGGCGTGCGCGTCGTAGGACAGCGCCTCCGCCGCCACGGGATCGAGCGGACGGCCGCGGCTGAAGAAGATCCCGTAGCCGTCCTGGTCGCCGGCGAGCTGCGCGACATGCACGTGATAGGTGGTCGTCCCGCCCTCACCGTCCGTGAGCACGCATGCCGGCAGATCGGCCGGCTGGCGGGCCGGCGCAGGACCGGTGCAGGCGACCGCGTCGGCGCTCCCGGGCAGGGTCTCCCACTGGGCGAGCTCATGCTCGAGCTCCGAGACGGGGACGACGAGCTCCCCGGACGCGGACTGCTGGGCGGTGCGCTCCTGCGGGCCCGTCGGGAAGAACTGCTCGGGCACCTCCGTCCGTGCCGGGCCGTCCCCCGCGGCGGGGAGCACGGCGCCCTGCGAGGGAGGAGTCTCCCCCGACGCGCCCTGGATCCCGGCGAGGCCGATCCCGATGAGTCCAGCCCCCGCGATCATCGGCAGGGCGAGAGCAGCGGCGATCCCCGCGCGGCTGCGGGTCCGCAGCGCCCGGAAAGAGCTGGTCATGGTGTGGGACAGGACGGGCATGCGGTTCCCCCTGATGCGGTGGTGCACGGAGCCGGTCCGGCTCCGGTGTCGAGGTGGGCTCCGTCGAGCTTCAGCGACTTTACTCTTCGTTGACCAATTATCCGACAACTCCATACACTTCCATGGAGGAAGTCGGGGGTCAAGCGGTGGGCGGCTTCCGCGGCGTGTCGACCTCCCAAGCCCGCCGCGCACACGAGTGATGGGCATCATGTGCCCGGCCCTGCCGTCGGGGCGCCCGGACCCGCCCGCAGCGTGTAGAGTCTTCTCCGTTCGCGTCATTAGCTCAGTTGGTTAGAGCAGCTGACTCTTAATCAGCGGGTCCGGGGTTCGAGTCCCTGATGACGCACCGCAGAAGCCCCTCGGCCAGACGGCCGGGGGGCTTCGTCGTGTCCGCGGACGCCGCACCGATCGAGGCCGAAGGGGAGCGCCCCACGCGCGGAGTCGGCTCGGCGGGATCCTCAGCAGCTCGAGTCGATCCGCCGGTGCGCGCAGGAGGCAGGGCACCGCGTGGCGGATCGGGATCGGATACCGGCGGCCGTCGAGGAGGCGCGCAACGCCGCGGACGGATCGCGAGACGACCGAACGCCCCAGGAACCGCAGCAGTTCCTGGGTGGTTCGGTCGCCATGGCTCCAGGCAGCCAGCGGTATATCGTTCAGCGTCCGATGGCGGGTCTCGAGCTCACGATCGATGCCCGTGTCGAAATGGGCCTCACCCGTTCGTGGTCCTGATAGCCGGGATGCAACGATCCCGGCGCGATCAGGAAGGACGCCCCGATGCATCTCGATCCGATGTCGATGATCATCTGCCACCAGGCCGGGATCCAGCAGGCCATGATCGAGGCGGAACGGCGTCGCCTCGTCGCTGAATGCGTGGCGGCCGACGAGACGGGCCACCCGTCGCGGAAGGCCTCCCGCCGCACACCGATCCGGCGCATCTTCCGCAGGACCGTCGTACGCTGAGCGGCCCGCTCGTGGAGCCGATGGGAGCGAGGAGAGATGACCATGCCCAGACCCCGGGACGACGCTCGGGATGTCGCGACGGTGATCACGCGCACGCATCGTGAGGAATGGGGGCGGATCGTCGCAGGACTCACGCGACGGTTCGGCGACCTCGATCTGGCCGAGGAGATGACGGCGGAGGCATTCGCGACCGCCGTCGAGCATTGGCCGGCACACGGCATCCCGCCGAACCCGGCCGGGTGGGTGACCACGACAGCGAACCGCCGGGCGATCGACCGACTGCGACGCGAGGCGCGTCGAGACGAGAAGCACCGGGAGGCGCTGAGGATGCACGATCCGGAACCCGCCGCCCCGACCGGTGCCATCGAGGACGATCGACTGCGGCTGCTGTTCATCTGCTGCCACCCGGCACTCTCCCTGGACGCTCGCGTCGCTCTGACCCTGAGGATCGTCGGCGGTCTCGCTGTCGCCGAGATCGCCCACGCGTTCCTGGTGCAGGACACGACCATGGGGCAGCGAATCAGCCGGGCCAAGGCGAAGATCAAGGCGGCCGGCATCCCCTTCGCGATTCCCGAGGCGCAGGACCTCCCCGCGCGCGTCGATGCCGTCCTCGTGGTGCTGTACCTCATCTTCAACGAGGGATACCTCGCGTCCGGCCCCGACACCCCCGCGATTCGGCGCGACCTGACCGCGGAGGCGATCCGCCTCGCCCGACTCCTGCACGAGCTCCGTCCGGACGATGCCGAGGTGGTCGGTCTGCTCGCGTTGATGCTGCTCACCGACGCACGCTCTCCAGCTCGCGTATCGGCCGACGGTGAGCTGGTGCGGCTCGACGAGCAGGATCGCGGATCCTGGAACCGAGAGCTCGTCGCCGAGGGCCTGCACCTGCTCGGATCACGGGAGGCTGATGAGCCCTCCGGCAGGTACCGGCTGCTCGCGGAGATCAACGCCGCCCACGTCACCGCCCCGCATCCGCGTGACACCGACTGGGGGCGCGTCGCGAGTCTCTACTCCCGGCTCGAGAAGATCGACCCGAGCCCGCTCGTCACCCTCAACAAGGCCATCGCGCTCTCCGAGCACGACTCACCCGACCTCGCTCTCGCGATCGTCGACCGGCTCACCGACAAGCTCGACGGCCACCATGCCTTCCACGCGACCAGAGCGGAGCTCCTCCGCGCGATCGGCCGCTCCGCCGACGCCCGGGCGGCCTATGACCGCGCGATCGATCTGGCGGGGAACACCGCCGAGACCACACACCTCATCCGCCGACGACATCAGCTCGCATCACCGAATGGAGAATCCTCATGAGCAACACCTACCTCATCATCCACATGTCCGACCCCACCGGCACCGACCTGTCCCAGTCCGAGGACCAGGCGATGCTCGAGCGCTGGGCCGCCGAGGGGGAGGACGCCGGTCGTCTCGGCCGAGGCGGGCCGGTCGCGGGCCCCGAGCGGGCGAAGTCCGTCGCCGTGCGCGAGGGCCGGACCCTCGTCACCGACGGTCCGTTCCCAGAGTTCAAGGAGTGGTTCGCGGGCTATGACCTGATCACCGCCGACTCGATCGACGAGGCCGCCGAGTACATGGCGAAGCATCCAGTCGCCCTTCTCGGCCGCATCTACATCCTGCCGCTGGTGAAGCTCCCGTGGGATCGGGAATGATCGGGAGCCGGAGAATTCCCCGGGGCGACCCCAGGGGCTTTCGTCGATGGCCCGCACGGATCCCATCGGAGCTCTCAAGAGCGCCCGCCCCTCCCGGATCGCTCTCCCGAGCAGGCTGACGTCGATCTTTCACGCGTGCGGTGAGTCGAATCGCCGGGAGTCGTGGCCGTTCTCCGGCGTGCGATTCGGGCCTGAGGGTGTGACGATCCTCCGCGTGTCGGTCGTGGCGGTCCGCGATCCGGTCGCCGGGGTGATGACGCGTGACCCTCGTGACGAAGGATGTCCCGCTCCGGATCCCGCGGAAGGGCTCCTCGTCGCGAACGCGGATCCCCGGAGCGCCGTCGACGGCATTGACGAGGGCCTCCACGAAGGTGCCACCGGGGCGATCGACGACCTCCTGCGGGTCGGGGAATCACGGGGAGTTCATATCGGACGATGTACCAGGCCCGGGCCAGGACTGCTACAGCCTGGCACAGGAGACTGCCGAGCAGAGGACGAGGGAAGGCGGTCACCGTCACGGCCGACTGCGGACCGTTCACGGCCGACCGACGTCCGCCAGCCCCACGGCCGGTCAGCTCGACGCATCGTATCGGTGACCGCTCCACCGCGGTGGATACCGCGGTCGAGAAGAGCCGGCGCATCCGCCAGCGACCGCGCGGTCCGGGCAAGCCATGTGACCCGCTCACCGCGAGCGGTCTTATGGTTCCCCCCTGTCCGCCCGGTTGGGCTGAAGCCGGCTCAGTCGTGGCCGCGCCGATCGAGGAGGACGGCGAGCGACGAAGTCCAGCTCTATGACCTGCGCGTTTGCGGCGGGACGCTTCACCAGCGGATCCGTGGCCCGAGTCCCTGATGACGCACCGCGAGCGAGATCCCGTCGGAGACGACGGGGTCTCGTCGTCACCGGGCATCTCGCCGCTCGGGCGGAGATCCCCGTCAGGAGCGCGGCCGCCGCGACCACGGAGACGCCGCCCCGCGGCCAGCGGGATCAGGGCGACGCCGTGCTCCACCTCGACCGTCCGCGCTAGGCTCGGCAGATGACCGCCTCCGAGCCGCCGCTCCCGTTCGAGATCCCGACCGACGACGGGGTCCTCCCGGGCCTGCTCTGGGCCCCCGTGGGGCCCTCGCGACCGCGACCGGGGGTCGTCGTGCTCCAGGAGATCTTCGGGCTCTCGCCCTACATCCGGCAGCGCTGCGCGGATCTCGCCGCGCTCGGCATGGTCGTGCTCGCGCCGCAGCTGTTCGCGCGGCTCGATCCCCCGGTCTCCGACGTCCCGGACGGGGAGGACTTCGAGGCCTGGCTGGGACGCGGGATGGCCTGCGCATCGGCGCTGCCCTGGGAGCGCGCGGAGGCCGATGCCGTCGCCGCGCTCGCGGCGCTGCGAGCCCTCCCCCAGGTCGACGAGGGGCGCGTCGCGCTGCTCGGCTTCTGCTACGGGGGCGGGCTCGCCTTCTCCGCGGCCGCCACCGCATCGGCCCGTGGCGACGCCCCCGCGGCTCTGGTCAGCTTCTACGGCTCCGCCCTGCCCACGCTGCTCGACCGCGCCGCGCTCGTCGACCTCCCCAGCCTGCACCTGTTCGGCACGGCCGACGCCTTCATCCCGATCGAGACCGTCCAGAAGATCCGGGCCGCGGTCACGGCCGAGGGCTCACGACCGCAGGTGCGCTTCGAGCTCTTCGAGGGGGCCGGTCACGCCTTCGACAATCCGCATCCGGGACTGCATCACGCCGAGGCCGCCGAGCGCGCGTGGGCCCTGACGGAATCGTTCCTCCGCACGCAGCTGCGGCGCAGCAGCTGATCGCTCCCCGTCCCGCCGTCTGCGACCCGGGCTCCACCCGACCTCGAGGATCCCCGGTGGATCAGGAGGCCCTTCGGGCTCCCGCGAGCTCGACCAGATGGTCGACGACCTCGAGCAGCTCCTCGAGCGACTGCTCGCCCGTCAGGGTGTTGTAGGTGCCGCCGGTGAGAGCCGCGTTGTAGTACAGCCCGTCCCCGATCAGCAGGATCGCCCTGCTGATGGCTCGATCCCCGATCTGCTCGACGATCAGCTCGAGCCATTCCTGACCGATGCGCGCGACGACGTCCCGTGCAGCGACATCGGACTCCTGGGCCAGCTGCGAGGTCGCCACGAGCGCCCGGTCCAGGGAGCTGCCCGACCAGTTCGAGGTGCGGATGTAGTACCGGACCGCCCCCTCGGGCGCCTGCCGCATCCGATCCCGATCCTCGGCCGCAAGGGCCTCGAGCCGGGCGACCAGCCCGGCGACGAGGGCGTCCTTCGAGGGGAAGTGGTAGAGCAGCCCCCCCTTGGACACGCCTGCCCGAGCGGCGACGGCCTCGAGCGTGGCGGCGCGCACGCCGTCATCGAGAAGGATCGCCTCGTAGGCGTCGAGCAGAGCATCGCGAGCGGACATGCCACGACCCTAGCCCGTCGTCGTTCCGGTTCTGCGGCACAGCCCCCGTCCGGGAGCGGCTCCCGTCACCCTCTCTTTACTGTACCGACCGGACGGTTTAGAGTCGAGATCGGCGCGGAGATGCCGCGCCCGCAGACCCTGGAGGAATCGTGCTGTCCGCACCCGCCACCACGACGACACCCCGCACCGGCGCCCGCGCACGCTGGGCCGCGCTCGCCGTCCTCATGCTTCCCGTGCTCCTGGTCGCGGTGGACAACACGGTCCTGTCCTTCGCGCTCCCGCTGATCTCGGAGGCGCTCGCGCCCTCGGGGCCGCAGCAGCTGTGGATCATCGACGTCTACCCGCTGGTCCTCGCGGGTCTGCTGGTACCGATGGGCGCTCTCGGAGACCGGCTGGGGCGTCGACGGCTGCTGCTGATCGGGGGCACCGGCTTCACGGTCATCTCCGCCGCCGCAGCCTTCGCCCCCACCGCGGCGGCACTCATCGCGGCCCGTGCCCTCATGGGCTTCTTCGGCGCGATGCTCATGCCCGCGACCCTCTCGCTGATCCGGAACATCTTCACCGATCCGACCGAGCGGCGTACCGCGATCGCGATCTGGGCCGCCGGTTTCTCCGGCGGCGCGGCCCTGGGCCCCATCGTCGGCGGCTTTCTGCTCGAGCACTTCTCCTGGGGCTCCGTCTTCCTCATGGCCGTTCCGGTGATGCTGCCGCTGATCGTCCTGGGACCGCGCCTGGTGCCGGAGTCCCGCGACCCGAACCCCGGCCCCGTCGATCCGGTCAGCGTCGTCCTCGCGCTCGCGACCATGACCCCGCTGACCTACGCGATCAAGTCCTTCGCGAGCGAGGGCGCGACCGCCGTCTCCGTCGGGGCGGCCGTGATCGCGCTCCTGGCGGGCATCGTCTTCGTGCGCCGTCAGCTGCGCCGCGAGACGCCCATGCTGGACGTCACCCTGTTCACCCGCCCCGCCTTCTCCGGGGCGGTGGCCGCGAACCTGCTGAGCGTCTTCTCGATGGTCGGCTTCCTGTACTTCGTCTCGCAGCACCTGCAGCTGGTCAGCGGGCTCAGCCCGATGAAGGCCGGCATGGTGCTCGTGCCGGGCCTGATCGTCACGATCGTCGCCGGGCTCCTCGTGGTCCGGATCGTCCGCCGCATCACCCCGGGGACGGCCGTCGTCGCCGGTCTGCTCATGAACGCGGTCGGGTTCACGATCGTCGCCGTGACCGGCACGTGGGGCTCGGACCTCGCCCTGATGCTGGCCTTCATGGTGCTCGGCGCGGGCGTCGGCACCGCGGAGACGATCAGCAACGACCTGATCCTCGCCGCGGTGCCCGCGGAGAAGGCCGGAGCCGCCTCCGCGATCTCGGAGACCGCGTACGAGACCGGGTCGGTGCTCGGCACCGCGGTGCTGGGCAGCCTCCTGAACGCCGCCTACACCGCGCACCTCGTGCTGCCCGCGGGGCTGAGCGCGCAGCAGGCGACGGACGCTTCGCACACGCTGGGCGGAGCGACCGCCGTGGCGGCTCAGCTCCCGGCGAGCACGGCCGATGCCCTGCTGGCCTCCGCGCAGCACGCCTTCGACTCGGGCGTCCTGCTGACCTCGCTCATCGGCATGGGGCTCATGCTGGTCGCGGCCTGCATCGCCCGCAGGACCCTCCGCCACGCACGCTGATCGGCTCGGGGCTCCGTCCCCGCGCCGACCCGGCCTCCGCCGCGGGTCCGCCCCGGTTCTGACGTACCGGGGCGGACCCGCGGCATCGCTTCCGAGGTCTCGCGAGCCCGCGAGGCTCGAGCGATCCGCGACGGAGGCACCCGCGCCCGGGAACGCTGCCCGAGAGGAGGCTCAGGAATCGGATTCCGCGTCCGGCGCCTCGGGATCGACGCCCCCGTCCGCCTCCTGGAGCGCGACCCCCTCGCGCAGCGCCTCGCGGAATGCGTCGACGCCCACGGCCCCGGGAACCCCGAGGCGGCCCGCGATGACGGTGAAGGGCACGGCGTTCACGCCTAGCTGACGCGCCGCATCCTCGTCGGTCCGGACCGCCTGTTCGGAGACCGGATCGGCGAGCGCCGCGCGCAGCGCCCGCTCCTCGAGGCCCAGCCCCGATGCGAGCTCCACCAGAGCATCCTCGTCGAAGGGATCCAGATCGCCCGCGAAGTACGCCCTCTGCACAGCACGGAACAGCTCGTGGTCACGGCCCTCGCGGGAGGCGTGCTGGACGGCGCGGTGCACCGGCAGCGTGTTCGCGACGGGACGATCAAGTGTGAACCCGAGCCCCAGCTCCTGGGCCGCGGACCGGACCTTCTCCTCGCGCTGCGCGACGGTGTCACGATCCGTGCCCATCTTCGCCGCGAGATAGTCCAGGCTGCTCCGCGCCTCGGTCGGGGCATGCGGGTCGAGCTCGAAGGAGTGGCGACGGATCCGGACCTCGACGCGGTCATCCAGTCCCTCGGCCTCGATCGCACGGCGCAGCTGCTCGTCGCCCAGCAGGCAGAACGGGCAGATGACATCGGCCCAGACATCGATCAGCAGCAGCTCGCGTCCCGCAGGGGCCGCCGCAGGCGGCCCTGCGGCGACGTCCCGCGCGGTCATCAGGCCCGGCCGCCCTGTGCCAGGAAGTCGTCGGCCCCGCCGACCAGCTCGACATGGCCGGTGGCGACATCGGCGGTGGCCATCTTCGCGACCTCCTCCGCGAACTCGGCGACGGAGTACAGGCGCCCGGCCGCCTCGCGGCGCTGCTCGAGCGCGCCCGGGCGGGCCCGGTTCAGCATGGTCGCGGTGACCGTGCCCTCGATCATGTCGCCGGAGACGATCACGAAGGACACGCCCTTCTCCGTCATCGCCGGGATCTGCTCGACCAGGGCGTCCTCGCCGGCCCGCTTCGAGCGGGCGACGGCCTCGTACTCGGGCATCGTCTCGACCTCGCGGATGAAGTGCGCCTGGTGGCTGGTGACGAAGACGATGCGGCCGCCCTCGCCCATCAGCTCGAGCCCCGCCCGGAGCGCGTCCAGCTGCGCGTCACGGTTCAGACGCAGCGCGTAGTCCTCGCCGAGGCCGGTCTCCATGCCGCCGGAGGCGTTCAGGACCAGGAGGTCGAGGCCGCCGTAGGTGTCGACGGCAGTCCTCAGGAGGGCGCGGACGCTCTCGGGATCGGTGAGGTCGGCGCCGACGGCGACCGCGTGGCCGCCGTCCGCCTCGATCTCCGCGACGACCTTGTTCGCGCGGGGCGCCTTCTGGCGGTAGTTGACGACCACGTTCGCGCCCTGGGCGGCGAGGAGCTTCGCGGTGTCCGCGCCGACTCCGCGCGAGGATCCGGTCACGACGGCGGTCTTGCCAGCCAGAGAGGTCATGGTCACTCCTGTTCTCGGGGGACCCGGGCAGACGCAGCGCAGCCCGGACGGTGATGCCCCGAGCCTACCGGCGCCCGCATCGCTGCAGGGGCATGCACGGGGCCGGCGTCGCTCAGATCTCGCGCAGCGTCCGGGCAGGACTTCCGACGGCGAGGTGGTTCGCAGGGACATCCCTGGTGACGACGGAGCCCGCACCGATCACGGCGTTCTCGCCGATGCTCACGCCCGGGCAGATGATCGCTCCCCCGCCGATCCACACGTTGTCGCCGATGGTGATCGGCTCGGCTCCCTCCCAGCCCGCGCGCCGCGGCTCCGGCTCGAGCGGGTGGACGGGCGTGAGCAGCTGGATGTTCGGCCCCAGCTGGCAGTGCGCGCCGATGCGGATGTCGACCACGTCCAGGGCGGTCAGTCCGAAGTTCACGAAGGTGCCCGGGCCGATGTGCAGCTGGCTGCCGTAGTCGACGTGCAGCGGAGCACGGACATGCGCCCCGTCTCCGAGGGTGCCGAGCACCTCGCGCAGGATCTCCTGCGCACCCTCGGGATCGGTCGGGTACTGCGCGGCGAAGCGCGCCATGGCCTCGAGCGCGGCGCGGAAGGCTTTCTGGATCTCGGGGTCATCGGCGATGTACCAATCGCCGGCGCGCATGCGCTCGATCGGGGTGCGGGGATCATCGGGCGCGGGGGCGCGGAACTCCTTCATGCGCAGGAGAGTATCGAGCGCTCCCCGCGGTCTCCGCTCCCGCGTGGCCGCGGTCACGGACCGGCGGGGCGTCCCAGCGGCCCGCAGGTGGAAGGATCGGAGCATGAGCGACGACATGCGATGCCCCTGCGGCAGCGGCGACCCGCTGGCGGACTGCTGCGCTCCGATCCTGGACCGCCGCCGCCAGGCCGGAACCGCGCAGCAGCTCATGCGCTCCCGCTACACGGCCTTCGCGCTGCGGGACCTCGCGCATCTGCTCGTCTCCTGGCATCCCTCGACGCGGCCGGTGGCCGATGAGCTCGCGCGGTCCCTCGAGGACGGGACGCGCTGGCTGCATCTGGCGATCCTCCGCATCGAGGCGGGCGGGCCCTTCGACGATCAGGGGACCGTCGAGTTCCGGGCCCTCGCGAAGGGACCCGGAGGCAGGGTCGAGCTGCACGAGACCAGCCGCTTCGTCCGCGAGGACGGACACTGGCTGTACGTCGACGGGGACGTCGTCTGAGCGGGCCCCGCCCTGTGCCGGTGCGCGGCCCCGCCGGGATGCGGCGGACCCGGCGATCCGAGGATCACCGGGCCCGCTGATATCTGGAGAGGGTCAGCCCGCAGCGGGGCCGTCCGCCGCGTCGTCCCGCGCCGAGCGTCCGCGCACGGCGGCCACGACCACGACACCCGCCACGAGGACGGCCACGCCGATGACGCCGCCCGCGACCACCGCGAGGCGGCCCCGTGCGTCCTGATCGTCACCGGCGCCGGAAAAACCCTTCGCGGCGCTGATCGCCTCGTTCTTCCAGCGCACGAGGGCGTTCTTGGGATTGAGGCGGTCGACCAGCTCGTCGATGTCGCTGGCGAGGTTGTCCTGCCGGCGCTCGGCCTCGCGGCCCATGTCCTCGAGGGTCGTCTTCTTGCCCTTGCTCACCAGGTCCTCCGATGCGTAGCCGGTGCGTCCGTCGAGATCGTATCGCGCCTGCCGCCCCGACGCGGACCCGATCGGCGTCAGGGGCGCGAAGGCCGGTAGTCTGGGCGCGGTCGCGCGCGAGTGGCGGAATCGGCAGACGCGCTGGATTTAGGTTCCAGTGCCTTCGGGCGTGGGGGTTCGAGTCCCCCCTCGCGCACCAGGGGACCGCCGCCGGGCCGAGGGCCGCGGCAGGGCCCCGGACGCGTCGGAGGAGGACCTCGCCGATGTAGCCTGGCGTCACACGCCCCCGCGTGCCCTGCGCACGCAGCAGAGCCCTTCGAGGAGATCACCCATGACCCTGTTCGGCCTCGTCCGCCACGGGCAGACGGACTACAACCTGCGCGATCTGTTCCAGGGATCCTCCGACATCCCGCTGAACGCGACAGGCATCGAGCAGGCGCATCGGGCGCTCGACGAGCTTCCGCCGGTGGCCTGGGACGTCGTGGTCTCCTCCCCGCTGCAGAGGGCGGAGCAGACGGCCCGGATCATCGCCGAGGACCATGGCATCCCCTTCGGCGGCACGGACCGTCGGCTGGTGGAGATCGACTGGGGCGCTGCGGAGGGGCAGCCCAGCGCGGAGATGGAGGCCCGGTACCCGGACCGCTCGTTCCCGGGGCGGGAGGACCACCAGGCCGTCGCGGATCGCGGCTACGACGCGCTCGAGGACCTGGAGACCCGGTACCCGGGGCAGCGCGTGCTCGTCGTCGCGCACGGCACGCTCATCCGCTTCCTGCTCTCCGGTGTGATCGAGGCGCCGCTGCCCTCGATCCCCAACGCGACCCTCTCGCTGGTGGAGCTGGAGGGCACGACCTGGCAGGTGCGGATGATCGCGGGTCAGGAGGTCCACAGCACGGTCCGTGTCGCCTCCCGCGAGCAGAATCCGCGGTTCGTGCTCGAGAAGTCCCATCTCGCTCCCGATGCGCTCGCCTCGCTCGTGCCCGGCAGCGCCGCCGGCGACGCGGAGGAGGGCCGATGAGCCCGCGCACGGCCGTCGGCGCCGAGGGCGCCTGGTTCGAGCCGGACAAGATGGCGCAGCTGCGCCGCGAGCTTCCGATCCCCTATCTCGACGTGGTGCCGGTGCGCACGGACGTCGACGGCTCGGTCAGCCAGGTGGGGCTGATCCTGCGTGCATCCGGCACGGGTCGGATCGTCCGCACCATCGTCTCGGGCAGGATCCTGATCCATGAGACGATCCGTGAGGCGATCATCCGCCATGTCGACAAGGATCTGGGGCCGATGGCGCTGCCGCGCGTGCCCGTCTCCCCCGTCCCCTTCACGGTCGCGGAGTACTTCCCCACCCCCGGCCAGTCGCCGTTCACCGACCCGCGCCAGCACGCGATCTCGCTGGCCTACCTGGTGCCGGTCGACGGGGAGACGGCCCCGCAGGAGGACGCCCTCGAGCTGAACTGGTACGACTTCGGCGAGCTCCTCGACTCGCAGATCCTCGACGAGCTCGAGGGCGGGCACGACATCATCGTGCGGCGCGCCCTCGCGCACGCGGGAGTGATCTGAGGGTCGCCCCTCAGCCCAGCAGGTCCCCGATCCGTCCGGCGAGCTGCCGCAGCGCCTTCCCGCGATGGGAGATGGCGTCCTTCGCCTCCGGGGACAGCTCCCCCGCGCTGAGCGCCTGGCCGGCGGGCTGGTCATCGGGCACGAACAGCGGGTCGTAGCCGAAGCCGCCGGCGCCGTGCCGCTCCCGCAGGACGAGGCCGGGCATCTCGCCGCGGCACACGAGCTCGCGGCCGTCCGGGTGCACGGCGACCGCCGCGCACACGAAGCGGGCGGCGCGATGCTCGTCGGGGACGTCGGACAGCTGCGCGAGCAGCAGATCGTTGTTGGCCTCGTCGTCGCCGTGGCGACCTGACCAGCGGGCGGAGAAGATCCCCGGGCTGCCGCCGAGGACGTCGACGGCGATCCCGGAGTCATCGGCGATCGCGACGAGGCCCGTCGCGGCGGCGACGGAGCGGGCCTTCTTCAGGGCGTTGCCCTCGAAGGTGACCGCGTCCTCGACCACATCGGGCAGGCCGAGGCCCGCAGCGGAGACGATCTGCTCCTCCTCGAGCCCCTCGACCTCAGGGGCGAGGATGCGCTGCAGCTCGACGAGCTTCTTGCGGTTGTGGGAGGCGAGGACGATCCGCGCCCCGGCGGGCAGGGAGACGGGGCCCTCGCTCACGCGAGCTCCCCGAGCGCCTCGCGCTGGATCTGCGCGAGGCGGGCGCAGCCGCTCTCGGCGAGGTCCAGCAGGCCGGTCAGCTCGGCCCGCGAGAAGGGCGCTCCCTCCGCGGTGCCCTGCACCTCGACGAGGCCGCCGGTTCCGGTGACGACGACGTTCATGTCGGTGTCCGCGGCGACGTCCTCGCGGTACTCGAGGTCCAGCAGCGGCCTGCCCTCGAGGATGCCGACGCTGATCGCGGAGACGGAGTCCGTCAGGACCTGCGCGGTGGCAGGCAGCGAGGTGTGGCGCCGGCCCCAGGCGACCGCCTCCGCGAGGGCGACGTAGGCGCCGGTGATCGCGGCGGTGCGGGTGCCGCCGTCGGCCTGGAGCACGTCGCAGTCCAGCTGGATCGTGTTCTCGCCGAGGGCGTCGAGGTCGATCACGGCGCGCAGCGAACGGCCGATGAGGCGGGAGATCTCGTGGGTGCGCCCGCCGATCTTCCCCTTGACGCTCTCGCGCGGGGACCGGGAGTCGGTGGCTCGCGGCAGCATCGCGTACTCGGCGGTGACCCAGCCGGAGCCGGAGCCCTTCTTCCAGCGCGGCACGCCCTCGGTGAAGGAGGCAGCGCACAGCACGCGGGTGCGGCCGAACTCCACGAGCGCGCTGCCCTCGGCGTGGTCGAGCCAGCCGCGGGTGATCCTCACCTCGCGCAGCTGATCGGGGGTGCGTCCGTCGACGCGATCGCCGGCGGCCTGCGAGGTGGTGGTGCTCATCGGGTGCCTCTCAACTGTTCTGCTGCAGCGCGGGATGCGCGGCAGCCTCGAGGATAGCCATCGGCGCGGCCAGCTCGAGCGGCCCGTCGTAGGCGCTGCGGGCCTCGGCCAGCGGGATCGCCGGATCGGTCCAGGCCGGGATGTGGGTCAGCACGAGGCGTCGCACCCCGACGCGGGCTGCGGTCCGACCGGCCCGCAGGCCGGTGAGGTGCACCCCCGAGAAGTGGTCGTCGCGCCCCTCGATGTATCCGGCCTCGCACAGGAAGAGGTCTGCGTCGGCGGCGAGCTCGTCGAGGTTCGGGCACACGTCGGAGTCGCCGGAGTAGGCGAGCACCTCGCCCTCGGCCTCGATGCGCAGTCCGTAGG
Source organism: Brachybacterium hainanense (assembly GCF_042434575.1). Classification (NCBI taxonomy): domain Bacteria; kingdom Bacillati; phylum Actinomycetota; class Actinomycetes; order Micrococcales; family Dermabacteraceae; genus Brachybacterium; species Brachybacterium hainanense. The sequence goes on from NZ_JBHLSV010000005.1 coordinate 292,371, forward strand.
CCTCGACCGGGTGCTCGACGAGGCGCGGGAGGAAGCTCATCGGGCCGATGCGGAACGCGACCCCGTCGCGGAGCGCCGTGTGCGAGAAGGGCACGGATCCGGCGCCGTCGGGCACGTCGCAGTCGCGTCCCATGATCGCGCGCAGCCGCTCCGGCAGCTCCGCCGGGGCGTGGACGGGAAGCTGGGGCAGGTCACGGCGCGCGTTGTAGGCCCAGAACACCTCGAGGCCCGTCAGGTCCAGGTAGTGGTCGGCGTGCAGGTGGGAGATCACCACCGCGTCCAGCAGGGCCGGGTCCATCACCTGCTGGAGAGGGCCGAAGGCACCGCTGCCGAGATCCACGAGCACCCGCCAGGTGCGCCCGGCGGCGTCCTCGTGCTCGATCAGGTAGCTCGAGGCGGCGCCGGTGGGGGCGGCGAAGCTGCCGGCGCAGCCGATCACGGTCGCTCTCATGGGGACACCGCCGGGAGCGTGCCGGTCATGGGCACGGCCGGCCCGAGGAAGCGACGCGAGAGCGTCGAGAAGCTCGAGGAGCCGCCGCCGGTGCCGGTCTCGGTGAACACGTGCCGCGGCGGCACCAGGTCGGTGCGTTCGAGACCCTGCTGGCGCAGCTGCCGGTACACGTCCAGGGCGGTCTCCTCCGCGGAGGAGACGAGGGTGACGTCTGGGCCCATGACGTAGCTGATGGGTCCCGTGAGCATCGGGTAGTGGGTGCAGCCCAGCACGAGCGTGTCCACGCCCGCCTCGCGCACCGGGGCGAGGTAGGCCTCGGCGATCTCGACGATGTCGTCCCCGCCGACCTCCCCGCGCTCGACGAACTCGACGAACCGCGGGCAGGCGACGGAGGTCAGCGTCAGGTCCGGGGCGGCGGCGAAGGCGTCCTCGTAGGCGCGCGAGCCGATGGTCGCCTGGGTGCCGATCACGCCGATGCGGCGGTTGCGGGTCGCGGCGACGGCGCGCCGCACCGCCGGCTGGATCACCTCGACGACGGGCACGTCGTAGCGCTCACGGGCGTCCCGGAGGACGGCGGAGGAGGCGGTGTTGCAGGCGATCACCAGCATCTTCACCCCCCGGTCGACCAGGGTGTCCATGATGTCGAGGGCGAGGGAGCGCACCTGGGCGATGGGGCGCGGCCCATAGGGCGTGTGCGCGGTATCGCCGATGTAGACGAGCTCCTCGCGGGGCATCTGGTCGAGAACGGCTCGCGCGACGGTCAGGCCGCCGACGCCGGAGTCGAAGATGCCGATAGGCGCGTTGTTCATCCGAGCCAGGCTATGCACAGCGCCGCCGGTCAGCAGTGACGGCGCGCTCACTGCGGGAGACATCACATGCCCGGGCCGGCGGTCCGCCCTTCAGAGGCAGCGGATGAGGGACTCCTGCAGCCAGCTGAGCAGCTCGTAGATCGCGATCATCACGTCGCCGCCGGCCGTCTCCGAGGACTCGTCCTCGAGCACGGCCTCCGGCACCCGCTCGGCGATCTGCTGGAGCATGCGGACGGTCTCGAAGTCGCCGTCGCGCTGGACGCCCAGCCGGTCCGCGATCACGATCCGCAGGGTCGTCAGGGCCCGCAGCCAGCTCATGGCCTGCTCGGGGTCGAGCTCGATCTCCGTCGTGCCCGGGCCGGTGGAATCGATCGAGTCCTCGAACACCGCGAGGTCCTCGAGCTTCGCGGAGACGAGGTCCTGCTGTCCGAAGCGGCGGAACTCCGCGGCGAGGTCCTCCTGCTCCGAGGCGGCGGGGAACAGGCGGCGGATCGCGGGATCGGTGGGCTCCTGCGCCTCGAGGGAGGCGAACTCCGCCTCGAGCCGTTCGAGGGGGTCCTCGGAGCGGGAGGCCTCCCGCACCTGCACGGAGTCCTCGCGGATCCCCAGATCCAGCCGGATCAGATCCGCGACCTCCTGCGCGACCTGCGCGATCACGGCCTTCTCCTCGCCTTCCAACCGGCAGGCGATCCTGCCCTCCGGGCGTTCGCGGAACGCATGGGCCATCAGTCCCGGTCCTCCTGCTCCATCGTAGCCTGCAGTCCGTAGCCGTGCATGGCGTGGACGTCGTTCTCGACCCGTTCGCGCGAGCCGCTCGAGACGACGGCACGGCCTTCGTCATGGATCTGCCGCATGAGCTTCTCCGCGTGCGCGTGGGAGTAGCCGAAGTGGCGCTGCAGGACGAAGACGACGTAGCTCATGAGGTTGATCGGGTCGTTCCAGACCACGGTGTGCCAGGGTCGCTGGGCTCGGGAGAGCTCGCGCACCTCGAGGCCCCGCGCGTGTGAGGGATCGGCTCCGGGCTGCGTCCCGGATGCCGTGGGCTCCGACCTGATCTGCTCCATCCGGCGCCTGCTCCCTCCGATCGATCCGGCCGCGCGGCCGAGGACCACCCGATTCTACGGGCGCGGGCCCGCGCCCGGCATGGACGCGGCACCCGATTGTGGACACCGCAGGGGTGAGGAGGGAGAAGCAGAGCGCAGGGGGCGGGATGGGCGGGCGCGGCGGAGCGGGAGAGCGCGGGGCCTCCGCACCCAGTACCGTTGTCCCGTGTCCACCTCTCTGATGACGGATCTCTACGAGCTGACCATGCTGCGCGCCGCACGCGAGGCCGGGGTCGCCGATCGGCGCAGCGTGTTCGAGGTCTTCGTGCGATCCCTTCCCGCGGGTCGTCGCTACGGCGTGCTCGCCGGCACCGGACGCGTCCTCGACGCGATCGCGGACTTCCGCTTCGGCGAGGCGGAGATCGCGCATCTGCGCGCGCTGGGGGTGCTGGATCCGGACACTCTCGACTTCCTCTCCGGCTACCGCTTCTCCGGGACGATCCTCGGCTACGAGGAGGGCGACCTCTTCTTCCCCACCTCCCCGGTTCTGCGCGTGGAGGGCACCTTCGCGGAGGCCGTCCTGCTGGAGACCGTGATCCTGTCGATCATCAACCACGACAGCTCCGTCGCCTCGGTGGGGTCGCGCATGGTGACCTCCGCCCGTGGTCGCCCCTGCATCGAGATGGGCGGGCGGCGCGTGCACGAGGAGGCGGCCGTCGCCGCGGCCCGTGCGGCGGCGATCGTCGGCTTCGCCGCGACCTCGAACCTCGCCGCGTCCCAGCGCTACGGCGTGCCCGCGGCGGGAACGGCCGCCCACGCCTTCACCCTTCTGTTCGACGAGGAGCGGGAGGCCTTCGCCGCGCAGATCGCCGCCCAGGGTCCGGGCACGACCCTGCTCGTGGACACGTACGACGTCGAGGCGGCGGTGCGGACGGGCGTGGAGCTCGCCGGGCCTCACCTGGGCGCGGTCCGTCTGGACTCCGGCGACCTGGTCGCCCAGTCGCGGCTCGTGCGGGGCCTGCTCGACGAGCTCGGCGCAGCGTCCACGAAGATCACGGCCACGAGCGATCTGGACGAGCACCGGCTCGAGGAGCTGGCCTCGTCTCCGATCGACTCCTTCGGCATCGGCACCCGGCTCGTCACCGGCGGAGGGCACCCCGCACCCGGTTTCGTGTACAAGCTGGTGGAGAGGGAGGGCGCCGACGGCCTCATGCATCCCGTCGGCAAGCGCTCGGAGAACAAGTCCACCCTCGGCGGGGCGAAGCGCGCCTTCCGTCTGGGCGCCGCGGGTACGGCGCGCGCCGAGCTGGTCCTGCCCTCTGCCGCGGAGATCTACGAGTTCGAGCGGGAGCTGATGGACGAGCTGGATCGACGGGAGGCCTCGCCCCTGTGGACGGAGGCGACCGTGCGCGAGCTGCAGGTGCCGCTCGTCGTGGACGGCGTGAGGGTGGACCGCCGCTCCCCTGCCGAGCAGGTCGCCCATGCTCGGGCCCGTCATGCGGCGTCCCTCGCGGAGCTGGGGCTGGACGCCGATGCGGGGCCCGATGGCGAGGTGGCGATCCCGACGATCACCGACGGCCGTCTCGCCGCCGCGGTCCTCGACTGATCGGCTCCGCTCCGGCCGGAGGGAGAGCGAGGCACGAGCGCTCCCGCAGGGCGGTGCGGTGCCGATCAGTCACCCCGCCCCGCTGATCGGCTCCGCTCCAACCGGGGCCCCACGATCGTCGCGGGTTCCCAGTCTCACCGGGGTCGCGGGGCCGGTCGGCACAGTGCGAGTACCGGTCGAGTCGCCGCGAGTGCCGGACGGCGAGCCGGATCTCGTGGGGAGCCGGCTCATGGGTCGGCGCGCGATCCGATCAGGGCCGTCCGACGAACCATCCGCGGACCGTGTCGATGCGCGTCTGGATCTGCTCGGCGCTCGCCTGCGCGACGGCAGGGCCGCCCGATCGGGCACGGAGCTTCGCGTGCACCTGGCCGTGGGGGACGCCCGAGCGTCGGGACCAGGCGCCCACCAGCGTCGACAGCTCCTTGCGCAGGTCCATGAGCCTGCGATGGTCCACGACGGAGGGCAGCTCGCGCGGAGTCGTGCCGGAGCCGCCGCCGCGGCGGGCCTGCTGATCGGCCTGGCGCTGCTGCAGGACCGTCCGCATCTGGTCCGCGTCCAGGAGGCCGGGGATGCCCAGGAACTCCTGCTCGTCCTCGCTGCCGATCACTCCCCCGGCGCCGTACTCGCCGCCGTCGAAGAGGACCCGGTCGAAGGAGGCCTCGGACTCGAGAGCCTCGAAGGAGAACTCGAGCTGGTCCTCGGAGGCGCGGTCCTCGCGGTTGGCCTCCGCCAGGAGGCTGTCGTCCAGCCCGGTCTCCTCGCTGCCCGTGTCCGGGCGCAGATCCAGGACATGATCGCGCTGGGCTTCCATCTCGCTGGCGAGGGCGAGGAGCACGGGGACGCTGGGGAGGAACACGCTCGCCGTCTCGCCGCGGGTCCGCGAGCGCACGAAGCGGCCCACCGCCTGGGCGAAGAACATCGGCGTCGCGGTCGAGGTCGCATACACGCCGACCGCCAGGCGCGGCACGTCCACGCCCTCGGACACCATGCGGACGGCGACCATCCAGCGGTCCCTGCTCTGGGAGAACTCCTCGATGCGCGCCCCCGCCCCCGCATCGTCGGACAGGACCACGGTCGTGGACTGTCCGGTGAGCTCCTGCAGGGTGGCCGCGTAGGCGCGCGCGGCCTTCTGGTCCGTCGCGATGACGAGGCCCCCGGCGTCGGGGACATGGCGGCGCACCTCCGACAGGCGCCGGTCCGCCGCCGCGAGCACCGACTGGATCCACTCGCCCGCAGGATCCAGCGCCGTCCGCCAGGCCTGCTGGGTGATGTCCTTGGTCTCGAGGGCTCCCAGCTGCGCGGAGACCTCGTCGCCGGTCTTCGTGCGCCAGTGCATGCGCCCCGAGTAGGTCATGAACAGCACCGGGCGCACGACATGGTCGCGCAGCGCCTCGCTGTAGCCGTAGGTGTAGTCCGCCTTCGAGCGCGCGAATCCCTCCGCATCCTGCTCATAGGTGACGAAGGGGATCTGCGAGTCATCGGAGCGGAACGGGGTGCCGGTCAGCGCCAGGCGCCGACGGGCGGGCTCGAAGGCCTCGCGGACGCCGTCGCCCCAGGTGAGGGCGTCGCCGGCGTGGTGGATCTCGTCGAGGATGACGAGGGTCGGCTCCGCCTCCGTGCGCGCCCGGTGCAGACCGGGATTCATGCCGACCTGCGCGTAGGTGATCGCCACGCCCTGGTAGCCCGCGCCGTGGCGGCCCTGCGCGTTGGTGAAGTTGGGGTCCAGGGAGATGCCCACGCGGGCCGCGGAGTCCGCCCACTGGGACTTGAGATGCTCGGTCGGAGCGACGACGGTGACGCGGCGCACCGTGCCCTCGCGCAGGAGCGCGGCGGCGATCTGCAGGGCGAAGGTCGTCTTGCCCGCGCCCGGGGTCGCGACGGCGAGGAAGTCGCGAGGAGCGGTGCGCTGGTACAGGTCCAGGGCTTCGGCCTGCCAGGCGCGCAGCTTCGTGGCGGTGCCCCAGGCGGCACGGTTCGGGTAGGCGGGAGACAGGGACTGCGCGGCCGCGGTGGAGGGGCGGCGCGGGTCCTGGAGGGCGGAGGCGAGAGTCGGCTGGTTGTTCACGGCGTGCCCCACAGTACCGCCGCGGGCGGACGCGCGAGCGTTCGCGCGTCCGCCCGTCCGGATGCGGAACTGTGAGGATTCTGGCGCTGCTGCGCGTTCAGCGGCGACCGCCGAACAGGCCGCGGAAGCCGCCCCCGGAGCCCCTGCCCCCTCCGGAGCCGTCGCCGCCGTCGCCGGGCTCGCGGATCCCGTCGTAGATCTCCTTGCACTGCGGGCAGACGGGGTACTTCTTGGGATCGCGCCCGGGCACCCACACCTTGCCGCACAGGGCGATCACGGGCGTGCCCTCCAGGGCGGCCTTGGTGATGCGGTCCTTGCGCACGTAGTGGGCGAACCGGTCGTGGTCGCCGTCGTCGGTGGTCGCCTCCTTCTCGGCGACCTGACGGTCCAGGACCGCCGTGGAGCCGGGAGCGGCTCCAGGGTCGGCGCGGTACGGGTCGAGACGATCGGGGTCGGAGGCCTGGGCCATGCGGGGCTCCTCGGGTCGGGGTCGGGAGTGTCCGGGTTCCGGACCGATATCCCGAGCTTAGCCCCCGGGGCTCCGTACGATCAGGGGATGCGTCCGCTCGTGACCCCCGCCCGTCTGCTGGTGCTCGGCCTCGCCGTGGTCCTGAACATCGGCTTCTACCTGCCCTCGGTGCCGAAGCCGCCCGGCGGCGGCTCCTGGATGCCGAACCTGGACAAGATCGTGCACATCCTCGTCTTCGCGCTGACCGTCTGGGCGCTCGGACGGATCCTCGCGCCCCGGCGCCGCTTCCCGATCGGCTGGGTCGTCGTCGGGGCGATCGGGCATGCCGCGCTGATCGAGATCGTGCAGGGGCTCGCCTTCGACGAGCGCAGCATGTCCGCGGACGACGTGCTCGCCGATGTGCTCGGCATCGGCCTGGGGGTGCTGGCCTGGTGGGTCGAACGGCGGCGTCTGCTCCTGCGGGAGCCGCGCGGGGTCGCAGCGGACGAGGAGACCCGATGAGCCCCGCCGATCACGTCCGGCTCACGGAGATCGTCACGGCCCTCACGCATGCCGCCGCAGAGGCCCTCGCAGCGGGTGACGCGGCCGGGCCGGCCCCGCTCGAGGGCGCCGTCGCCGCTGCGGCGGCGATCGACCGGCCGGGCGGCGGAGCGATCGCGACCGGCGGGAGCCTCGGCCTGATCGGACGGGAGAACGCGCCATCGGCTCAGGAGCCTCCGGCCCCGGCCCCCGTCACCGAGGACACCCTGTTCGACATGGCCTCGGTGACCAAGGTCGTCACCGCACTCACGGCGGCGGTCCTCCTCGAGGACGGGGTGCTCGATCCCGAGGAGCCGGTCGCCGCCCATATGGACTCCCCCGATCCGCGGATCACGCCGCGCCATCTGCTCACGCACACGGCCGGTCTGCCCGCCACCCTCCCCCTGTGGAGGGTCCCGGGCAGCCGCGAGGATCGGATCGCCGCGGCCACCGGATGCCGACTCGAGTCCGAGCCCGGGACCGCGTTCACCTACTCCTGCATCGGCTTCATCCTGCTGGGCGAGCTCCTCGAGACGCTCACCGGCGCTCCTCTGCCGGATCTCGCACGCTCCCTGGTCCTGGACCCCGCCGGCGCGAGCACCGCCCGCTGGGGAGCGGAGCCCTTCGCCGCGACGCTGTCCCCGGCGCTCGCGGAGCGGGCCGCCTGCACCGAGATCCAGGACGACCCTCCCCGCGGCCTCGTCCAGGGCGCGACCCACGACGAGACGGCCTGGTCGCTCGGCCGCGCCGGGAACGCGGGGCTGTTCGCCTCCCTCGCCGATGCGCTCGCGATCGGACGCGTCCTCGCCGGGCGCTGCCCCGCGCTGCCGCTCCCGCCCGCGGTCCGGAGCCTGCTGATCACCGATCAGCTGCCGCCCGCGGTCCGCACGGGCGGGCGCTGGCGGCAGAGCCTCGGCCTGCGGATCGGACACGAGACCGAGACGGGGCTCGCGCAGCAGGTCGTGTGGCATTCGGGGTTCACGGGCACGATGATCCAGGCGGATCCGCGCGGCGGCACGGTCGCGGTGCTGCTGACCAATCGGGTGCACCCGCATCGGAGCCTCTTCACGCTCGAGGCGGCGCGCCGCGGCCTCGCCTCGGCGGCCTTCGGCTCCGGGGAGGCCGCGCAGCGCTGAGGCCTCCCCGGAGCCGTGCCCGGCGGCGATACCTCAGTGCAGACGGGAGGCCGGGTCCGGGGCGGCCGCGAGCAGCCGCTGCGTGTACTCGTGCCGCGGATCGTCGATCACCTGCGCACTCGAACCGCGCTCCACGACGGAGCCCTCGTGCATGACGAGCACCTCGTCGCTGTAGCGGCGGGCGCTGCCCAGGTCGTGCGTGATGTAGAGGACGGCGAGGTCCTCGTCGCGCCGCAGGGAGTCGATGAGGTCGAGCATCTCCTTGCGGATGGTGACGTCGAGCATCGACACGGGCTCGTCGGCGATGAGCACCTTCGGGGAGGCGGCGAGCGCCCGGGCGAACGAGACGCGCTGGCGCTCCCCGCCCGAGAGCTCGTGGGGGAACCTGTCGAGGTAGCGCTCGCCCGGATGCAGGCCCACGCGCGCGAGCAGCTCACGTGACCGATCCCGCACCTGATCGGCCTCGCGCACGCCCTGGTGCAGGCGCACGGCGCGGCCCAGGGTGTAGCTGATGCGGCGCAGCGGGTTCAGCGAGGCGAAGGGGTCCTGGAGGGTGAGCTGCACGTCCCCGACATAGGCGCGGTGCGCGGCATGCCCCGATCCGGCGACCTCCCGGCCGTCCAGGAGGATGCTGCCCGCCGTCGCCGGGATGAGCCGGGCGAGCATCCGGCCGAGCGTCGATTTCCCGGAGCCGCTCTGCCCGACCAGCGCCGTGACCCGGCCCCGCGCCAGACTCAGGGACACGTCGTCGACGGCGCGCATCCGCGCGGGCCCGCGCAGGAGACCCCGGCGGGGCCCCGCCGGATACTCCTTGATCAGTCCCCGCCCCTCGAGGACGATCCGGGGCTCCCCCGCAGGATCGGTGGTCCGGACGTCGACGGTCATGCGAGGCTCCCCAGGTCGGCCAGCGAGGACAGCAGCTCCCGCGTGTACGGGTGCTGCGGGCTGCGGTACACGTCCACGGCCGGCCCGTACTCGACGAGCCGTCCGCGGCGCATCACCGCGATGGAATCAGAGATCTCCAGCAGGAGGGCGAGATCGTGGGTCGTGAACACGATCGCGAAGCCGTACTGCTCGCGCAGGGACACGATCTGGTCGAGCACGTCCCGCTGGACCAGCAGGTCCAGGGCCGTGGTCGGCTCGTCCATGAAGATCACATCGGGCTCGAGGACCAGGGCGATCGCGATCGCGACCCGCTGCTTCATCCCTCCGGAGAGCTCGTGCGGGTAGGCGTCGATCCGGTCGGGGTCGATGCCCACCCGCTCCAGATGCTCGCGGGCGACGTCGCGACGCTCCGCGGCCGGCATCTGCGGACGGTGCACGCGGATCACGTCGTCGAACTGCGCGTGGATCGAGGTGACGGGGTTGAGGGCGTTCATCGCGCTCTGGAACACGATCGCGATCTCGTTCCAGCGCAGGGCTCGCAGCTCCCGGTCCTCCAGATGCAGCAGGTCGGTGCCCGCCCCGTCCCGGTCGCGGTAGGTGATGCTGCCCGAGGAGACCCGCGCCGGGTCCCGCAGCAGGCGCGTGATCGCGTTGGTGAGCGTCGACTTCCCGGAGCCGGACTCCCCGGCGAGACCCAGGATCTCCCCGCGACGCAGGTCGAGGGAGACGTCCTGCACGGCATGCACGGTGCCGTGGGAGGTCGGATACTCGACGTGGAGGCCGGACACCTCGATGACCGGGTCGCCCGGCACGGGGCTCTGCCGCAGGCACGGCGCGGCGTCGGCGGAGTCCTCGGCAGGATCCTCGACCGGAACCGGGACGCTCTGCCCGGCGGGCTCCGCGAGGGCGCGCGCCCCGGGGCGGACCCGCTCGGCGGACCTCGCGGCGGCACCGGTGCGCAGGCGCGGGTTCGCGAACTCGTCGATCCCGAAGTTGATCAGCGCGAGCCCGGCCCCGATCACGGCGATCGCCAGGCCCGGCGGGATGTACCACCACCAGGCGCCGGCCAGCAGGGCCTGCGAGTTCTGGGCGAAGTACAGCATCGAGCCCCAGCTGGTGGTGGTCAGCGAGCCGAGCCCCAGGAAGGCGAGACCGGCCTCCGCGAGGATCCCGCCGATCACCGAGAACAGGAAGCCGGAGGCGACCAGCGGCAGCATGTTCGGCAGCACCTCGAAGAACATGATCCGCAGCCGGCTCTCCCCGGTCGCACGGGCGGCCTCGACGAACTCGCGGCTGCGCAGCGACAGGGTCTGGGCGCGGATCACCCGCGCGGAGCCGGCCCAGGAGGTGATCGCGATGACCAGGGCGATCGCGACCAGCCCGCGTGAGGGCAGGTACCCGGTGAGCACGATCAGCAGCGGCATGCCGGGCAGCACCAGGAAGACCGCGGTGAGGATGTACAGCAGGTCGTCGGCGGCGCCGCGCAGGTAGCCGCCGATCAGGCCGATCGCGACGGACACCGCCTGCGAGACGACCCCGGCCACGAGCCCCACCAGCAGAGACACGCGCGCGCCGTGCATGAACTGGGAGAAGACGTCCTGGCCGGTCTGGGTCGTGCCCAGCCAGTGCCGCGCCGAGGGCGGCTCGAGCATGTCGAAGGACGTCTGGTTCGGGTCGAAGCGCGCGATCATCGGCCCGACCAGGGCCAGCAGCACGAACACGGCGACGATGACGAGCCCGGCGCGGACCTTGCCGCTGCGCGGGATGAGGAGCGATGGCGTCATGATCAGGCCCCCTGCCTGGTACGCGGATCGAGCAGGACGTACGCCGCATCGGCGATCAGGTTCGCGAGGATCACCGCGAGGGAGATCATGAGGAACAGGCCCTGCATGAGCGGGAAGTCCTGCGCGGAGACGGCCTTGAACAGCGTGTATCCGAGCCCGGGATAGTTGAAGATGACCTCCGTGAGCATCGAGCCTCCGACGACGGCGCCGAGCGCGAGGGCGAAGCCCGTGATCGAGGGGAGGATCGCATTGCGGGCCGCATAGGAGAACAGCACCATCCGGCGCGGCAGACCCTTCGCCTCCGCCATCGACACGTAGTCCTCGCCGAGGACCGTCACGGTCATGTTGCGCATCTGCAGCACCCAGCCCGCGAAGGACCCGATGACGATGGTCAGGGCGGGCAGCGCCGCGTGGTAGAGCACGGAGCCGATGAACGGCCCGCTCAGCTCCGGGAACATGGTGCGGTCGTAGGCGCCCGCGTAGGGGAACCAGCCGAGGCCCACGGCGAGGACCAGCACGAGGATGAGCGCCATCCAGAAGTACGGGATGGCGTTGAGGAAGGTCAGGGCGGGCAGCACGTGATCGGACCAGGTGCCGCGGCGCCAGGCCAGGACGACGCCGAGCCCGGTGCCCAGCACGAAGCTGACGACGGTCGCGACGCCGACCAGGATCAGGGTCCAGGGCATGGCGGAGGTGATGATCTCCGAGACCGGGACGGGATAGTTCGACAGGGACACGCCCAGGTCCAGGTGCAGCAGGTCTCGCAGATAGTCGAGGTATTGGACGGGCAGGGGGTCGTCGGTCAGCCCGAACTGCGCGGCGATCGCATCCCGGGCCTCGGGTTCGATGGCTCCCTCCGAGGAGGCGATGAGCACGCGGACAGGGTCCCCGGGCATGAGCCGCGGGATCAGGAAGTTCAGCGTCAGGGCGGCCCAGGCGATGAAGGCGTACAGGCCGAGCTTCTTCAGCAGGTATCTCATGGGATCCTCGGTCTCCTCTCAGGCGCGGGTCAGCCGACGCAGCACCATCACCCGGTCGGCGGTGCCGACGGGGGCGCCGAGCGCATAGGGGTCCTCGGCGCTGGGGTACCCGGTCCAGACCTCGGTGTTGTAGTTGAACCAGTTGGGGGCGATCACGAGGGGGATCGCCGGGAGCTGCTCGACCATGATCCGCTGGAGGGCGTCGAGCGCTTCCTGCTGCTGCGCGGGATCATCGGTCGCGGCGTAGTCCCGCAGCAGACCGTCGGTCTCGTCGTCGTACCAGCGCTGGAAGTTCGCGACCACCGGCTCGTCGCCCTCGGTGCGGTACTCGGAGGAGAGCATCATCCGGTAGAGGTACCAGGGGTTCTGCCCGGCCCCGGCGGAGGCGATGGTGACGTCGAAGCGGCCGCTGTCGCGGTTCTCGAGCCAGTTCTCGAAGGAGATCCCCCGCGGGGTCAGCCGGACGCCGATCCGCTTCAGCTGGGAGCTGAGGATCTGCGACATGGTGACCCAGTCGTTGTAGCCGGAGGGGATGACGACGTCGAAGGCGAGCGGCGTGCCGTCCGGCGCGGTGCGGACCCCGTCCGGTCCCAGCGGGTAGCCGGCGGCGTCGAGCACGGAGGCCGCCTCCTCGAGGTCCACGGAGAACTCGAGGGACCGGTACTCCTCGGCGATGAAGGCCTCATAGGTGGGGCGCGGGAGACCGGTGGGGTGCGGCGGTCCGAAGTAGCCCATGTAGGCGATCTCGGCGATCTCCTTCCGGTCGATCGCGAGGCTGATGCCGCGCCGCAGCTCCCGGTCCTGCCACAGCTCGTGCTCGAGGTTGAACGTCAGGTTCACGACGCCGGCGCCGGGGTACCAGTACCCGCGGCGCTCCGGGTCCTTGTCCACGAAGATCCGGTCGATGTTGGCCACGAAGCCGCCGGACCAGTCCAGCTCCCCGGCCTGCAGCGCCGTGTTCATGGTCTGCGTGGTGAAGGAGGGCCAGGCCAGATGGCGCGGCTCGAACTCCTCGGCGGCCCAGTGGTCCTCGTTGCGCACGAAGGTGTACAGCTGCTCGGAGAAGCGCTCGAGCATGTAGGGGCCGCTCCCGACGGGCTCGGCGATCAGCTCCGAGGAGGGGTCCACGGAGGAGAACAGGTGCTCGGGCAGGATGGGCCTCCCGCAGATGTCGCCCTGCATCGCGAAGCTCGTGGAGCCGAAGGTGAGCCGCACGCGATGGGCGTCGATCGCCTCGGCGTCGACGAGGTCCATGGCCACGGTGTTCGTGGCCGGCACGTCACGGTGCATGAGATACGTGAAGACGACATCGTCCGCGTCGAGGACCTCGCCGTCGGTGAAGCGCGCATCCTCGCGGAGGGTCACCTCCAGCACGGTGCCGTCCTCGTTCCAGGTCGCCTCGGTCGCGAGCCAGGGCTCCGGCTCACCGGGTCTCATCGAGGTGGCCAGCTGCAGGGACTCGTAGATGAGGCCGTTCGCCCCCTGGAGGGGGACCCCGGCGTAGGGGCTGAAGTTGGGCTGGAAGGTGGTGGAGTCGTTGGCGTGGATCCGCAGGGGCGGATCCTCGAGGTCCTGCTGACGCGGGCCGCAGCCGACGAGGGCTGCGGCGGACGCGGCGCCGGCGGTGCCGAGCAGCAGGGCGCGTCTGGTGGGTGATGCGGTCATCGTGGGGGTCCTTCTTCCTGGCGTCCGGGTCGTGCTGCACCATCGGGCGGCGGACCGGCCCGGCACGTGGGATCCCCGGGCTCCGATGCCGGCGGGGGCCTCTCGTCCTCGAGGTCGGTGGTATAGCGGGCGAAGGTGCGCAGCTCGGTGAAGCCGCGGGAGCGGTAGAGGCGTTCGGCAGGGGTTCCTCTGCCGGTCCATTGGAACCAGACGTGGGCGAGCCCCTCCCCCGCCATCGCCTGCAGCGTCGCATCGAGCAGGCGCGCGCCGATGCCGGCTCCCCGTGCAGAGGCCGCGACCCCGAAGGGACCGAACCGGGTCGGATCCGGGAACGCCGGGTCGACGCCGACCAGGCCGTGGCCGGCGAAGCCGACGATCGGGCCGGACCCGGCACGGGCGAGGAGGATGCGATGCAGCGGCCCGCCGCGGTCCGCGTGGGCGCGCAGGACCTCGCCCCAGGCGGGGGCGAGATCGCGGCGCGTCGTGGTGATCAGCTCGTCGAGGTCGGCGGCGGTGCAGCGGTCGATGCGGGCTGCGTCGTGGCCGGTCACGTCGGCCCGGCCGCGGGTGGAGCCGCCCAGGGCCGGGAGATCGTGCAGGGTGCGGTGCATGGCCAGCGCATCGGCGCCGCGGGAGAAGCCGGCGCGGGCCAGGAGGCGCCCGGTGCGCGGATCCGCGGCGAGGTCGATCCCGGGCACGACGTAGGAGCGGGGACGCGCGGCGATCTCGAGCCTCCGCGCTCCCGCGTCGCGGGCCGTCCCGAGTGCGGCCGCGAGCAGCTGCCGGCCGATCCCCCGCCCCCGGTGATCCGGGTCGACCGCAGCGCTGACCAGCCACGCCATGCCGTCCAGGCCCGCTGCCGGCTCCGGCTCCCTCGGCGCGCCCTCGACCTCCACGGCGGGCCGGCTCGTCGTGAGATGTGCGTGGCCGAGGAGCAGGTCTCCCTCCCAGGCGGTGAGGAGGTGCTGCTCCTCGCCCGGTGCCGGGGCGAGCAGCCGCCGCATGTGCTCGGGACCGATCACCGCGGTCCCGGGCCCCCGGGTCAGCGCGGACAGCTGCACGGCCGTCGCGGCCTCCGGGTCGCGGCGCAGCCAGACGGGGCTCATGCCGGGGCCCCGAGAGGCGCCGGGGAGGCGGCGAGGATCTCCTCGAGCTCGGCGTCGTCCTCGATGCCCTCGCGCAGGGCGGAGGAGCCCCACAGCAGATCGATGAAGGGCTCCGCGGCGTCGACGCGCTCTCGCCACAGCGGCCGGTCCGGATGTAGGCGGGCGACGGCGCGGATGATCGCATGCCCGATGTGGAGGGGGTCGAAGGCGGTGAGGTCCGCCGCCGCCTCGCGGGGATCGGCGCGCAGATGGACCTGGGCGCCGTGGACCCGCTCGCCGACGTGCTTGCCATGGGTCGGACGGAAGACGGCCTCGCGCACCAGCACGCCCGGGAGCTCGAGATCACGCAGGGCGGCGGCGAGCTCGGGCCCGCACCACGGGGCGCCGAACAGGGCGAACGGCGCCGTCGTGCCGCGGCCCTCGCTGAGGGTGGTCCCTTCGAGCAGCCCCGTCCCGGGATAGAGGGCGACCGTCTCGAGGCTCGGCATGTTCGGCGAGGGGGCGATCCAGCGGGCGAGGCCGTCGGCCCCGGGGGCGTCGACGACCTGCAGGTCGAGCTCGGCGACCGGCCCCTGCGCGCCCGGGAACCGCCCTGCCGCGACCGCGCGGGCGAAGGTCCCCAGCCGCATCCCGTGGCGCAGGGGGACGGACAGACGGCCGACGAAGCTCGCACAGGCGGGGTCGAGGCCCGGCCCGTGGGCGAGGGCGGGCAGAGGGGCGGGACGGTCCAGGACGGTGACGGCGATGCCGAGACGCGCCGCGGACTCCATCACCTCGAGCATCGACCACATGTAGGTGTAGAAGCGGCACCCCACGTCCTGCAGGTCCACGAGGATGCGGTCGAGCCGGGCCGGGGCCAGAAGACGATCCAGGTCCTCGCCGTGCCGGCCGTAGGAGTCCAGCACCGGCAGACCGGTGGGCGGGTCGACCGTCTCGTCGCCGCCGAGCCCGGCCTGGCCGGTGCCCCAGTAGCCGTGCTCCGGGGAGATCAGGCAGTGCAGCGGGACGCCGGCATCGCGCAGGGCGTCGACGCCGCGTCCGAGCTCCGCGGTGACCGCTGCGTAGTGGGTGAGGAGGCCGATGCGGCCCTCCGGCACGAGATCCGGGGTCCGGACGAGCACGTCCAGGCCGCTGACGACGCTGCCGGTGGGCTGTGATGCAGACGACATGCAACCAGGTTATACAAATCGCGCCGGAGCACGCAGGCAGGCAGGTCGGAGGCGTGTCGCCCCGGATCCGCGTACCGGCGCGCGGCACGGACCTGACCCGGCCGAAGCGGAGCCGATCAGGTGCGTGCTGGATTGGCTGATCGCCACCGCACCGTCCTGCGGGAGCGCTCGTGCCTCGCTCTCCCTCCGGCCGGAGCGGAG
>NZ_JBHLSV010000006.1:0-155257 GCF_042434575.1 Brachybacterium hainanense
GCCGGAGGGCACTGCTGTGCCGATCCCGGAGGATGCGGTGGCCGGGGACTACACGGTCTCCGCCTCGGATCCCGACGGCAACTCCGGTGAGGGCGCAGTCTCGGTCTACACCCCGGCGATCGACGTGCCGGATCAGGTGCCCGCGGGACGCGACGTGGTCGTCTCCTCCGGCGGCTGGGTCGCTGGCAGCGAGGTGACGCTCCAGCTGGTCGATCCGTCCGGCGAGCCGGTCGGTGACGCGGTCACCGCGACCGCGGACGAGTCCGGCACCCTCCCGGCCGGCACCCTGGTCCCGGTCCCCGCGGACGCCGCGATCGGCACCGGCTACTCGGTGACGGCTCGCGATGCCCAGGGCGCCCAGGTCTCCGACGCCTTCGAGGTGCTGCACGTCGATGCGGTCTCCCCGGCGGTCACGGTCACCTCCCCGGTTCCGGCCGGCGGCGAGGCCGGGATCACCTCCGGCGGCTGGGCCCCCGGCACCGAGGTGACCATCCAGCTGACCGATCCCGAGGGCAACCCCGTGGGCGACCCGATCACGGTCACGACCGATGACCGGGGCAACACCCCCGAGGGCACCGCGGTGACCATCCCCGAGGACGCGACGGCGGGCGACTACACGGTCTCCCTCTCCGACGGTGACGGCAACGAGGCCGAGGGCACGGTGGCGGTCTACGCCCCGAGCCTCGAGGTCCCTGCGCAGGTCGCGGCCGGCGATGACGTCGCGGTGACCTCCGGCGGCTGGGTCGCCGGCAGCACGGTGACGCTGCAGCTGGTGAACCCGGCGGGCGATCCCGTCGGTGATCCGGTCGAGGTCACGGTCGATGCCGATGGCAACCTCCCCGAGGGCACCGTCCTCCCTGTCCCCGCGGATGCGGAGCTGGCGGCGGGCTACTCGGTGGTCGCCTCCGACACGACCGGGGCCAAGCTCACCGCTCCCCTCGAGGTCGTGGGCGCCGACAACGGCGGCGGCGACAACGGTTCCGGTGACGGTGACGGCGACGGGAACGGCGGTGACAACGGTTCCGGTGACGGTGACGGCAACGGGAACGGTGGCGACAACGGTTCCGGTGACGGCGACGGCGACGGGAACGGTGGCGACAACGGTTCCGGTGACGGCGACGGCAACGGGAACGGCGGCGACAACGGCTCCGACGACGGGACCGGCAACGGCTCCGGGAACGGAACGGGCAACGGTTCCGGCAACGGCAGCAGCAACGGTTCCGACCAGGGCAGCGGCAGCCTCCCGGCGACCGGTGCCACGGTGGCCCCGCTCGCCGGGCTGGGAGCTCTGCTCCTGGCCGCCGGCGCGGTCTTCATGATCGCGCGCCGACGCGGACTGGGCGGCAGCTCCGAGTGAGCATGACGCAGTCCCTCTAGAGGAACGGTGGCGATCCGCATCCGCGGGTCGCCACCGTTCCGCATCCGTGCATCCGCCTCCTTGCCCGCAGCCCCCGGCCCCGCAGAACAGGAACCATGAGACTCTCCCTCCCCGCCGCCCGAGGCCCGCGTCTGGCTCTCCTCGCCGGCGCCGTCGTCGTCCTCCTCTGCCTCGCCCTGCTCGTGCAGAACGCTCTCGGGGGCTCCCGGCCCGGCGCCGAGGCCGAACCGGCCGAACCCGGCGGGACGGCCGCCGGCGACCCGGGCGCGACCGCGGACCTCGACTGCGGCGAGGAGGGCCAGGCCCTCTCGCAGACGCTCTCGAGCGGGGCGACCTGGTCGCTGTGCACCGCGATCGACCCGGATCTGGGCCTCGTGCTCTCGCAGATCCACATCGCGCCGCCCGGCGCAGAGCCGATCAGCCTCATCGACACCCTCTCGATCTCTCAGCTCGAGGTGCCCTACGACGACGGCGGACGCACCACCTACGACATCACCGAGGCGGGCTTCGGCGGGTCGAAGATGAAGACGCTCGACGGCACGGTCTGTGCCGGAGATCTGCGCGGATTCGACATCCCCAACGTCGGCGACGGCACTCGGGGCAAGATCCGGCACCGCGAGGTGCTGTGCGAGAGCGTGGTCGACGCCGGGGTCTCCTACTACTCGAGCACCGTCGGCGAGCCGGCGACAGCCCGGCGCACCGACCTGCAGCTGTTCACGGTCTCGAAGGTCGGCTGGTACGAGTACCTCACCGAGTACACCCTCGGCGCCGACGGCTCGATCGACGTGCAGCTCGGGGCGACCGGTGACCTGTCGCCCGTCGACTTCAGCGACGAGGAGCACGGCTCGGACGTCGGCGAGGGCGAGCATGCGACCAGCCACTCGCACAACGCCGTGTGGCGCGTGGACTGGGCGCTCGGCGGCGCGGACGGGATGCGCGTCGAGCAGTTCGATGCCGAGCCCACCGGCGAGCAGGGCGAGAAGTCCCCGATCCTCACGGGCGCGCTCACCCCCATCGAGGAGCCTGCCCGCGCCCGCTGGCAGGACCGACGCTGGTGGCGGGTGGTGGCGCCCGAGGTGCAGAACGCGGACGGGCACCCGATCTCGTACCAGATCGACCTGCAGAAGACGGATTCCTTCACCTTCACGCGCGACCAGACCGGCGCGCCCGGCCACGAGCACGGGGACATCGGATACGACGTCGCCTTCACCAACGCCGACGACTGCCAGCGCTATGCCGTCCGGAACCGCGGCGGCTGCGGGGACGGCGTCCTGGACTTCGTCGAGCGCGGCGCCGGGCAGCCCCTCGACGACGTCGTCTCCTGGGTCGCGGTCGGTTTCCACCACGTCCCCCGCGACGAGGAGCAGTCGCCGATGGAGATGCACTGGCAGGGCTTCACCCTCCTGCCCCGGGACCTGACCGCGCAGCGCTTCGACGTCCCGCCAGGACGCGAGGACGTCAACGGCGTGCCCGAGGACCAGTGGCAGGTCGGCTCCACCAGCTGACCGGCCCCGCCGTCTGGTCGCGCGGATGCAGATCGGCCCGGCGCAGGAGCTCCTGCGCCGGGCCGATCACGTCGGGGCCGGCAGATCAGCGGCCCATCGGACCCGAGGATCCCGGCCGGCGGGCGGGGATCACCAGTCGTGCATCGTCCCGTCGAGGAGGCGGTTCACCGGCAGGTAGGCGGGGGAGTACTCGTAGCTCGCGCCCGCGTCCTCGTGGTACTCGACGCCCAGGCCCGGATTCTCGCCCGGGTGCAGCAGGCCGTCCTTCCAGGTGTAGGAGGTCTCGAAGACGCTGAGCGTCTCGTCGCTGTGGCGCATGTACTCCTGGATGCCGAAGTTGTGGATCGCGAGCCCCAGGTGCAGCGCCGCCGCCTGGCCCACGGGGGAGATGTCCGTGGGGCCGTGGAAGCCGGACTTGATCTGGTAGATCGAGGCGAAGTCCATGATCTTCTTCAGATGCGTGATGCCGCCGGTGTGCGTGACCGCGGAGCGCACGTAGTCGATGAGCTGCTCCGTGATGAGGGTCTGGTAGTCCCACACGGTGTTGAAGATCTCGCCGATCGCGAGGGGCTGGCTGGTCAGCTCGCGGACCCGGCGCAGGCCCTCCTGGTTCTCCGCGGGGGTGCAGTCCTCGAGCCAGAACACGTCGTAGGGCTCGAGGGAGCGGCCCAGCTGGCCGGCCTGGTTCGGGGTCATGCGGTGATGCCCGTCGTGCAGCAGCGGGATCTCCGGGCCGAACTCGCCGCGCACCGCCTCGAACACGGTGGGGAGGTGGCGCATGTAGGCCCGGGTGTCCCAGCCCTCCTCGGTGGGGCGCAGCCCTGGGCGCGCGGGCTCGTAGTCGTAGCGGCTCTGCGCCGTGGAGCCGGCGGCCGCGACCCCGTACACCTGGCCCAGGCCCGGCACCGCGGTCTGCACGCGGATCGCCCGGTAGCCCTCGGCCTGGTGCTCGCGGATCGAGTCGAACAGCTGGGGGATGTCGGCGCCGGAGGCGTGCCCGTAGGCGAGCAGGCCCGAGCGCATCGCCCCGCCCAGCAGCTGGTAGACGGGCTTGCCGGCCGTCTTGCCCTTGATGTCCCACAGGGCCACGTCCACGGCGGCGATCGCCGCCATCGTGATCGGTCCGCGGCGCCAGTACGCGCCCCGGTACAGGTACTGCCAGGTGTCCTCGATCTGCTCGGGATCGCGGCCGATGAGGATCGGCGCGACGTGGTCGCGCAGATAGGAGGCGACCGCGAGCTCGCGGCCGTTGACGGTCGCATCGCCCAGCCCCGTCACCCCGTCCGACGTCGTCACCTTGAGGGTGACGAAGTTGCGGGTGGGATTGGTGATGAGGACGTCGACCTTCTCGATCGTGGCCATGAGGACAGCGCTCCTTCCGAGCGGGGACAGACAGCTCCGGCTGATATCCGGATTGTGTCCGCAGGCCAGGCCGCCCACCACGGGTTGCCAGAAGTTGCATATCCTGGCCGGAGGCCCGCGATCGCATCGCGCGGGGAGATCGAGCGCGAGGAGGCGGAGCTGCATGACGGGCCAGCGGGTGACCATCTACGACGTCGCCCGCCAGGCGGGGGTCGCGCCCAGCACCGTCTCCCGCGCCTTCTCCCGGCCCGGCCGCGTCAGCGCCGCCACCCATACGAAGGTCATGGCCGCGGCCCGCGCCTTGGGCTACCGCACCGAGGTCCCGGACCTGCAGGAGCGGGACGTCCACCATCACCGGCTCGCGATCGAGATCCCCGACATCACGAACCCGTTCTTCGCCGAGGTCGTCTCCGGCATGCGGGAGGCGGCCCAGGCGAAGGACTATCTGCTGCTGCTCGTGGACTCCTCCGAGGACGAGGCGCGCGAGCGCCGCGGCCTCGAGCAGGCCCTCGAGATCGTGGACGGGTTCATCCTCGCCGGGACGCGCATGTCCGATGCCGCCCTCGCCCAGATGACCAAACGCCTGCCGGTGCTCGTGCTGAACCGGAGGGTCGCCGGCCTGGACTCCCTGACCCCGGACTACGAGCACGGGATCGCGCAGGTCATGGCGCATCTGGATGAGAACGGGGTGCGGGACGTCGTGTATGTCGCCGGTCCTGTGAACTCCTGGTCGGACAGCGAGCGCTGGCGTGCCGCCCGGGTGGGTGCGCGTCAGCGCGGCATGAGCATCCGCCGGGTGGGGCCGTTCACGCCGACGGCGAGCGGCGGCGAGGAGGCCTTCGAGACGCTGCGCCGCGAGCTGCCGCATGCCGTGATCTGCTACAACGACCTGATCGCGCTCGGGCTCCTGGTCTCCGCCCTGCGGGCCGGCGTGCAGGTGCCGCAGGAGCTCTCGGTGATCGGCCACGACGACATCCCGCTGGCGCGGCTGGTCGGCGCGGGCCTGACCACGGTCGTCTCCCCGAAGCGGGCACAGGGACGCTCCGCCGTCGAGCGCCTCATCCGCCGCATCGAGAACCCCTCCCAGGTGCGCACCCCGGTCGAGGGCGCGCTGCCGGTACGGCTCGTGCCTCGCGGCTCCTCGGGCCCGCGCGAGGCGTGAGACCGGGGGCCCTTCGGGAAGCGGGTCCGGAGAACGGGCCGTATACGCGCGTCTGATGCGTCTATGCGATCGGCTGCGCGCATACGACCCGTTCTCGCCCGGATCTGCCCCGGCAACCTCCGGCAACCCCGGGCCCGGGCCGCGGCGCGGCCCGAATGATGAGCCCCATGAGCACCGATGCTTTCGTCCCCCACCCCGATCGCCTGCTCCCCGTCGACCCCGCGGTCCGCGACATCGCACGCGAGCTGTACGGGCGGATGGCGGAGCAGCCCATCGTCTCCCCGCACGGGCACGTCGATCCGCGCCTCCTCCTGGACGACACCCCGTTCACGGACCCGACCAGCCTGTTCATCACCCCGGACCATTACGTGACGCGGCTGCTGCATGCGCGCGGCGTGTCCCTCGCGGACCTGGGCGTGGGCCGCGGCCCGCTCTCGGAGGCGGAGGCCCGCCATGCCTGGGGCCTGCTCGCGGAGCACTGGCGCGCCTACGCCGGAACCCCCTCGCGGCTGTGGATGGAGCACGAGTTCCATGAGGTCTTCGGCATCGAGAAGGTCCTCTCCCCGGCGACGGCCGATGAGCTCTACGACCACATCGCCGAGCGCCTGGCCCGCCCCGAGTTCCGGCCCCGCGCCCTGTTCGAGCAGTTCCGGATCGAGGTGCTCGCCACGACCGACGATCCCTGCGACGACCTCGCCCCGCACCGGGCGCTCGCCGCAGACCCCGGCTTCGCGGGCCAGGTCGTGCCGACCTTCCGGCCTGACAGGTACCTCGAGCCCGCGCGCCCCGACTTCGCGCAGCTGGCCGACGCCCTCGGCGAAGCCGCAGGCATTGACACCGCCGGCTACGCCGGGTTCACCGAGGCCATGCGCGTGCGCCGGCTCTTCTTCCGCGAGCATGGCGGTGTCTCCACCGACCACTCGCATGCCGACGCCGGCACCGCTCGCCTCGCGGAGGAGGAGGCGGCGCGGCTGTTCGCGCAGGCCCGGGCCGGGCGGATCGCGCCCGCCGATGCGGTCGCGCTGCGCCGCCACCTGCTCGCCGACCAGGCCCGCATGGCCGCGGACGACGGCCTGGTCATGACGTTGCACCCGGCCGTGCACCGCAACCATCACGCGGAGACCTTCGCACGGTACGGGGCCGACGTGGGCGCGGACATCCCCACCTCGGTGACCTTCGTGGACGGCCTCGCGCCGGTGCTCAACGATGTGGGCCTCGAGAAGGACTTCCGCCTCGTCCTGTTCACCATCGACGAGACCGTCTTCTCCCGCGAGATCGCGCCGCTGGCCGGCTTCTACCCCTCCGTGTACGCGGGGGCGCCGTGGTGGTTCATCGACGCGCCCGACGCGATCCTGCGTTACCGCCGTGCCGTCTCGGAGACCATCGGCTACTCGCGGACCAGCGGGTTCATCGACGACACGCGCGCCTTCTGCTCCATCCCCGCACGCCATGACATGTCGCGGCGTCTGGACGCGAACCATCTGGCGACCCTGGTGGCGGAGCACCGGGTGCGGCTCGAGGACGCGGCCGCGCTCGTGGAGACGCTGCCCGCGCAGCATCCTCGCGAGGTCTTCAAGCTGGGCGGCACCCGATGAGCCGCCGTCTGGTCCACCTGGGCATCGGCGCGTTCGCCCGCGCCCACACCCTGTTCTACACGGCGCGAGCCGGAGGGTGGGACGTCACCGTCTTCACCGGTCGCACGCCCACGATCGCCCAGACCCTCACCGCCCAGGGCGGCGAGTACGGCCTGGTCGTGCGGGGTCCCGCGGAGGACGCGGTCGAGCGGATCTCCGTGATCGACGAGGCGTTCGCGGCCGAGGACCTGCTCGCCCTGCGACGCGCCGTCGCGGATCCGGCCACGAGCGTGGTCACCCTGACGATCACGGAGAAGGGGTATGCCGCCGGGACGGATCCGACGACATCGGCTCCCGCGCGGCTCGCGATCGCCCTGCGGGCCCGGCGCGAGGCCGGGGTCGAGGAGCCCATCGCGCTCGTGTCCTGCGACAACCTGGTCGGCAACGGCGAGGTGCTGCGCACGGCGGTGCTCGCCGCCCTCGATCCGGAGACGCGGGACTGGTTCGATGCCCACGTCGACGTGATCTCCACGATGGTCGACCGGATCACCCCCGTCGCCGGGGAGGAGGAGATGGCGCTCGCGAGCGAGCGGCTGGGCTTCCACGACCGGGCGACCGTGGTCACGGAGCCCTTCTCCGAATGGGTGATCGAGGACGCCTTCCGCGGGGCGCGCCCTCGCTGGGAGTCGGCAGGAGCACAGCTCGTGCCCGATGTCGCCGTGCACGAGCGCCGCAAGCTGCGTCTGCTCAACGGCGCCCACACCTTCCTCGCCTATGCGGGGCAGCTCGCCGGCCACGAGAAGGTCGATGCGGCGGTCGCCGACGCGGCCGTGCGCCGCGTGGTGGACGAGCTGTGGGCCGAGGCCCGGTCCACGCTCGACCTTCCCGCGGACGAGCTCGACGCCTACACGGCCGCGCTGCTCGAGCGCTTCGAGAACTCGCGCCTGGCCGATGCGCTGATCCGCATCGCCGCGGACGGCTCCGTCAAGCTCGCGGTGCGCATCCTGCCGGTGATCGCCGAGCGCGGCGGGCCCGCGCAGGCACCCGCCGGAGTCGCCGCCGTGCGCGCCTGGACCGACTGGGTCACCGACCAGGTCCGGGCAGGGCACCGCGTGGCCGATCCGCAGGGGGAGAAGATCGCCGCGGCCGCGGTCCTCGCCGAGGACGCGGAGCGCGTGCGCGCGCTCGTGGACCTGCTGGGCGGCCCGGTCGACGCGGAGGAGCTCTCCGCGGCGGTGCTCGCGGCGGAGCCGGTCACGGCCGGCTGATCGGGCGACGCCGCTTCACAGCGGCCGGCGCGGCAGACCGCGCAGGCCGCGGGCGCCGATGACCGTGGCGAGCAGACGCAGCGGAGGCAGCTCGCCCACGCGGTGGTCATCGGCCCGGCGCAGACGCCGCGCGAGGTCCGGGCGCTGCATCCAGAGATAGGCGCGGGCCTTCTCCGCGTGCAGCGTGTTCGACGCGATGGTGATCGCCTCCGCGTCCGCGATCAGCGGGATCGCGTTCTCGATGTTCTGCCAGGTGGAGCGGCTCTCCCGCTCGATCACCAGCGGACCGTCCCAGCCCAGCTCCCCGCGGAGGAAGCGCGCCAGCAGATCCGCCTCGGCGACATCGGCCCCCACCGCCCCGCCGCAGACCACGAGGGTGCTGCGGCCCGCTTCCGGGTCGATCGACCGCAGGCCGATGCGGGCCCGCCAGCGGTTCACCAGGTTCGCGCGCCCGCCGCGGGCGCGGTCGCGATACCCCAGCACGACCACGGCCTCGGAGCGCGGCGGAACCGTGCGGGGCATCCCCAGGCGGCGGCGCGAGGACCGGGCCTGGACGAGCTCGGCGGCGACGAGCGCGCTTCCGGCGACGGCGGTGAGGACGACGAGGGCGGAGCGAGAGCACGTCATGGAGGGAGGGTATCGACCCTCACCCGCGCGGACACGAGGCTCTTCGTGAGCCGCCGGTGACAGCCGGACCGTATCCGGGCAGGATGTCGGTGGCGGCGCCGCGCCGCCGAGGACGGAGCACGATGAGCGACGGCACCACCCCCAGTCCGCATGACGCAGGTCCGCCCAGCGCGCCACCGAGGACGGCTCGACCCGACGGGAACGAGGCGCCTGCGGCAGCTGCGGGCTCCGCCGCCCCGTCCGCCGATGCCGTGACTCCCGCTGTCGAGCCCCCTCCCGCCGGACCCGCTGCCGTCATCGCCTCGGCAGAGGCGCGCACCGTGTTCTCCGCGGAGCGGGCGAAGGCCTTTGTCGACGCGGTGGTGGCGATCGCGATGACGCTGCTGATCCTTCCGCTCATGGAATCGGTGGGCGAGGCCGCTGGCGAGGAGCTGACGGCGGGCGCATGGCTGTCCGAGCATGTCGGCCAGCTGATCAGCTTCCTGCTCAGCTTCCTGCTCATCGCCATGTTCTGGAACCGGCATCATCACCTGTTCGCCGGCGTCGATCAGGTGACCCAGCGTCTCCTGCACATCACGATGCTGTGGATGCTCACGATCGTGTGGATGCCGGTCGCGACGGCCCTCTCCGGGCAGATGCCCTCGGGGCCGCTGGTGACGGCCCTCTACATCGGCACGATGATCGCCACCTGCCTGACCATGCTGCTGACCCGGGCATACCTGCATCGCCATCCCGAGCTGCACGCGATCGACGCGGCCCAGCTGCGGCGCGGCACCCTCATCGACGCGGCGATGGCCCTGCTGTTCGCCCTCGCCCTCCTCATCGCGATCCTCGCTCCCGTGATCGGGTACTTCGCCCTGTTCCTGCTCATGCTGGTCGGTCCTCTCCAGCGCCTGCTGGCGCGCACCCCGCTCGGCCGCTGACCGCGGCGCCTGCCCGGTCCGGGCGGCACGGGGAGGCGCGGGTTCCGCCGCAGCCCGCGGATCTCACCGGCTCACCCCAGCGGATTCCCAGTTCACAGGCCATATCTGGGAGTCCAGCGGGAGAGCGGCCGGTGCCGCGCCGCTGCCGATGGTCATGACCCCCGCGCCCCGAACGTCATCGGACGGCATGGCCCGTGGGCCAGGTCACGCCCGAACGGCCGATAAGTGTCAAGTCGACTAAAGCGACGGTCAAGATCCCTGCCCGCTCCGTTCAGGCCCCTTGGCCGGGCCATCCGCGGCTCCTAGCGTGGAGGCACGACAGCGGATGCCCCAGGGCCACGAGCTTCCTCCGGAGGCGCCGCGTCGAGGACCAGAACTGAACGTTGCACCGCATGACGGGCCGTCCCGAGGACGACAGAGAAGGAACACCGAAGACATGACCAAGCACAACACCCACCGAGCCGCCGGCCGCGCCCGCAACGGCGCCACCCGCTACGCCTACAAGGGCCTCGGCGGCGCCGCGATGCTCGGGACCGTCGTCGTGGGCTCCGCCTTCGCCGCTCAGAGCGCCACCGCCGCGCCGATCGCCGAGGCTCCTGCCGCGCCGACCACCAACGCCGCCGCCCCGGTCGAGATCTCGACCGCCCACAGCTCCGAGATCTCCACCCTGCTCTCCTCGACCTCCACCCTGTACCAGGGCAAGAAGGGCGATCGCGTCGAGGCGCTGCAGACCCTGCTCAACGCCGAGGGCGCGAACCTCGAGGTCGACGGCAAGTTCGGCCCCCGCACCAACGACGCGGTCCTGGACTACCAGTCCGAGAACGGCCTCCAGGTCGACGGCCGCGTGGGCCCCGAGACCCGCGGCTCCCTCTCCGGCGGCGTCAGCACCTCCTCCGCCAAGGCCGAGTCCTCCTCAGACTCCTCCGACTCGGAGAAGAGCTCCTCGAAGTCCTCCTCCCGCAGCGGCGAGTCCATCGTCGACGCGGCCCGCCAGTACATCGGCGTGGACTACGACTGGGCCGGCAGCTCGCCCAGCGGCTTCGACTGCTCGGGCCTGACCCAGTACGTGTACGCCCAGTTCGGGATCGATCTCCCGCACAGCTCCAGCAAGCAGGCCTCCGGCGGCGACCGCATCTCGCAGTCCGAGGCGCAGCCCGGCGACCTCGTCGTGTGGCCCGGCCACATCGGCATCTACGCCGGCAACGGCAAGGTCGTCGACGCGGGCTCCTCCAAGGGCTCCGTCTCCGAGCGCTCCATCTGGGGCAACCCCTCCTTCGTCACCTACCGCTGATCCGCGGTCGCCGCGGTTCGCGGCGGACTCGTCCAGGGCGTCCTTCCTCCGGGAAGGGCGCCCTGTGCGCGTTCCGGGTGCGATCATCGGTGCATGGAGTGGGTCATCATCGCGGGAGTGCTCGTCGGGATGCTCGTGCTCCCGGGTATCGCCGCAGTCGTCATCCTGGTCACCGCGCTGACCTCCCGGGACCGTGCGCGGGCGGTCCGCGATGCCGACAGCATCCTCGCTGAGGTGTTCGATGATTCCGACCAGGTCGAATACCTGGTCCATCGCTCCTCGGTGCCGCGCGATCTGGTGATCGTCGGCGCCGAGGAGCGCGGGTACGTCCTGGCGGACGAGGGGTCTGCGAGCAGCGGCGGCACGGTGCAGATGCTGCGGTTCCGCCGCGCGTCCGCCTGAACCGGGGGCGTCTGACGAGGCTTCCGGTGTCGGGAAGCGGGGGATCAGACCTCGTCCGAGCCGGGCGCCCAGGCGAGCCAGCCGCGCCCCTCGTCCTCCGGAGTCGGGCATCCGTCCGGCTCCTGGTCGGTGCCGTCCGGGTCGCCGTCGTCCTGGGGGCCCAGCAGGCGCCGGGTCAGCTCCGCCCCGGAGTCGAGGAGGTCCTCGAGGGTCGATGCGAGGTCCGCGTCAGTCACCGGGCTGCCCCGCAGCGCCGCGGCCAGCACTGTGCGCGTCGCATGAGCTCCTTCGCGAAGGAGCCCGTGGCCCCCTTCGCCCGGCCCGGCCGTGTCGCGAGCGCCCGTTCGAGGACCTGCACCCGGTTGGTGGTCATGACGAAGGCGACATCGGCATCGGCGTCCAGTCCGTCCAGGGCGTCGAGCACCTCGAACAGCAGCGGCTGCGGACTGTACGAGTGCTCCATCGCCACGAGGTCGATGTCCTCGAGCACGACGATCGAGGGCTGGAAGGTGCGCGCCAGCTCCGCCGCCTGGGTCACGAAGCCGATGCTCGATCCGGTCAGGACCACGGCCGTCGTCCCCGGGGTGCGGCCCAGCAGGTGACGGACGGTGAGGGTCTTCCTGGTCCCCGGAGGGCCGTACAGCAGCACGCCCCGCTTCAGATGCTGACCAGCGGCGCGCAGCGCCTCCCGGTGCTCGCCGATGCCGACCACATGGCTGACGACCGCCTCCAGCACCCCTGGCGGCAGGACGATCGCCTCCGCGGGCACGTCCGGCCGCGGCAGGAACGTCGCTCCCGCCGAGTCGCCGAACTGGGTCGGCTGGAAGGAGAGCACCTTCCCCTTCAGCACGCTGCGTTCGAGCATGAGGCGGCGCAGCTCCTCCAGGAGCGCGACCGCGGCGTCCTCGTCGGAGCTGATCACCTCGATCATGGCCTGCTCCTGGCCCTGCTGCGGTGCGGGGGCACGCTGGGTCACCGCGAGCGGGATGCCGTCGCGGCGCAGCAGATGAACCCCGAACGCGACCACGCGACGGTCCGCATCGGGGCCCGTCGCCCGGTGCTCGTAGGACACCGGCCCTTCGGAGAAGCGGGTGTGCGGGTTCGCGATCAGCTCCGAGATGCTGTGGTGGAATCGCTGGTCGGCGCCGGTCACGCCGATAAGCCTGCCCTCCCAGCGCTCCGCGATCACCGCGAGCGCGATGTCCGCGTCGATCGGTCTCATCCTGCTGGGAAAGCGCCTCCACCCGGCGCAGGTAGGCCGCTACCGCACGCAGCAGCTCCTGGTCGATGTCCTGATCCATCCCGTCCCTCCTTCCTCATCCGCTCGGCGCGCTCCGGCCGGTGCTGCCAGTGTAGGAAGGGGCGCCGCGGTCGAAGACGTCTGGAGCGAGAGCGGCGAAGCGCGGAGCAGGTGGCGCATCTCGGCGCTGCGGCTCCCGCAGATTCAGCTCCCGGCGGCCGGGGACGGTCGGTCCGCCGAGGCGAGGATCTCGATGCGGTTGCCGAAGGGGTCTCGGCAGTGGAAGCGCTCGAAGCCGGCGAAGGTGTGCCGCTCCGCCCAGCTGACCTCGTGCCCGGCGCCGGCGAGCCGCGCACCGAGGGCCTCGAGCTCCGCGGCCGAGTCCACCAGCAGGGCGGGATGCGCCTTCCGGGCCGGTGCGAAGGGGTCTTCGACGCCCAGATGGATCTCTGCGAGGACACGGTCTGCGTCCGGAGCGCGGAACCAGCATCCCCCGCGACCGGCGAGGTCCTGCGGCTTGGGCACCTCCACGAGGCCGAGACCTCCGGAGTAGAACCGGCGGGCCTCGGCCTCGCATCCGGCGGGCATCGAGATCTGGACGTGGTGCAGGCGCATGGCGACCTCCCGGGACACGGTATCTTGAGCTCAAGATATCAGAGGGGTGTGCGGTCCGAGGTCTCCTGCGCCGCCGACATCAGCGGGAGGAGACCAGCGCGTTTCCGACGAGCGTCGACTCCCCGCCGGTGTATGCCGCGCTCTCGGCGCCTCCGTCGGACGGAGCGCCGTCCGGGGCGCCCTCCGGCGGCGTCCTGGGCCGTCCCGCGGCGGGACCTCCGGCGCCGCCGCCGCCCGAGGGCGGCGTGCCACCCATGCCGCCCGAGGCCCCGGGCTGCGTCGTCGGATCGATCGCCACGGGAAGGGTGACGACGAATCCGCTGGTCGCGTCGCCCTCCACAGCGGCCAGCTGCAGCTCACCGCCGTCATCGCCGAACACGTTGTCACCCTCGAGCGACACCTGGGCGAGGTTCTCCGCGCTCCCGGCGTACTCCACGAGCGCATACACGTCCTCGCAGACGGCCTGCGGCAGTGCGACCTGCGAGGTGGCCAGCAGCTCGTCCGTGCTCGTGATCGAGTCCGCGTCCGGGTACACCTCGAAGTGCACGTGCGGCCAGCGCCCCGCATAGCAGGCGGGGAAGATGCTGGTGAACGTGACGGAGCCGTCGGCGCCCGCGACCTGCACCCCGCGCAGGTAGTTCTCCTGCTCGAGGCCCTCCGAGTACAGCGAGTACTCGCCGGCCGCATTGCAGTGCCAGACGTACACGGCCACGCCGTCGTACGGTGCGTTGTCGCTGCTCAGGTCCGTGATCTGCAGGGTCAGGGTCATCGGCACCCCGGGCGCGACCGTCGTCGAGGTGCCGAAGCTCGCGGTGATGTCCTCGCGCACGATCCCCGACTCGGTCAGCACGTTCACGCCGTTCGTCCCGTCCGCGGGATAGGGGCCGTTCGTCTCCTCGGGGATCTCGCCGCTCGCGCTGTCCGTGCCCCCGCCGCCGTCGGAGGCGGCCGAGGTCACGGTCTCCTCGGCGGCATCGGAGCCGCAGGCCGCGAGCCCCAGGACGGCGGCGCCCGTGCCGAGCGCCGCGAGGGCTCGGCGGCGGGAGGTGAGCGTCGCGAGGTCGAACTGCAGGCCCTGGTCGGCGAGCGGCTCATCCTGGTGGGGGAGTCTCCGCCCCTCGTAGGTGTGGTCGTCCATCATCGTCTCCTGATCTCGTCTGGTGGGGATGAGGACGATGCTCCCGGGCCCCCTCATGCGTGGCGTCAGCGACTGCTGTGCGGGACCTGTGCGATCGGATCGAGGAGCGGCCGCCG
This sequence comes from Brachybacterium hainanense, assembly GCF_042434575.1. Lineage (NCBI taxonomy): Bacteria > Bacillati > Actinomycetota > Actinomycetes > Micrococcales > Dermabacteraceae > Brachybacterium > Brachybacterium hainanense. The sequence goes on from NZ_JBHLSV010000006.1 coordinate 14,602, forward strand.
AGCGGGAGGGCCCCACCCTCCCCGCCGATCCGGCGAAGTATCCGTGCCGTTGCGGCAGCGAGCGAAGAGTCCGTGTCGTTCCGCCTGCGCGCAGTCGACACACGAACACTCCGCTCAGATCTCCGGGCTGCCGACCCGCCGGGGCCGATGCCGGCGAGAGCGGGACGAGCCAGATCGTGCGCGCAGGCGCCCGATCAGGCAGGGCCGACGCGGAAGGAGCCGGTGGGCAGGCCGCGCCGCACCGGGACGGGGCGGCGGCGAGGGATCCAGCAGCGGACCTGGGCGCGGTACTGGAGGTAGGGATCGCCGAAGCGCTCGGCGAGGTCCGCCTCCTCGGGCGGGCGCACCAGCAGATGCCACAGCACCGCCCCCGCGAGCGCGTAGGCCACGACCATCCAGGAGCCGGCGATCAGACCCACCGCCATGCCCTGACCGATCCCGGCCATCGCCATCGGATTGCGGACGTACCGGTAGGGCCCGGCGATCACGAGCGCCCGCGGCATCGCCGACGGCAGCGGGGTCCCGCGTCCGATGCTCGCCATCGTGTACGCGGACCAGACCCCGAGGGCGCTCGCCGCGATCAGCAGCAGCACCCCCGCTCCGGCGACGGCCCAGGCCGCGAGGCTCCAGACGAGCTGCGCCTCGTCCGCCCCGGAGAAGACCGTCCTGCCCAGCCCCGAGGAGCCGTCGGGCAGGGACACGTCCAGCCGCCAGCGGTTCTCCAGCAGCACCACCGGTACGGGGATGACCACGAGGAACAGCGTCCAGAACACGATGATCTGCGCGAAGGTGCTGGCCAGAAGCTCTCGCCGATCGCGGCGTGGAGAGCGGCGGAAGGCGAGGGGGCCGATGAGCACCCGGCGCACAGGCACGCTCCCCAGCAGCAGCTGCGCCCCGGCGAGCACCGTGCCCACGGCGGAGGCGATCATCAGCACCGCCCCGAGCCCCGCGGTCGTCGTCACCGTCGCATAGCCCGCCATGAACAGGGCGATCATGCAGGTCCAGGCGGTGAGGACCGGCACGGCCTCGCGGATCGCGGCAGCCGCGAGCGCGGAGGTCACCACGAACAGCGGCACGTCCAGCACGGCGAGCGGCGCCGCCGGCAGCCCGCCGAGGGTCGCGGCCCGCACCACGGGCGAGGTCGCCACGAGGATCCACCAGATCGCACCGAGGAGGGCCTGCAGCGCGAAGAAGCCGCGCGACAGCGCACGCCAGCGGGCCCTCCGCGACGGGGACAGCCGCGTCGAGCTCCGCCCTGTCCGCGCCGGCTGTGCCGCGGTCATGCCCGTGCCCTGGTCATGACGGCACTGTAGCTCGCGGCGCCGCGATCAGAAACGGGGGATCGCGACGGGCGCGCCCCGACGCGCCGACTCGTACAGCCCGTTGACGACCGCGAGCGCCGTGCGGGCCTCGCGCGTGCCCACCCGCACCTGCCCGCCGGTGCGGATCGCCCGGATCAGGTCCTCGTACTGGAGCCGATGCGCCGACGGGCCGGCCGGAGCCGCCGCCTCGGCGGGCACGTCGTCCATGCCGGTCAGGGACACCAGCCGATCGCCCTCGAGCAGAGCGGAGCCGCGGTCGCCGAAGACCTGCACACGCACGGCCTCGTCGGTGAAGGCCGCGGTCGTGGCATGGAGGAGACCCAGCGCCCCGGATTCGAAGCGGACCACGCCCGCGGCCGTGTCCTCGACCTCGATGCCCTCGTGCGCCAGCAGCGCCGTGTACCCGAAGACCTCGAGGGGCCGGCCCAGGAAGGCGCACAGCAGGTCGACCGTGTGCACGCCCTGGTTCATGAGCGCGCCGCCGCCGTCGAGGGCGACCGTCCCGCGCCAGGCGCCCGAGTCGTAGTAGTCCTGCGAGCGCCACCACGGCACCGAGGCGATCGCGCTGGTCACGCGTCCGAGCCGGCCCCCGTCGAGGGCGGCCTGCACCTGCTCGGTACCGGGGTCGAAGCGATGCTGGGAGATGACGGCCGCCTGCACCCCGGACGCGATCCGGGCCTCGTCGATACGGGCGGCCCGCTCGTCGACCACGTCGATCGGCTTCTCGATGACGACGTGGCGGCCCGCCTCCATCGCCTCGATCGCGAGGACGGCATGCAGCCCCGAGGGCGTGCACACGGCGACCACGTCGATGCCGTGCGTCGGGGCGAGGGCCTCCGCGAGCGAGCCGACCGCGGGGACCCCGTGCTCGGCGGCCATGTCCGCGGCGCGCTCGAGGTCGACGTCGACCACCGCTCCCAGCTCGATGCCGGGCGTGTCGGCGATGACGCGGCAGTGATGGGCGCCGATCACCCCCGCACCGGCCACGGCGACGCGCAGGGGCGGAAGAGGGGCGGCGGGCTGTGCGGTCATCCGGGGTGTCTCCTTCGACGGGCGGGGGCGATCGGGTGAGGTCGTGGGCTCGATCAGGCGAGGTCCGCGAGGGCCTCGAAGCGGGCGAGCCGCTCGCGGTAGTGCTCGGCGTTCCCGGGCACGGGCTCGATGCGGCGCAGCACCGGGGCGGGGGCGCGCTCCGCATCGGGTGCGACCTGCTCGAGGGCGAGCAGCGCCGTGCCCCGCATCGTGGAGCGCGAGATCGCGACGTGGTCGATGGGGCGGTTCAGCGCATCAGCCAGCAGGTGCAGCCAGGCCGGGACCGTCTCCGTCATCCCGCCGGAGAGCACGATGCGCTCCGGCTCGCCGCTGATCTCGCGCAGCTGGTCGGCGATGCGCAGGAACGACAGGGCGAGCCCCTCGAGGGCGCCGCGCAGCAGGTCCGGGGCGGTGGTGGAGGCGGAGACGCCGGCGACCAGGGCGCGGGCGCCGTCGCGCCACTTCGTGCCGCGCTCGCCGGAGAGGAACGGGACCACGAGCGGGGTGCTCGCCGAAGGCGGCGCGGACAGCAGCGTCTGCGTGTCCAGCTCCGCGAGGGCCTCGGGCACGGCCGTCTGCGTGCGGACCCAGTCGAGCATGCGCCCGCAGTCGCTCATGGCGGAGCCGACCAGGGTGCGCCGCGCATCGACCCGGTAGGCCCACAGGCCGCTGGGCAGGCGGTCGGTCTGGGCGGCACCGGTGTCCAGCAGCTGCCGGATCGCCCCCGAGGTCGCGGTCGAGATGCCCCAGGTCCCCGTCCCGGTCGCGTCGATGCCGATGTTCGCGGCGAGCCCGTCCCCGATCACGGGCACCCAGACCGCCTCCGCGAGCTCCGGGTGCCGGGCGGCCAGCGAGCTGCCGGCCAGCGGCACCGTAGCCGAGGGATCGAGAGGAGCGCCCAGCAGCTCCGGATCCGTGCCCGTGGCCTCCAGCAGTTCCGGCACGTACGCCCCGGTGCGGCGGTCGATCATGCCGGCCCAGGCGGCCGATGCGGTGCCGAGCGCGGGCGTGCCCAGCAGCTTCAGCGCCACGTACTCGCCGAGCGCCATCACCCGGTGGGCGCGGCCCAGGATGTCCGGGTGCTCCTCCCGCAGCCAGAGCAGGCGCGGCGCGAGGTACGAGGAGGCGATCCGTGCCCCGGTCCGGTCGTGCAGGGCCGCGGTGTCCAGCCGGTCGCGCAGGACGGCGACCTGGGCGTGGCTGCGGGAATCGGCGTAGGTGATGCAGGGCGTGATCGCCTGTCCTGCCGCATCGACGACGACGAGGGAGGAGGCGAAGGTGTCGATCCCGATGCCGAGGATCGGGCCGGGCGCGGGGCGCGCGAGGACGGCGCGGATCCCGGTGCGCAGCTCCTCGACGATCTGGTCCGCATCGATCGTGGAGGTGCCGTCGGGGGCGGTCGTGAACTGATGGGGAACCTTGTGACGACGTGCCCCCACCTCGCGGCCGCTCGCGTCGTACAGCGCGGCCCGGGACCCGCCCGAGCCCACGTCCAGGCCGATGACCAGCGGAGAGACGGCCTCCTCGGCAGGGGTGTGGAAGCGAGGGGTCACGGGAACCTCCGGTCGGCGTGGCGGACGGGTTCCACCCAGCGTACGGAGCCGCGGCCCTCGCGCAGGGGCGGGTGGCCGCTTGTTGCCACCTGGTGCGCGAGGGCCGCGGAGCCGGCCGTCCGGTGCCGACTACTCGAGCACGCTCTGGCCCAGGAACTCGCCCTGGGCCGCGCCGGGAGGGATCGCGAACACGGCCGAGCCGATGGGGGTGGTCCACTCGTTCATCAGGTCCAGCTCCGCGAGGCGCTGCTGGATGGGCACGAACTGGGCGAGGGGATCGGCCTGGAAGGACACGAACACCTGCCCCGACTCCGAGATCCCGCCCGCGGCGGGGTCGGGCGCGAGGTCGTAGTTGTAGCTGCGACGGAAGATGCTCTGCCCGCCGTCCGCCGCATCGACCCCGCGGGCCCGGCGCACATGCGTGAACTCGCCGATCACGGGGAAGCCGTGGGCGCTCGTCGCGGAGAAGTCCGGCTCGTCGTGCTCGGCCGTCCCGGTGAGCGGGGAGCCGTCGGCGAGCCGCCGTCCCAGCGACTCCTCCCGCCCGGAACGATCCAGCTCGTCCCAGCCGTCGACGTCCATGCGGATCCGGCGGATCACCATCGAGGTGCCCCCGGCGAAGGGGCCGTCCTCGATCCAGACGGTCCGGGCGAAGGGCTCGGTACCCGGGCGCGGGTTCGCGGTCCCGTCGACCTGACCGAACAGGTTCCGCATGGTGGTGCCGGAGGGGACCGCGCCGTGGGCGCGGCGGAAGCCCTGCTGCAGCCAGCGGAGCCGCATCGAGGACCGCGCCCCTTTCAGCAGCATCCGCACCGCATGGGCGAGCGCGAGGGGATCATCGGCGGCGACCTGCAGCATCAGGTCGCCGTCGCAGTACGCCGGATCGAGCGCATCGATCGGGAAGGCCGGCAGCGGGGCGAGCCAGGGCGGCGTCTCCCGTCCCGCCCGGGCCAGGAGCCCGGGGCCGAAGCCCGCGGTCACGGTGAGGCGAGCCGGGACCGCGGCGAGCTCCGGCTCGGTATCCGCGAGCGGGGCGTGTCCGCCGGTGAGGCGGGCGGCATCGGCGGTGAGCACCCGCAGCAGGCGCAGCACCCCGTCCCGGTCCGTCTCCTCGCGCAGGTCCAGGCCGAGGAACGTGGCGTGCGCGGGAGCCGGGGTCTCGATCCCCGCCTGGTGCGGTCCGTGGAAGGGGATCACCCCCTGTCCGTGCAGGACCTCCTCGGGCTCGGGCGCGGCACGCTCGTCCAGGGCCCTCGCGCCGAGCGCGCCGGCACCGGCGCCGATCCCGACGCCGGCCCCGGCGAGCGCGCCTGCCCGCAGCAGCCGCCGCCGCGGCAGCGAGTCCGGCGTCGTCATCGCTGCTCGCCTCCGGCGTCGGAGGCCCCGTGGTCCATGCCGTCCATGCCGGGGGCGTAGTCCTCCTGCGCCCCCGCGAAGTCGCGGATCTGCGCGGTGACGGGCACCTCGAGACCGCCCTCGAGCTCGAGGGTCAGCTCCACCTCGTCCCCCGCGAGCAGGGGGAGGGCGAGGTCCATGAACATGAGATGGTCCCCTCCCGGTTCGAGGACGAGTCTTCCGCCCGCGGGGATCTCGAAGCCGCCCTCCTTCTGCGTCATGGACATGCCGCCGGAGCCGTCCGCGGCGGTCTCGTGCAGCTGGATCTCGGGGGCGGCAGGGCTGCGGGCGCCGATCAGCGTGAGCGGGGCGTCGGAGGTGCTGGTGAGGGTCGCGAAGCCGGCGGTCATCCCGGACTCGGCGGCCTTCACCCAGGCGCCCTCGACGGTCAGCGGGGCGGAGCCGGACGGACCGGATGACGAGGAGGGAGCGGACGGAGCGGCGGAGCCGCCGTCCCCGCAGGCGGCGAGGAGGGCTGAGGTGGGCACCGCCGCGGCGGCGAGGAGGAGCGCGCGGCGGCGCGGCGCGGGGGCAGGGGCGGGAATACGGGCAGGGGTCGACGGAGAAGCCGTCATGGCAGGGTCCTTCGCGGATCGTCGGATGGCGCCGGGACAGGGGTCCCGGCGCCGCTTCAGATGGCGAGGAGCAGGGGCGGTCCGCGCCGCGTGAGCGGGCGCAGGAGGGCACGGCGGCGTCGGGGCAGATGCGCGATCGGCGGGACGGGCCGGGGTCGGGCGGGCGGGCTCACGAGCCGGGCGGCGCGCGGACCACGCCGCCGGAGGAGCGCCTCGGCCGCGGAGAGGGCGAGGCCGATGGCCCGCAGCAGCACCGCCTCGCCCCGATGGATCATCGCGGCGGTCCCCGCGGCGGCTAGCAGGTGGGCGAGCAGCATCGGCCCGCTCAGGTGCGCGGAGTGCGCGAGGTGGGTCATGCTCGTCGCCGGAGCGCCGGTCTGAGCGGCGGCCGCGGCCGCGCTGCCCACCCCCAGATGCAGGTGCATCCCGGGGGCGTCGGACAGGGTCACGGCACCCGAGGACGGTGCGCCGACGACGAAGAGGAGGTGGAACAGCAGCTGGCTGCCGGAGATCGCCGCGAGCAGGCGCGGGGCGCTGAAGCGCGCTCCGGCGAGCGTCGTGCACAGGGTGATCGAGAGCCACCACGGCAGGGCGATGCCCATCCAGCCGGGCACGTCGCCGCCGCCGAGCACGTGTCCCAGCAGCGCGATCGACGTGGCGAGGGTGGCGGCGAGGGCTCCGCGCACCAGGCGCAGCGGTTCCCGTCCCTCGCTCATGGTCCTATTGTGCCCCGTTCCTCTGCCGACGGGATCCGGGCTGGGCGCGGTCAGGACAGGGCGATCGCGTCGCTCACGGCGGCGACCCGGGCACGGGCGAGCTCGACGGTGCGCTCGACGACGAAGCGGGCGGCGTCGCTGCGCGCGACCTTCTCGTGCACCTGGATCGACAGGCGCCGGCGCGGCCCGGGAGGAGCGAGCGGAATCGCGACGATGTCGGGCCGCAGCTCGGAGGCGATGATCGAGGGCTGCACGCTCACGAAGTCGCCGCTCGCGACGAAGCCGAGCACCGCGGAGAAGTCGGAGGGGTTCACGGCGACGCGCGGGGCGAAGCCTGCTGCCCGGCAGGCGGAGGCGATCCGCCCGAACCAGTCCGAGTCCGGAGGGTCGTCGGTCGCCCAGTCGTAGGCGGCGAGCTCCGTGAGAGGCAGGCTGCTCCGTCCGGCGAGGGGATGCTCCCGCCCCACGAGCGCGGAGTATCCCTCCTCGAGGAGGACGCGGGAGATGTATGGCGGGGAGGGGAGGTCCACGGAGGTCTCGCCGATCACGATGTCCGGGACGTAGCCGGGCGGGAAGCCGCGCGTGCAGTCGCGCAGCGTCAGCTCGAGCCCCAGCTCCGGGAAGCGCTCGCGGACGTCACGGGCGATGACCGGCACCCAGGCCGCGGCGACGGAGCTCGCGTAGGACAGGGAGAGGGTCCCGGTGCGGCCCTCGCGGAGGCCGCGGGCGGTGCGCTCGAGCGCATCCAGCGCGTCCAGGACGGTGCCCGCCTCCGCGGCGAGGGTCCGGCCGGCAGGGGTGACGACGATGCCGCGGCCGGAGCGCTCCACGAGCTCCAGGCCCGTGTCCCGGCGCAGGGCGGACAGGTGCTGGCTGACGGCGGAGGGCGTGTACCCGAGCGCCTCGGCGCTCGCCCGGACGCTGCCGGTCTCGACGACGGAGCGCAGCACGCGCAGCTTGAGGGGATCGAGCATGCCCGTGAGCCTACGCCTCGCGCCTCACCCCATCATTCAGCATTGCTGAACGGAGGGTCAGAACTATTCGCTTGTCCTGCTGTGTCGGGCGGGCAAGGATCGAGGTATGTCCTCCTTCGCCATCGGTCTCGTCCTCGTCCTCCTCGTCACCGTCTTCACCGTCCTCGGCGGAGTCCTCTCCCACCGCCTCGCCGCCCGGATCGACGGCGGTGCCGCGGGTCTGCGCTCCGGCCGCGTGGCCCGCGAGCTCGTGCCCGATGCGACCGCGCCCGTCGCCCGGCTGCACCGCCCCGCCGCGGCCCCCGGTGCCGATGCGGAGCAGGAGGCCCTGCGCCGCGTCACCGTCCTCGAGAGCGAGGCGGAGGCGCTGCGCGAGCTCACCTTCGTCGGCCTGCGCTGACCGGAGCCGCGCGTCCGGCGGCTCAGCCCTTCGACGGGCCGAAGCGCGCCGGCGGCAGCGGCGGCGGGACGGCGGCCGGATGCTCCTCGAGCAGGGCGAGGGCTTCGGCCACGCCCCGCTCGAGCTGCGGATCCACCCCGGCGACCCAGGCGCTGGGCGGGAAGGGCACCTCGATGTCCGGGTCCACGCCGTAGTTCTCGATCGACCACTCCACCCCCTCGAACCAGCTGGCGTACTTGGGCTGGGTGATGCCGGTGCCGTCGACGAGGTCGTAGCGCCCGTCGATGCCGATCACACCGCCCCAGGTGCGCGTCCCGATCACGGGGCCGATTCCCATCGCCCGGGAGACCGCGTTCACGATGTCGCCGTCGGAGCCGGCCTCCTGGTTGGTGACCAGCACGAGGGGGCCCCGCGGCGCGAAGGCCGGGTAGGTGTCCGGGCGCTGGTGGCGCGGGTAGCCCCAGGACAGGACGCGACGGGCCAGCCGGTCGGTGACCAGCTGCGAGGTGTGCCCGCCGTTGTTGTAGCGCACGTCCACGACGATCCCCTCGCGTCCCGAGGCCTCGCGCAGATCGCGGTGCATCTGCGCCCAGCCGCCGGAGACCATGTCGGGGATGTGCAGGTAGCCGAGTCGCCCGCCGGACAGCTCCGCGACCGCGGCGCGCCGCGAGGCCACCCACGCCTGGTAGCGCAGCTGCGTGTCATCGGCCAGCGGCACCACGACCACGCGCCGCTCGCGGCCGTCGCGGGAGAGGACCAGCTCCGTGGGGCGGCCCGCGGAGCCGATCAGCAGCTCCTCCACACCGCGCGCGGCGTCGACGTCCCGCCCGTCGACGCGCACGATCGCATCGCCGACCTCCGCGGCGACCCCGGGGGCGCGCAGGGGGCTGCGGGCGTCCGGATCGGTCGAGTCGCCCGGCAGGATCCGCGCGATCACCCAGGCATCGCCGTCGCGGCGCAGGTCCACGCCCAGGTGCGCCGGGGTCTCCGGCAGGTCATGGCTCGCCGCCTTCGGCATGATGTAGGCGTGCGAGGTGCCGAGCTCGCCGACGACCTCCCACATCATGTCGGCGAAGTCGTCCTCCGTGACGACCCGGTCGATCACCTCGTCGTACCAGCTGGTCATGGCGTGCCAGTCCTGGCCGTCCATGTCCTCGCGCCAGTATTGCTGAGCCATGATCCGGTAGCTGTCCCAGAGCATGCCGCGCCGCTCCGCGACCGGATCCACGGCGAGGCGCAGGCGCTCGGTGCCGATGCCGATCCGGGCAGGATCCTCGTCCTCGACCTTCCGGTCGGAGGGGATCGCGGTCCAGCTCGTGCCCTGGCGGATCACGAGCACGTCGCCGCTGCCGGAGACCTCGACCGCGTCCACGCCCTCCGCGAGGACGGTGAGCTTCCGGTCCGCGAGGTTCCAGTGCTCGAGCACCGGCTTCGGGCCCTCCCCCTCGACGCCCGCGCGGGCGGTGCCGAGAACGCCTTCCTGCGGCTGCCGGATCCAGATGAATCCGCTGGTCACGGCGTGCAGATCCCGCATATGCCCGGACTCGACGGGGAAGGGCACGATGCGCTCCTCCGCCGCGTCCGCGTCGATCACGGTGCGCGGCGGCGTCTTCGCGGCCCCGGCCCCCGCGGCGCTGTCCGCGCTCGCCGGGGAGGTCGTGTCCGCGCCGCTGCCGGGGGCCGGGGTCTTCGCGCCCTCCGCTCCCGCGGCTGCGCCGGTGCCCGCCCCGGCCATGACGGTCGGGCTGTCCGCGCCGTTCCCGTCCGTGCGGTCGCCGTCCTTGCCGTCGCCGGCCTCGGCCGCGCTCGTCCAGCCGTCCGCGTCGGGGCCGAAGGGATCCCGGGTGGTGCGCTCGAGCGGCAGCAGGAACGGTCGCTGCGAGGAGATGAAGGCGAGGTCGAAGACGAGGTCGTCGTACTGGGTCTCGAAGGTGCGCCCGGACAGGAAGGCGAGATGCTTGCCGTCGGCGCTGAACGCCGGATCGAAGTCAGAGGTGCGCCCGCTGGTCAGGGCTCGCACGGCCTCCTCGGAATCGGTCGGCGCCTCCGCGTCCAGCAGGAGCAGGCGGTCCAGCTCCCAGCTGTTCGGCTCCGTCCACACGAGGAAGCGGCCGTCCGGGGACCAGCTCGCGGAGCGGATCTCGCCGCCCTCGCTGCGCGAGACCTCGCGCAGCGCTGTGAGCGTGGGCGGGGCCGGCTCCGCGGCCGATGCCGCCGCGGCGTCCGGTCCGGCCGCCGGGTCCGCGACGCCGTCGAGCTCGGCGAGCCACAGCCGGTTGTCGTGCGTGGACAGGGCCACGCGTGCTCCGTCCGGGGACGGGAAGGCGTGCAGGATCCGGCCGATCCCGCCGTCGGTGAGCGCGCCGATGCCGAGGGGCACCTCCGGCCCGCCCGCGTCCAGGCGCCGCACGTGCAGGTCGTCGGAGCCGACGCCGCCGGAGACCCGATCCTGCTGCGCCGCGGCATCGGAGACGAACAGCGCGAAGGGCGAGCGGCCCAGCGGCCGCACCTCGCGGATCCGCAGCCCGGATTCGCCGGCGAGCAGACGCGCGGGACCGCCGCGATGCGTGAGCAGGTGCGCGGTGCCGCGCCATTCGACGAGGCTCGCCCGGGCATCGTGCGTGGGACGCATGGCCAGCAGGTTCTCCGCCGGGTCGATGCGACGGGGCCGACGCGCGGCGGCCACGCCCGCGGTGCGCACCTCGACCTCCCGCGGTGCCGCGTCCAGGGAGTCCATGGCGAACAGACGGCCGCGTGAGGTGAACACGATGGTGGTGCCGTCTGTCGCGGGCTCGCGCAGGTAGCCCTGCTCGCTCGTGAGGTCCGTGTGGCGGCGCAGATCGGTGCCCGTCGCATCCACGGACCAGAGGTTGCCGCTCGCCCGGTCGGTGAGGGCGGCGCCGGGGCCGGGTGTGTCCGCGGCGAAGATCAGCCGGTCCCCGTACCAGGCCACGCGCGTCTTCCCGGCGAGGATCTCGTCCAGCAGCGGCTCCCAGGTGCGCTGGGCGTGCGCCTCGCGCGGGGCGTCCAGGGCGAGGGGCTCGCGCGAGATCCACAGCTTGGGCGCGGTGCCGCCCTGGTAGTGCTTCCAGGTCGCGGACTCGCGGCGCCACATGGTCACGACCACGGTCGTGCCGTCCTCATGGATCGCCGCCTCGCTCGAGCGGCCCAGCGGCAGGAGCTCGGCGGAGCCGTCCAGGCCGAGCGCCCACAGCTGGGCGTCCCGCAGGGACAGCGGGGCGCCGTGCGCGGTGGTCATGAGGATGCGGCCGTCCTCCAGCCAGCCGGCCACGCGCGTCGTGCGGTTCCCGGTCACCGTCAGGCGGCGCGGGGCCTGGGAGCCGTCCGCGGCGACGACGAACACCTCGGGGCTGCCGGTCACGAGGGAGACGTAGGCGACATGGGCGCCGTCGGGGGAGAAGCGGGGGAAGCGCACGGGGGCGCCGTCGTCGGTGAGGCGCCAGGCCTGTCCGCCGGCGAGCGGGGCGAGCCATACGTCGTCCGCGGCGGTGAAGACGACGAGGTCGCCGTGCACGTCCGGATGCCGCAGATAGCCCGCGGACCCGGCCGCGGCGGATGCAGGGGCGGGAGCTGATGAGGAGGTCGCTGTCATGCACCTCACCTTAGGCCGGGCGGCGGACGTCCGGCGCCCGCTTCTCCGGGCGGGTCGCCGCGGGCGCCCTCGGCTCAGCCCGTCAGCAGCTCCTGCATGGCGTGCAGAGCGACGGCGAGCTCGGCCCGGGTGGCGGCACGGTCGGGCACGAGGACGTCCGGGGCGGGGTCCATCGCGTTCACGAGCTGGGTGCCGTCGGAGGCGATCCGACTGCGCTCGAGGGCTCCGGCGGCGCTCGCCCAGCGCAGCGGGAGGGTCGCGGGATCATCGGCCGGGACGTCCTCGAAGGCCGCCGCGGAGGCGGGATCGACGGCGCGGCCCGCCGCGACGAGCCCGCCGGAGAAGGCGGACATGAGCGCGGCGGCCAGGTCCTGGCGCGACAGCTCCCGCTCGCCGTGCACGGCGAGGTCCGCATCTCCCCAGAGGATCCCGCGGGTGCCGGTCCACTGCAGGGCCTGCCCCTCCTCGCCGTCCGGAAGGTCCGTGAACACGGGTGTCTCCAGGGAGGTCTCCGGGGCGCCGGCGAAGCGGTGCAGGGCCAGGGCGAGGGTCCCGCGGACAGCGGCACCGTCGGGCGCGAAGATCCCGTCCTCGCCACCGGGGACGAGGCCCTCCTCGGCGGCCCACTCGATCGCCTCCCGGGCGGGATGGTCCTCGCCCACGTCGGAGAACATCGGCGGGTCCGGGGTCGGCGTCGGGGCTTCCGCGGTGCGAGGGGCGGACGTCGGGCGGGGGGCCGGCTGCGGGGCGCGGGTGCTTCCGTGGAGGGCGGCGGCGACCACGCCGCCCAGGGGGAGCAGGGCGGCGGCGCCGATCCCGGCGGCGGCCAGGCGACGGCTGATCCGCGTCCCGGAGCGCGGGGCCGCGGGCGGCGCGGCTGCCTCGGCCGCCCGGGATCGCGCCGTGGGGTCCGTGCCCGGGATCCGCGGCGGGACGGGCCGGCGCATCACAGCCATCCCAGCTCCTTCATCCGCTGCAGGAGCAGGTCGAGCACGAACAGGTTCCCCCAGCCGTTGAGATGGATGTCGTCGCTGCCGACGAGGGCGGGCGGGGTGATCCCCTGCGCGAGGGCGTCGTGGGTGGCGGCCTGCTCCATGATGCGCAGCGGCGCGACCGGACCCCGGGAGAGGGCCGCGGGATCCGCGAAGGCGCCGGCGAGGTCCAGGAAGTGCCGGTCGTATCGGGAGGCCTGCTCCGCGTTGACGGCCGCGAGGGCCTCGCCCGTGTCGGATCCGACCGGGTCCGCGGGCGTCGCCCACTGGCCCAGGACCAGGCTGTCCTCCTCAGGGACGTCGGCCGCGTCCCAGATCGCCTGGGTGTGCGCGAGGACCGTGGCGGTGTCGCGGATGTTGTTCTTGCCGATCCACAGCAGCTGCCGGCTGCCGGCGGCCTGCGCGCCCAGATGCGAGGTGAGCGTGCCGGCGGGGGTGACGGCGGAGGGGTCCTGGGGCTCGAAGGTCCAGGCGCCGTCCAGGGTGCGCACCTGTCCGTCGACGCCGGCGATGTCCGCGGGGAACTCGATGCCGTCCACGGCGCCGATCCCGGGCTCGAGGGCGATCCGCACCCGTCCGGTCGTCTCCGCGGCCGGGGTCGCCCGCGGGGTCTCGAGGCCGCGCTGCAGCATCGTGTGCACGCTGAGGGTGGCGCCGACGGCGTGGTTGGCGACCGTCGCGGGGGCGAGGGCCAGGGCGAGGCGGTCGGAGAGCCGGACCGTCAGCGGCGTGCCCTCCTCGGCTCGGCCGTAGGCCATCGAGGAGGAGCCCCAGCAGGTGAGGGCACGCATCTGCCGGGGAAGCGCGAAGAAGTCGCGGCCCGATGCCGTGCCGGTGCTCGTTCCCGAGGTGCCGCCCTCCGTGAGGACGGGGCCCGCGGGCTGAGGCGGCATGCTGGATCCTTCCGCGGTGTTCGGGGCGGGAGTGGCAGGGGAGGTCGCGAGGGGCGTCCCCGCAGTTCATACCGTAGACGGCCGAGGCCCGCAGGACGCGGAGCGACGCGAGGAATCCGCGTCGCGTCCGTCACCGGTCAGGGCGCGAGCATCCGGCGCAGCAGCAGCGACGGGGCGCGCCGCAGCTGATCCCGGTCGTCCTCGCCGGCGCCGTCCTGACCGAGGGCTCGTTCGTCGAGGCCGCGGAGCATGCCGAAGGCGGCGGCGCCCTGCAGCGGCGCCGGGAGGTCGGTGGAGATCGCGCCGCAGGAGCGCCCGGCCTCGAGGGCGCCCAGCACCCAGGCGCGCAGCGACTCGAGCAGCGCGGTGCGGGCATCGGGGGCGGACGCGCCGGGCAGGTAGATGATCCGTCCCAGCAGGGCGAGGGCCGGGTCCTCGGCGGTGAGGCGCGCGAGGTCGTCGAGCATGTCCTCGACCCGGTCCCAGAAGCCGGGGCCGGCGAGGCTCGCGGGGGCCGGCGGCGTCCAACGGCCCCGGACCTCGGCGACGAGGCTGGTCACGACGGCATCGAGCAGCTCCGCCTTGGAGCCGATCGCGTGGTAGAAGGAGCTCTTCGAGATCCCGGCGGCGCGGATGATGCGGTTCAGCGAGGCGCCGTCGTATCCGGCTGCGGAGAACTCCGCGACGGTCGCCTCGAGGAGGGCTCGGCGGTGGGGACCGCGGAACGGGTCGGTGCTCATGTCGACCACCCTACTGGACCAGGTGGTCCAATCAGGGTATCGTCGAGTGGACCGGATGGTCCACAGGAGGTCCCATGATCGACGACGCCCCGCTCGCCCACCAGCTCGCCGCCCAGCAGCAGGACCGCCTGCGCGTGCTCGTCGTCGGTGCCGGCGTCGCCGGCGTCGCCCTCGCGCAGCTGCTGCGCCGTCAGGGCCTCCACCCCGTGCTCGTCGACCGCGTCGACGTGCGCGCCCATCCCGGGTACATGCTCGCCCTCATGCCCGGCGTCGACGCCGCGATCCGCGATCTCGGCGCCGTCGACGCCTACCGCGCCGCGAGCACCCCGCTGGGCGGCTACCGCTTCCGCTCCCACCGCGGGGCGGAGGTGCGCACCGACGACCTGGGCGAGCTGCTCAACGTCCACGGCGACTACCGCGGCATCTCCCGCGGCGCGCTCCTGGACGTCCTCGCGGGGGACGGCTGCCCCGTGAGCAGCCCTGTCACCGTCGCCGCGCTCTCCCGTCGCGCCGAGATGACCCGCGTCCGCTTCGACACCGGGGCCGAGGCGGAGTTCCATCTGGTGGTCGGCGCCGACGGGATGCGCTCGCGCATGCGCGAGCTGCTCCTCCCGGGAGAGGTCCAGAGGGTGCGCACCGGCTGGTCCGGCTGGGTCGCCTGGGCCGATGACGCCGGCGATCCCACCCTCGGCGAGGAGCTGTGGGGCGACGGCTCCTTCCTGGGCGTCTATCCCGTGAAGGATCGCCTGGGCGTGTTCCTGGGCGGTCCCGACGCAGCGCTCGAGGCCGGGCCGGACGCCTTCGTCGCGCAGTTCCGCCGCCGTGTGCCGCAACGGGGCGAGCGCCTGGACGCCGCGCTCGAGGCGGTCCTCGCGGACCCTGCGCCGTACCTGTGGCACCTGGACGATGCCCGCTCCCCGCGCTGGGTGCTGCCGGGAGGGGTGCTGCTGGGCGACGCCGCCGCCGGCTTCCTGCCCACGGCCGGGCTCGGCGCGGGCATGGCGGTCGAATCCGCATGGGTGCTCGCCCGCATCCTCGACCATGCGGATCGCGACACGCTTCCGCGGCTGCTCGGCGCCTGGGAGGACGCGCAGCGCCCCCGCATCGAATCCGCCCAGGCGACCTCTCGCACCCTCGCCCGCCTCATGTTCCGCCGCGGGAGGCTGCTCGCCCTCGCCCGCGAGGCCGTCCTGCGCCGGATGTCCGTGCGCGCCGCCCTGGGGCCGATCCTCCGCCTGCTCGAGGACCGCCCCGATCCCGATGCGATCGCCCGGGCGGCGCTCGCCGGACGCTGACCGCCTTCTCAGCCCCAGTCGTAGTCCACGACGACGGGGGAGTGGTCCGCCAGCCGGGTCCCGGCATGGTCCCGGTCCACCACGGCGCGCATCGCGCTGCGGGCCAGGCGCGGCGTCGCCAGGTGGTAGTCGATCCGCCAGCCGGCATCCTCCGCGAAGGATCGCCCCAGCCACGACCACCACGAGTATGGTCCGTTCTCGCCCGGGTGGAGATGGCGCACCACGTCGACGAGCGTGCGCGGGGACAGCTGCGCGCCCAGCCAGGCCCGCTCCTCGGGCAGGAAGCCGTCGGTCTGCTGGTTGCGCCGCCAGGCGGCGAGGTCCAGCTCCTGGTGGGCGATGTTCAGGTCGCCCATCAGGAGGAGCTCGCGACCCTCGCGCGCCGCCGCGCGCCGGGTGCGCGTCAGGTACCGGGCGAAGCCGTCCAGGAAGCGCATCTTCCGCGCGTAGCGGGCCCCTCCGTCGGGGGCCTCCCGCATCCGCTCGGGGCGCTGCAGATGCGCGGGGAGGCCGCCCTTGGGCAGGTAGAGGCAGGCGAGGGTGAGAGGGGCGTCGGCGAGATCGACCTCGAGATATCGACCCTGGGAGGCGAAGGGGCCGAGCCCGCGCGCGAGCGGGGTCCGGTCCGGGGCCGGGATCTCTCGCATCGGCCCGGAGGGGTCGCCGAGCAGGGCGCTCCCGGCCCAGGTGCGCACCGCCGCAGGCGGTCGGCGGGTGAGCACCGCGACCCCGTTGCGGCCCGGCAGGTTCCCAGCGTCGAGGGTGACGTGGAAGTCGCCGAAGGCGCCGTCCGGGATCTTCGCGGGCTGGGCGCGGATCTCCTGGAGCGCGACCGCGTCGCAGTCGCGCCCGGCGAGCCAGTCGCCGAAGCCGCGGCGCAGCGCCGCACGGATCCCGTTGACGTTGGCGGTCGCGATGCGGAGCATCCTGCGAGCCTAGCGATCAGCGCCTGGCGATCAGCTCGCGCCGACCGGGTCGCCCTGGACGGGCCCCTCCGTGCTCGGCTTCCAGCCGAGCGCCGGGGCGACGTGCTCGGCGACGTTCTGGAGGATGCGCAGGTTCAGCGCGACGCCCATCTGCGAGGGGATCGTGAGCATGAGGGTGTCCGCGGCCTCGACCGCGGGGTCGGCCTGCAGCTGGGTGATGAGCTGGTCGGGCTCGCCGGTGTAGGTGCGGCCGAAGGTCGAGCGCATCCCGTCGATGATGCCGATCTGGTCGGAGGCCTCGCCCGGGCGCATGCCGAACAGCAGACGGTCCTCCCCGGTGACCACGGGGAAGATGCTGCGGGAGATCGACACGCGCGGGCTGCCGGTGTGGCCGGCCTCCCGGTAGGCGGCGCGGAAGCGGTCGATCTGCTCGCGCTGGAGCTCGCCGAAGGAGTCGCCGGTCGCCTCGGTGAGGAGGGTCGAGCTCATGAGGTTCAGGCCCTGGCGGCCCACCTGCTCGGCGCTGTCGCGGGATCCCGCGCCCCACCAGATCCGGTCGATCAGGCCGGGGGAGTGGGGTTCGATGCGCAGCCCCGCACCCGGAGCGACAGGCGCCCCGTACGGGGACTGGGCGGCGCGGGCCATCGGCCTGCCGCGCACGGCCTCGAGGAAGACCTCGAACTTCTCGCGGGCGATGTCCGCGCCGCGCGGGTCGGTGGAGCCGGTGTAGCCGAAGGCCTCCCAGCCGCGGTCGGCGGGCTCGGGGCTCCCGCGGGAGACGCCGAGGGCGACCCTGCCGTCGGCGATGAGGTCGAGTGCCGCGGCCTCCTCCGCGAGGTAGAGGGGGTTCTCGTAGCGCATGTCGATCACCCCGGTGCCGACCTCGATGCGCTGCGTGCGGGCCGCGATCGCGGACAGCAGCGGCATGGGCGAGGCGGACTGCGTGGCGAAGTGGTGGACGCGGAAGTAGGCGCCGTTGACGCCCAGGTCGTCCGCGCCCTGGGCGATGTCGATCGCGTCGTGCAGCATCTGACGGGCGTCGACGCCGCGCACGCCCCCGCCGTTGCCGTAATGGCCGAAGCTCAGGAATCCGAAGGCTCTCATGATGAGCCCAACGCTAGCAGGTGGTTGAATATTGCACCACTTGCCTCGGGGCCGCTGCTCGCATCAGACCGATCCTGCGAGCAGCGGTCCCCGTCAGCGCTGTCGCCTCACGCGACGGCGGTTCCTTCGAGCTCCACCATCTGGCCGGGGATCGCCAGGCGGGCGACCCCGAGCATCGTGGTGGTGGGGGCGACGTCGGGAGTGATGAGCGAGGTCTGTCGAGTCGTCCTCGCCGGGCACCGGCTCCGCTTCCGCTACGCCGCCCCCGAGGCGACGCCGACGTCACGAACCGTCGGCCCGATCGGACTGGTCGCCGTGCGCGGTCGTACCTATCTGCTCGCCACCAGGTCCGGGGAGGACCGCGCCTACCGGCTGTCGCGCGTGCTGAGCGCGAAGATGCTTCCCGATCCGGCGCAGCGCCCCGCACAGGTCGACCTCGACCGCATCTGGGCCGAGCGCTGCGCGCAGTTCCTCTCGAGCGACCACATCCCCGTGATCCTCCGCGTCAGGCGATCGCGCCGGGAGGAGCTGCGGGACATGGCGCGGGCCGTCCGCGGCGAGGAGGCGGAGCCGGATGGCTGGGTGCGTCTCGAGGTGACCTTCGAGGACCTGTGGCACGCGGTCTGGGCCGTATGACAGCTCGACCTGGACGCCGAGGTGCTGACGCCCGGCTCTCTCAGGGCGGCTCTGCATGGGCGCGCTTGCGAACTCGTGGCTCTGTACGGCAGCTCATGATGCGCCCCGCGGCCTCGTCCCTGCTGATCGCCGCGAACACGATAGTGGGTGTTGAAGCATCCATCTCGCAGCAGGGGACCCGTTCCAAGACCCACGCCTACGCCCCGCTGGCCCTGGTCGGAAGACGTCACGCGGTCGAGGAAGTCCTTGATCGAGGTCAGCCGATCGCGCACGTCGCAGCCGAGTTCCGTATCTCTCGCGCGGCCTTGTCGAGGTGGGTGAACTGCTAACGGCGCGACGGTCCGGCAGCCGATCTCCTCAGACTTTCATCGTACATCGACGCTACCAACGTTGGACTCCCTCTGGGACCGGAGTTCCATGGTGCTGGGACCTCGGTCGCGGAGAGCGGTGACAGCAGCCCCGAGAACGGGACCCAGGTGCGTGGTGAACCGCGACACCCCGTTCATAGGTTGATGAGGGGGTGCAGGCCAACGCACCTCTCCATCCTGAATCAGAGGGGAACTCAATGTTGAAGAATTCAATGCTTGGTCGCCGCGCACTGATTGCTGCGTGCGTCGCAGTGCCTGCGGTCGTGGCGGGCGGTGGGGCGGCGCTCGCGGAACAGCCCAAGACGGCGCTTCCCGTGGGGATGAAGCGGGGATCGGTGGCTGAGACCGACGAGGATGGTACGAAGATCTATGAGGTGCTCGATGGCGAAGGCAACGTCGTCGGCTACACCTTCGACGAAGAGAAGCTCCGTGAGCTGTCGACGGCGGGGGCCGCGCTCGACAAGGAGATGTCCTCCGGCGGAGATGGCGCACCCCAGGTCCAGGCCGCCTCGGTCTCCGAGGTCGCGCTGTGTGCGGCCGCGATCGCTGGGTTCGTCGCAATGACCGTGTTCCCCGCCGCGCGGGTCGCGAGGTTGGCTTGGCGGCTCGGCAAACTCACGGCGAAGTACGGCCCGAAGCTCGTTGCGCGTATTTTCATGGGTGCGCGTGGCATCGCTGGTCGTACTGTGGAGAAGGAGCTCATCGACCTCGCCAAGGAGCTGACGGGAGTCGCGGCGCTCCAGGCCTGCGGCTTGTGAGTCGCTCTGATATAGACTGCTTCTCGTGCGATGGATGGAGGTTCCCGTGGGTTCGAGAGGAAATCGACAGACTGGCTTTCTTGGTGAGGCGTCGGGCGTGACCTTCCTCGGCTTCGTCATGTTCATCCTGGGCACATGGTTGCTCGCGGGCGACGTGACTCTGGGATCCATCGTCCTCGAGCAGAGCAGTTTCTTCGGCGGCGTCACTCTCGTTGCGGGGCTCTTATTCCTCCTCGGTGGAGCGATGAAGGCCGTCCGGTCCCGCAGGGAGAAGCTGCAGCGACGGGGGCGGTAGCCGAGGGGCTGCGGGGCCCTTCGGAGCAGGTGCTCCGAAGGGCCCTCCCCATGTCTCAGCTGCTCGGGCACCGGTGTCACAACCCAGAGATGTGCTGGCGAATCTCGATCGCACCGGCGCCGACCTCGATGTGCTGCGTCCGGGCCGCGATCGCGGACAGCAGCGGCATGGGCGAGATGTACTGCGTGGCGTCGCCGATCTCCGGCGCCGCGGCTCCACGCCTGCCGTCGCCGGCCGGTCCGTCAGATGCGGACGCCGACGCCCGCTCGCGGGCTCCCCGGACGATATGCGCCGCGGCATCGGCCGCGCGATCCATGGCGTCGGGATCGTCGTCGATCGCCGCGCAGATCTGGGCTCCGGCGTAGAGCTGGTGGACGAGCTCGCCGGTCGCCGCGTCGCCGGTGAGCACCGTGAACAGGGACCGCATCCACGCCTCTTCCTGCCGGACGAGGGTGGCGGCATCCCCGGGGGAGACGGCGACCTCGGGCCAGGCGGCGAGGAAGCTGCACCCTCGCCGCGGATCCCGCGTCCAGTCCCGGGCCGCTGCGAAGACGGTGCGGATCGCGAGGGCGGGCGGCATGGCCGGAGCCGCGTCGAGCTCGTCGAGCACGTGCGCTTGCCAGGCGTGCATGCGCCGTCGCAGGCAGTCGGCGAGCAGCGCCTCCTTCGAGCCGAAGCGCTGGTAGAGCGTGCGCTTGGTGACACCCGCGCGGGCGGCGATGAGGTCCACGCCGGTCGCCGCGATGCCGCGGGAGGAGAACAGCGCCGATGCCGCGTCGAGGATCGCCTCGCCCGCCGCGGTGCTGGGGCCCGGTGCGGGGACGGACGGCTGCAGCTCGATGCTCATCTGCCTCCCGTCCCGTCGGTCTCGCCCGCGCGGCCGTTCCTCCCAGCTCGGGATGTCGCAGAAGGGTATACCGATCGGTGTGTGTACCACTATAGGTCGATATTATCGCAGGTCAGCACATACGGACGAACGGCTGCGGCGGAGGCGCAGGATGCGCGTCCGCCGCAGCCGCGGGCCGAGGTCGAGCCTCGGTCAGCTCGAGGGCGCGCCGGAGCCTCCCACCACGAGCGCCCACATGACGCCGAAGCGGTCGGTCACCTGCCCGTAGTGGTCGCCCCAGGGGGCGAGCTCGAAGGGCATGGAGATGCTCGCGCCGCTCGCGGTGAGCTTCTCGATCAGGGCGTGCGCGTCCTCGACCGTGTCCAGGCCGATGAGGAAGGAGTACACGTCGTTGGTGATGGCGGGCAGCTCGGAGCCGTCCGTCGAGATGCCGTCCCCGCCCGCGAGGGTCACGAGCCCGCCGTGGAGCTGGGCGTGGGCGACCGCGCCGGCGGGCGGAGCGAAGGGGAAGCCGGAGAGGTCGGGGAAGTCGTCGTACTTCATGATGTCGAGCTCGCCGCCGAAGATCTCGTGGTAGTACGAGAAGGCCTCGGCCGCGTTGCCGGGGAAGCTGATGTAGGGGCTGAACTGCGGTGCGGGCATGGGGATCTCCCTGGATGGTGCTGCCGGGCGCGGCGGGGTTGCCGCGCGGGCTCAGTGTGGCACGCGCCACCCCCGGACGAAACCCCCTCGGGAGCACGGCCGCGAGGTCCAGCCGACCGACCGTCTGTTGCCCTCACCCCAAGTGGGCTATACCATTCCGGGCAGACGGCGGCCCGCCTCGGCCGCCCGGACCGGGAGGACCATGATGGGAACCTTCGAGGACGTCGTCCGCCTCGTGACGGACAACCTGTTCGGCCAGGTATCGATCCTGATCGGCCTGATCGCGCTGATCGGACTGATCCTGCAGCGCAGACCTGTCGACGAGGTCGTCGCCGGGACGCTCCGGGCCACCATCGGCGTGGTCATCCTGAACATCGGCGTCGAGATCTTCGTCGGCGGCCTCGCCGCCTTCCAGGCGATCGTCTCGAGCGCCATGGGCCTCCAGGCCCCGCAGTCCAGCTCCACCCTCGCCGACTTCACGGCCGGCCCGGGCTCCGTCGTCCCGCTCATCATCGCGGGCGGCTTCGTCGTCCACCTGATCCTGGTCCGCATCTTCCCCGCGGCCCGGTTCGTCTACCTCACCGGGCACCTCATGTACTGGATGAGCGTCGTCATCGCCGCCTCCCTCGTCGAGGCCTTCGGCGACGTGAACCGCTGGGTCCTCGCCGGCGTCGGCTCGATCCTCATCGGCTGCTACTGGGTGCTCCAGCCGCTGTGGAGCGGTCCTCTCATGCGCAAGGTCATGGGCAACGACGAGGTGGGCCTCGGCCACACCGACTCGCTCATCGCGATCGCCTCCGGCTACGGCGCCCGGGCGCTGCGCCTGGGCGATGCGCAGGTCCACGACTCCGAGAAGGTGAAGCTGCCCAAGCCGGTCTCCTTCTTCAAGGACATCAACGTCTCCACCGCCACGGTCATCGGGCTGATCATGCTGATCGCGATCCTCTTCGCCGACGCATCCGTGGTCGAGGAGCAGATGGCGGGAGCCGCGATCCTCCCCTGGGTCTGGGCGATCCTGCAGGCCCTGCGCTTCGCCGCCGGCATCGCGATCCTCCTGTTCGGCGTGCGCATGTTCCTCGCGGAGATCGTCCCGGCCTTCAAGGGGCTCTCGGAGAAGGCTCTGCCCGGCGCCAAGCCCGCGCTGGACCTCCCGGTGGCCTTCACCCGCGCCCCGACGTCCGTGATGATCGGCTTCCTCGCCTCCACGGCCGTGATCCTGGTGCTCATGGGTATCTTCGCCGCCACCGGCTGGTTCGTTCTCGTCCCGCCGATGATCATGCTGTTCTTCGGCGGCGGCGCCGGCGGCGTGTTCGGCAACGCGGTCGCCGGCTGGCGCGGCGCCATCTTCGGCGGCGTGCTCAACGGGCTGGTCCTGGCGATCGGCCAGGCCATCGGCTGGGGCCTCTACGCGGGCACCGCCCCCGAGCTCGCGACCCTCGCGGACTCCGACTGGTACGCGGTCGGCTGGCTGCTCATCGGCCTGGGCTCCCTGCTCGCACCGCTGGGTGCAGCGGCGATCTGGGTGCTCCCGCTCGCCGCCCTCGTCGGCACCGTGCTTGTCCTGGTGATCCTCGGACGGCGGGCGCCGGCCGCCGCCCGTGCCCTGGACCCGATCCCGACCGAGGAGGACGCCGAGGTCGGCCTCCCCCTCGAGCTCCGCGGTCGGACCGAGCCCCTGGACGTGCTCGCGGTGTGCGGCGCAGGGATGGGATCGAGCCTGATCCTGCGGACCACGGCGGAGAAGGCGCTCGCGCAGATGGAGATCCCCGCACGGGTGCGCCACGCGGACGTGGGATCGGCACGGTCCGAGTCGCCGGACGTCGTGATCGCCCAGGCCACCTACCTCGGGGAGCTCGGCGAGATCGCGCCGACCATGGTGGCGATCGAGAACTTCGTGGACGTGGCCCACGTGAAGCAGCGCCTGGTGGAGGCGCTCACGGTGAAGGAGAGCTGAGGATGGACGACCTGACCGGCATGATCACGCGGACCGCGGCGCAGAACCGCGAGACGATCGAGGCCGCGGCCGCCGCGATCGTCCGCTCCGGCCGCGACGGAGGCCTGCTCTACGCGGCCGGGGCCGGGCACTCCCTCGCGGCCGTGATGGAGACCTTCTTCCGCGCCGGCGGGCTGGCCTTCGTCCGTCCGCTGTGGGACCCGCGGGTCCTGCCGCTGGCCGGGGCGCTGGCCTCCACGGCCGCGGAGCGGGAGCCCGGGCTCGGACGGCGGGTCGCCGAGGACGCGGGTCTCGCAGCCCAGGACACGGTGCTGGTCATCTCGACCTCCGGCATCAACCCCTACCCGGTCGAGATCGCCCGGCACGCCCGCGCGGCAGGCGCCCGCGTCATCGCCATGACCTCGACCGCTGCGAGTGCGGCCGCCCCGCCTCGTGCCGGCGAGCGGCTCTACGAGCTCGCCGATGTCGTCCTGGACACCGCGGTCCCGCCCGGGGACGTGACCTGGCCGCCGCAGAATCCGGTGACGGCGCCCGCCTCGACGCTCCTGACGACGGCGCTGTGGACCGCGGTCCTGCGCCGGGTCGACGAGATCTGGCCGGATGCGCCCCGCTGGCTCAGCGCCAACATGGAGGGCAACGACGAGGTCAACTCCTCGCTCGTAGAGCGCTACGCACCGCAGATCCCGGAGCTGTGACCGGCGCGATCCGCGCGGACAGCTCGAAGCGGTCCCCCGGATAGGTCGAGACGGTCCGCTCGATGCTGCGCCCGCCCGCCCCGGAGACGCGCAGCAGCTCCAGGACGGCGCTGCCCGCCTCGACCTCGAGCTCCCGCGCGGCCTCCGGGTCGATGATCCCGGCGCGGATCGTCTGCTCCCCGGCATCGAACACGATCCCGTACCGCACCTCGAGGACGCGGTAGAGGGAGGCGGTGGAGAAATCGACCTCCGCCAGCCCCGGGACGACATCGGCGTCCAGCGCGGTCCGCTCGATGGCCATCGGTCGGCCGTCCGCGAGACGGACGCGGTCCAGCCTCACCACGGGGGCGCCGTCCGGGAGGCCGAGGGCCGCGGCCGTCGGCGTGTCAGCGGGCTCCTCGGCCAGGCGCAGCACCCGCGAGGACGCCGCGATGTCGCGGGCGGCCATGTCCTCGGTGAACCCCGTCAGGTGCAGCGGCAGGCTGACCGCGGGCCGTGCCACGAACGAGCCCCGGCCCACCTCGCGCACGAGCCGACCCTCCCGCGTGAGCTCGTCCAGGGCGCGCCGAGCCGTCATCCGCGAGACCCCGGACTCCGCGGCCAGGGCACGCTCGCTCGGGACGGGCGCCCCGACCGGGAGCTCCTCGATCTGCCGGCGCAGCGCGTCCACGAGGGTCATGAACTTGGATCGCTCGGTCATGGAGCGATCTTCGCACGCCCCTCCCGGCGGCCGGGCCCGCTCATCCCTCGTGCAGCCCCGGCTCCCCGGCCGGCACGAGGAAGGTGCGGTCGATGCTCACCGGGGCATCGGGCGTGGTCACCGCGGAGACGGTCTTGTAGTCGACGCGCAGCTCCGTCGTCGAGTACTCCGACAGGACGTAGCCGCGGCGCCCGCGGATGTACTTGATGTGCGGGTTCTCCGCGTACACCGTCTCCTCGCCCTTGACCGTGTCGGAGCCGTCGCCGCCGGAGGTGATCGAGGTGGCGACGAGCTCGACGCCGACCGTGGGGGAGTCCGGCTCCCAGAAGTCGGCCTTGAGCTCGTTGGCGAAGTGGACGTGGACGTCCCCGGTGAGCACCACCGGGTTCGCGATCCCCCGCTCCGACCACGCCCGCACGAGGGTGTCGCGGTCGGCGCGGTAGCCGTCCCAGCCGTCGGAGCTGAGCGTCGTGGTGGGACCGGCGGCGTTGTCGCGCTTGGCGAAGAAGACGCTCTGCGCGAGCAGCTGCCAGGTCGCGGGGGACTGCGTCATCCCCTCGAGGAGCCACGCCTCCTGCCTCTCGCCGAGGATGGTGCGCGAGGGGTCGGCCTGCTCCGCGCAGTCGGTGAACCACCAGGTCTTCCCGCCGTCGTGGCAGGCTTGGAGGTCCCGGTACTGGCGGGTGTCCAGGACGTGGAAGGTCGCGAGGTCGCCCCAGGAGAGCCGGCGGAACAGCTGGATGCTGCCGCCGGAGGGAGCGCTCGTGCGGCGCAGCGGCATGTTCTCGTAGTACGCCTGCTCGGCCGCGATCTTGCGGGCGATCCACGCATCGGTCGGCACCCCGTCCTTGGGGTAGATGCCGGCCCAGTTGTCCTGGATCTCGTGGTCGTCCCAGGTGAGGATCCACGGCGCCGTCCGATGCAGGAGCTGCAGGTCCGGGTCCGTCTTGTAGGTCGCGTAGCGCAGACGGTAGTCCTCGAGGGTCGTGCAGGTCGTCCCCGGGTGGCGGCGGACGCCGCCGTCCTTGGGTGCTCCCTCGTAGATGTAGTCGCCCAGGCCGAACACGAGGTCGGGACGGTCCTCGGCGGCCCGGCGGTAGGCCGTGAACCAGCCGCCCTCCCAATGCGAGCAGGACAGGTGCACCATGCGCAGGTTCCGGGTCTCGCCCGCGGCAGGGGTCGTCAGGGTCCGTCCGGCCGGGGACACGTGCTTGCCCGTCCGGAACCGGTAGAAGAACTCGGTGCCCGCGGGCAGGCCCTCGAGCTCGACGTGGATGCTGTGCGCGGCCTCCGGCCGGCCGACCTCGGTGCCGCGGCGGAGCACTCGGCGGAACTGCTCGTCCGCCGCGAGCTCCCAGTGCACGGGCACGGCCTGGTCGGGCATGCCGCCGCGGCCGTCGCGCGCATGCGGGTCCACGGCGAGCCGCGTCCACAGCACGACGGAGTCGCTGGTGGGGTCCCCGGAGGCGATGCCGAGGGTGAAGGGGTCCTTCGTCTTCCAGGTGGCGTCCGCCGCGGCGGGCAGTGCACCCAGCACACCCGCGCTCACCAGGGTGGTGAGGGTGGCGCCGGTGAAGATGCGCCGGCTCATGCGGCGCTGTGCGGCGAGGTTCGCGCGGCGGTCGGGGGCGATGAAGCGGGTGGGCTCGGGGGCGTCGTGGCCGAGGAGGCCGTCGGAGAGGTCGCTCATGGGGAGAGGTTCCTGTTCGGGAGAGGGAGCGGGGACACCACCCTGCCCCGTTCGCGAGCCGGTGTCAGCCCGTCGCGGCGCATCGGTCCCGCCTCGTCGCCGCGAGTTCACCGCGCCGCCATGCGCCACCGATGGAGGCGGCCTCCACCTTCGGAGCCACCGGAGACTTCTGGAGCCTGAGGGCGGGAAAGCGGCTGTTCCTCCGCGCCCGGTCGCTCAGGCTCCAGAAGTCTTCGGTCCGGCCGGAGCGGAGCCGATCAGTCCTCGTCGTCGGCCTCGGTGCCGCCGGCGGGGCGCCGGCCCAGCTCGGCGTCGAGGCGGAGGATGCCGGAGCCGTCCTCGCCGATGAGCTTCACGCGGCCGATGATCTCGGAGACGGTGGCCTCCTCCTCGATCTGCTCGTCGACGAACCAGTTCAGCAGCGGGCGGGAGTCGTAGTCGCCCTCCTTGTCGGCGCTGCGGTACAGCTCGCGGATCGACTCGGAGACCTTCTGCTCGTGCGCGAGCGAGGCCTCGAAGATCTCGAGGACCGACAGCCCCGGGGCGACCTCCGGGGCGTGGATCGTCCCGATCGCCGCGTGGTTGCCGCGGTCGGAGACGTGCTGGATGAACTTGTTGGCGTGGACGATCTCCTCATCGGCCTGGTGACGCAGCCACGCGGCGATGCCGGGGAGGTCCTGCTCGTCGGCCTCGATCGCGAGCTGGCGGTAGGTGATCGAGGCGGCGAACTCGAGGGTGATCTGGTCCTGGAACTTCTTCTCAAGGTCGTTGCTGAGCTTCATGACCTCGACACTAGACCCGCTGCCGCGAGCTGTCACCCATGGCAAGGCTTTCCTTGTTCTCGCAGGTCACGCAAGGAAAGCCTTGCCTGGGCGCTCAGGCGGCATCCGGCGGCGGGAGGGGCCCCGAGGACCGCGCGGAACGCTCGACGAGGCTCGCATCGGCTCCCTCCCCCGCGGTCTCCGCCCCGCCGGCGATGTCCTGGCTCGAGTGCGCGTAGTGCGCGGACAGGCGCCGGTACTGCGGGGAGGCGAAGGCGAGGGCGATCACCGCGAGCATCACGACGGAACCGCCCATGAACATGAGGGCGATGCCGCGGGCGTCGCCCGTGCCCACGAGCCAGCCGAGCGTCTCCTGCCCGGAGCCCTCGCGCATCCACGGGATCACCCAGAACTCCGCGAGAGGTGCGACGAGGAAGGCGGAGACCGGCGTCGCCGCCGTCTCGACGCTCTGCGCGAAGCCGAACACGCGGCCCTGGCGCGAGAAGGGGACGACGCGCTGGAGGATCGTCTGCTCGGCGGCCTCGGCGGCCGGGATCATCGTCATGAACACGAGGATGCCCACGGCGAACAGGATCCAGGACTCGCGGATCGCGAAGGTCCCGCCCACGACGGCGACGCCCACGTTCACCAGGAGCAGCGTGCGCACCGGATTCCGGCCCAGGCCCGTCCTGGAGATGATCGCGCCGCCGATGATGAAGCCCGTGCTGGTCACCCCGAGGACGATGCCCCAGGCCTCGGGGCTGAGCAGCTCGAGCCCGTAGGGGTCCATGAGCGCCATGTACACGCCGCCGACGAGGTTGTTGAAGCAGGTGAACAGGATGAGCGCGGCGAGCCCCGGGACGCCCCGGATCACGGCGATCGATCCGGCCAGATCCACCCGGCCGCGCAGCGTCCCGAGCAGCGAGGACCGGGCCGGGACCGGGTCCCCGTCGGAGCCGGGGACCTGCTCCGTGGCGGCGGCGACCCGCGCCTCGGGGATCCGTACCGTGGTCAGGTGCGCGAGTGCCGCACCGGTCGCGAGGATCGCGATGAGCAGGGTGGGGCCCATCCCCAGCAGCCCGATCGCGAGGCCCGAGAACACGGACGTGACCATGAAGGCGATGCCCTGCACGGCGCCGACCAGGCCGTTGGCCTTGTCCCGTTCGCCCTCGGGGACCAGCAGGGTCACCGTGGTGGACAGGGCGATGTTGCGCATGTTCTCCACCACGCTGCCGGCGAGGATCACGAGGATGAACAGCCAGAAGGCGGGGGAGTCCACGCGCAGGAGGGAGTCGTGGGGGAGCGCGAGCCAGATCCCCCCGGCCAGGAGATAGGCGCCGAAGGTGACCACCGAGCTGAGCAGCATCACGTTCTTCTTGCGCATGTGGTCGACGACGACGCCGAATCCCAGCGAGCAGAGGGCGACCAGGGCCATGTAGGAGCCACCGATGATGCCCGTGGCCAGCACGGAGCGCGTCTCGAGGTAGATCCAGAAGGTGAGCGCGAACCACAGGAAGCTCGTGGTGACGTTCGCGAGAAGGGTGTTGACGAGGATGTGGTGGAAGGATTTCACGGCGGCCTCGGATTCGGGTCGGAGGGGGCCAGTCTGTCGCGAGGTGCGGACAGATGCTGTCCGCTGATCGCGAGGGAGGGCTCAGCAGCCCGTCGGGTCGGTGCTCCAGGCGAGCGCGACGAGCTCCCGAAGGACCTGCTCGTCGATGTCGCGCAGCCCGTTCACGTAGACGCAGCCGACGCCCAGGCGATGCTTCCCCAGGCGTGCGAGCAGGTCCGATGCCCCGGGCGGGCTCTGCAGCCCGTACAGGGAGATCGAGGCCTTCCGGGGGCTGAAGCCCACGACGAACCACGTGCCGCGGGCGCCGGCCTCGGTCGCGTACGCGAAGGAGCCGTAGCCGATCATGCTCGGCCCCCACATGATGGCCTCGGTCCCGGTGACTTCCCCGAACAGGGCGAGCAGACGCGCGCCCTCGTCCCGTCGCCGGGCCGTCGGCAGCTCCGCGCAGAACTGCGCGGGATCCACATCGGTGGGGTGCGTCGTCACCTCGTAGGCCATGGAGGGAATCTACCGCCCGGCCCTGCCCGGAGTCAGCCCGGTAATTCCCTTGCGACCCCCGCGGCTGCGGTCCTAGCGTGGTGCTCACACAGAGAGGAGGTGATCCGAGGAATGATTTCCCATCGGACGCGTGAGGTGGCTCGCCGCTGAGGCGACCATCGACCCATCGAGGATCGACGGACGCGCAGCGAATACCACCGAGCTGCCCGGACCCGCAGGCGCTGGACCCGTCCACCAGCACGCGCATCGCGCAGCCTGCGGGTCTGCTCATGCCCTCCCGAGGGTCCGGCCGTCCACGAACACGCCCGCGTGCAGCGCATGGCGCACCGGCAGCGGTTCGCGGGTGCGGAGGATCTCGTCCATGCGGGCCATCGCGTCGGCGGCGACGGCCGCGACCGGCAGGCGCACGGTCGCGAGGCCGATGAGGTCCAGCCCGTCGGCGAGCCCGTCGAAGCTGACGACGCTCACCGCCCTCCCCACCTCGGTCCCGCGCGCCGCGGCCGCCCGCAGCAGATCGAGCGCCACGTAGTCGACCGGGCAGACGATGCAGGTCAGCCCCTGCTCCTCGGCGGCGTCGAGGGCCCGGGCAACCCCTTCGGCCACCGGCAGCAGGTCCAGCGGCACGGCGACGGCGCCCAGCTCCGCGGCCCGTTCCCGCACGGCCCGGGCGCGCAGGTCGAAGACGCGCGAGTACAGCACGGGCGCGGTGAGCACCCCGAGGCGCCGGTGTCCGCGGGCCATCGCCTCCTCCGCCACGAGCCGTCCGTGGGCCCGCTCGTCGTAGCTGACCGACTCGAGCAGCGGGTCCGTGTTGGGGCGGCCCAGGACCATCATCGGCACCCCGGTCCCGGCGGCGCGGAGGTCCTCGGCGCTGGTCACGCCGGTGCCCACGAACATGCCGCCCACCCGCAGGCCCGCGAGGCGCCGCAGCCCCTCGACCTCTGCGGTGCCGTACTCGTGGCGGAAGGCGGTCACGGAGACGAGGGTGCGGCCCGAGCGGGTCGCGGCCCGCTGCATCTCCGCGTGGAGGTGCCCGTAGGCGGGATTCGTCGCGTCGCGGATCAGCAGGCCCAGCTGCCGGTGGCTTCCGCCGGCGAGGCCGGAGGCGACGAGGTTCGGCACGTAGCCGAGGGCCGCCGCGGCCTCGCGCACCGCGATCTGCGCCTTCGGGGAGACGTTCCCGCCGTCCTGGAACACCCGGGAGACCGTCGAGCGGGACAGGCCCGCGGCCCGGGCGACGTCCTCCATGGTGGGCACACGGTCCTCGCGCATGCGGCGGCCCCTTCGCGTCGTCGGTGCGGGAAGCATAACCAGATTCGCGCACGACCTCGCCCGGGTGACGAGCACATGAACCGGAGGTTCCGTGGCCCTGCCCCGTGCGCGCCCGACGGGCCTGCGCCGATGAACAGATCATGACGTCCTCCTGAGCAGGCGGCGACGGATCTGTGGACAGGGCATGATCCGGGGCCGTAGCATGTCGAGCCAACCAGGCTGGGAGCGCTCCCACCAGCACCGTTGCTCGTTGTTCCCGCCCCGTTCATCCCGCGGTGGCACGCCTGGTCAGAGCTGGATTCCGCCCCTACCGTAGGGGCGGGCCGCCCGCCGGGCGGCTCCCGATCCTGAGGAGGCGAGAAGCGTGTCCCCTTCGACCACGCCCCATGCTGGGAGCGCTCCCACGGCCACGGCCGCCGCAGCGGCTCCGGCCCGGCACGTCCCGACCCGAGAGGACCGGCGCCGCTCCCCGCAGCGCCGGCGCCGGGTGCGCCGCGACGCGATCCTCTTCTTCGCGCTGATCGCGCCGAACTTCCTGGCGATCCTCGTGTTCTCCTACTATCCGGCGCTGTACAACATCGGCCTCAGCTTCTTCGACTGGGACTTCGTCGCACCCGTCCCCGAGTTCGTGGGCCTGTCCAACTACCTCGAGCTGCTGACCGACCCCGGTTTCGGGGAGGTCCTGCTGAACACCCTGATCTTCTCCGGGGCCAGCGTGGTCGTCTCGATCGCCGGCGGGCTCCTGCTGGGGAGCCTGATGGCGACGAAGGTCCCGCTGACGGGCTTCGCGCAGACGATGGCCTTCGCCCCGCACATGCTGCCCGGCGCCGCCGTCGGCACCCTGTGGCTGTTCATGTTCGACCCCAACTACGGCCTCTCGCGCTGGCTGTTCTCGCAGATCGGCCTCGCCTCCCCGGACTGGACCACGACCTCGGACTGGTCGCTGGCCGCGATCACGATCGCCTACACCTGGCAGAGGCTCGGCTTCGTCACCGTCATCTGCTACACCGCGATCCTCGACCTGCCGAAGGACCTGTACGAGGCCGCCGCCCTCGACGGCGCCCACGGCTGGCAGCTCTTCCGGCACATGACGCTCCCGCTGCTGAGCCCGATCACCTTCTTCCTGTCGATCACCGGGATCATCTCCGCCGCGCAGGCCTTCGACATCATCTCGATCATGACGAACGGCGGGCCCGGCACCTCCTCCTCGACGCTCAGCTGGATGGTCTACGAGGAGGCCTTCAAGAACTTCGACATCGGCGCGGCCTCCTCCGCCGCGACCATCCTCCTGATCATCCTGCTGGTGGTCACGTGGATGCAGGTCCGCGCCGGCGACAAGAAGGTGAGCTACGCATGAGCACCCTGACCGCGCCCTCGAGCCCCGCGGAGGCTCCGGCCGCTCCGCCGGCCGCGCCCCGCGAGGCCGTCCGCTCCCGCCGCCCCCGCGGTCCCCGCCGGCCCCTGTGGAAGACGGCTCTGCTGATGCTCGGCGTGATCGCGACGATCCTGCTGTTCGCCGTCCCGGTCTACTGGCTCTTCTCCTCCTCCCTCAAGCCCCGCCCGGACATCTACTCCTGGCCGCTGCAGTGGATCCCGACCTCCCTGACCTTCGACAACTTCGTCGAGGCCTGGAACTCGGCGCCCTTCGGCCGGTTCTTCGTGAACTCGATCATCACCACGGTCGTCGGGACAGCCCTCGAGGTCACCCTCGCGATCCTGTGCGCCTACGCCTTCGTGTTCGTGAACTTCCGGTACAAGAAGATCTTCTTCGGCCTGATCGTCGCCTCGCTCATGCTCCCCGGGCACGTGACCCTCATCGTCAACTACATGACGGTCGCGAACCTGGGCTGGCTGAACACCTACCAGGGCATCATCCTGCCCGGCATCGCGAGCGCCTTCGCCATGTTCCTGCTCTTCCAGTACATGCGCACGATCGACAAGGACATCCTGCAGGCCGCGGAGATCGACGGTGCCGGGCACATCCGCCGCATGCTCACGATCGTCGTCCCCCTCTCGAGCCCGATGATCCTCACCTGCACGCTCATCGTCATGGTGGGCAAGTGGAACGAGTACGTGTGGCCGCTCATCGTCACGAGCACCGCGGAGATGCGCACCCTCCCCATCGGCCTGCAGTTCCTGCGCCAGCAGGAGGGCATGTCGAACTGGGGCGCCATCATGGCCGGCGCCGTGTTCGTCTCCCTGCCGATGCTGATCCTCTTCTTCCTCGCCCAGAAGCGCATCATCGGCGGCCTCGCCGCCGGCGCCCTGAAGTGAGCTCCCCGCTTCACCGTCCTCGACCTTCCCGGACCTTCCCGCACGCCCGAAACGGAGATACCCCCATGCCTTCGACGTCCTCGACCTTCACGCAGCTCACCCGCCGTCGCCTCCTCGCCGGACTCGGCCTCGGCGCGACCGCCGCCGGCCTCGCCGCCTGCGGTGCCCCCGGCGGCGGCGGAGACGCCGACAGCCCCGTCCGCGACGGCTTCTCCCAGGCCGATCTCAAGATCCCGAAGGGCTACGAGGGCCGCACCGCCGTGCTGTTCTGGGCGCCCTGGACCGCCGGCCCCTTCGAGGCGCTCTCCGCGCTGATCACCGAGTTCAACGAGTCCCAGGAGGAGATCGTCGTCGTCGCCGAGTCGGTGGGCGGCTACGCGGACCTCAACCAGAAGTTCACCGCCTCCCTGCAGGCCCGCGCGGTTCCGGACATCGTCTGCTTCCCCGAGATGCAGTGGCTCCAGTTCTACTTCTCCGGCGCCCTCGCACCGCTGGACGGCTACTTCGACGACAGCTGGAACCTGGACGTCTACCTGCAGAACTACGTCGCCGAGGGCAAGGCGGCCGGGGAGACCTTCGTGGTCCCCTTCGCCCGCTCGACACCGCTGTTCTACTTCAACAAGACCCGCTACCTCGAGGCGGGCCTGCCCGAGGAGGGCCCCTCCACCTGGGAGGACCTCTCCGCCTTCGGCGCGGAGCTCGCGAAGATCCAGGTCGACGGCCGGCCCCTGGCGGCGATGGCCTTCGGCTCCGACGACGCCTGGTTCGCGCAGGCAGACATCTGGGGCTTCGGCGGGGCGAACTCGAACACCGACTTCCAGGTGACGATCAACGACGAGGCCGGCGTCGAGTGGCTCGAATGGCAGCGCCGCTTCA
Source organism: Brachybacterium hainanense (assembly GCF_042434575.1). Classification (NCBI taxonomy): domain Bacteria; kingdom Bacillati; phylum Actinomycetota; class Actinomycetes; order Micrococcales; family Dermabacteraceae; genus Brachybacterium; species Brachybacterium hainanense. The sequence goes on from NZ_JBHLSV010000006.1 coordinate 47,971, forward strand.
TCCACGAGGACAAGTACGGCTACCTGGCGCAGGCTGCGGGCACCGACTTCACCTCCGGCATCAGCGCCGGCATGCGCGGGTCCACGGCCAGCCTGACCGGTCTCACGAAGGACACCGAGGGCGTCTTCGAGGTCGGCACCGCCTTCATGCTCGCCAAGGAGGGGCAGGAGAAGGCCGTCCCCACCGGCGGCTCGGGCCTGTCCCTGGTCCGCAGCGAGTCGAAGGACCGCCAGGACGCCGCCGCGGAGTTCTTCCGCTTCCTCGCCGGCCCGGAGCAGTCCGCCGCCTGGCACGCCGCGACCGGCTACGTGCCGATCGTGCAGGCCGCCGCGGAGACGTCGACCGTGAAGGATCTCGTCGCCGCGAACCCGAACTACGGCGTCGCGCTCGCCCAGCTCGACAACGCCCGCACCGCCGACTACACGAACTGGACCCAGGCCTCCGTCACCCAGATCGGCGCCGCCCAGGCGAAGGTCTACGGCGACAACACGCCGGCGAAGGACGCCCTCGACGCCCTCGCCCCGCAGCTGCAGGAGTCTCTCGACAAGAACCGCGAGGACTACGAGTCCGTGCAGTTCGAGGGCTGGAAGTGAGCGCCGCGACCCTGCCCCGCGTCGTGGGGCACCGCGGTGCGGCCGCGGTCGTGCCCGAGAACACGGTCGCCTCCTTCCGCCGAGGCGTGATCGACGGCGCGCCGCTGCTCGAATGCGATGTGCACCTGAGCGCCGACGGGCACGACGTGGTCATCCACGACGCGACCATCGACCGGACCGCGCAGGCGGACTCGCCCCTGCGCACGGGCGCCGTCGCCTCCCTGACCCGCGCGGCCCTGGACACGGTCCTCGTGGGCGAGGGCGAGCACATCCCCACCCTCGCGCAGGTCCTCGACGCGGCGGTGCGCGCGGACGGCACCCGGGTGCCGCTGCTCGTGGAGGTGAAGGCCCCGGCCGCCGCGGCGGTCGTCGCGAGGATCCTGCGGGAGCGCTTCGCCCCCGCGGAGCTCGCGGACCCGGAGACCTCGCCCGCCTGGGTGATCTCCTTCGACGCGGAGGCGCTGCGCACGGTGCGGGGCCTCCTGCCGGAGGTGCCCCTGCTGCTGACCAGCACCGTCGCGACCCCGGAGCTGCTGACGCAGGCGGAGGAGCTGGGCGTCGCGCAGATCGGCCTCCGGATCGCCGATGCCCGTGCGGCCGATGTCGAGCGCTGCCGTGCGCTCGGCGTGCAGCTGAACCTGTGGACCGCCCGCTCGGAGGTCGAGCTCGACCGGGCTCTGGAGCTGGGCTGTGACACGATCACCGTGGACGATCCGGCCTGGGCGCTCGAGCTGCTCGGCATGGAGCAGCGATCCCTTCCGAGCAGGAGCACCGATGTCTGAGATCCCCGCCGCCCGCCCCCGCATCGTCGGTCACCGCGGCGCCGCCGCGCTCGCGCCCGAGAACACGCTCGCCTCCTTCCGGCGGGCGGTCGCGGACGGCGCCCAGCTTCTCGAATGCGATGTGCACCTGAGCCGCGACGGGCACGTCGTGATCATGCACGACGAGACGATCGACCGGACCGCCCACGTCGCCTCCCCGCTGCGCACGGGAGCGATCGCGGATCTCACCCGTGCGGAGCTGGAGACCGTGCTGCTGGGCGCGGACGGCGACGGCGAGCCCGTGCCCTTCCTCGACCAGCTGCTCGAGGAGACCACGGTGCCGCTGTTCATCGAGGTCAAGGCCGCTGCGGCCGCCGCCGCGGTCGCCGCGCAGCTCGAGTCCCTGCCCGGCGACGCGCCCGGGAGGGCCTCGACCGTCATCACCTTCCATGCCGCGGCCGCCGCGGACATCCGTCGCGAGCGCCCGGACACTCCCGTCTCCTACCTCGTCGACGTGATCGACGAGGCGGCCCTCGCGCGCGCGGCGGAGCTGGGCGCCGTCGGCATCGGACCGTGGGTGCAGGGGCTGTCCCTGCACGCGGCGCGGGCCGTCCATGAGGCGGGCCTCGAGCTGAACCCGTGGACCGTGAACGAGGCGCCTCAGCTGGACGTGGCGCTGGCCTGCGGGGCGGACACCATCACGACCGACGACCCGGCCTGGGTGGCCCGCGAGCTCGACGCCCGGGGGCTCTGAGCGGCCCCTACCCGAGCGCCGCGCGCGCCTCCGCGAGGGCCAGGTCCGCGTTGATCTGCGCTCCGGCCATGCCTCCGGCGGCGCTCGCCGGGGCGACCTGCGCCATGGGGCTGGTGAGGTTCCCCGCGGCCCACACGCCGGGGACGGCGGTCGCGCCGGTCATCGGATCGGCCTCGAGCTGCACGCCCATCCCGGAGGGGTGCTCCGTGAGGGAGAGGCCCAGCCCGGGAAGGATCTGCTGGGCCAGCTCCGGGCGGGCGGCGAGCCGGGTCTGCACCGCGATCGCGGTCGCCGGGACGACCTCGCCGTCTTCGAGCTCGAGGCCGGTGATCGCATCCGCGGCGGTGCGGAGGCGGACGGCATGGCCGGAGCGGAGGCGCACGCCGCGGGCGGCGAGCAGGGCCCGGCCCTCCGCGGGCAGCTCCACCCCGTCCTCGAGGACGGTGACGTCCTCGCTGAGCTGACGGAACAGCAGAGCGCTGTGGACCGCCATCGGCGAGGTCGCGAGCACGAGGATCGCCTGGTCGCGCACCTCGTAGCCGTGGCAGTAGGGGCAGTGGACGACGTCCCGGCCGAAGCGCTCGGCGAGCCCGTCGACGGGCGGCAGCTCGTCGACGAGGCCGGTCGCCAGAAGCAGGCGCCGGGCCCGATGCACGGCGCCGGAGGCGGTCCGCACCGTGAACGTGCCGTCCTCCTCGCGCTGCGCCTGCGCGACCGGGTCCTGCCGCACCTGCCCGCCGTAGCGGGCCACGTCCTCGCGGCCGCGGGCCAGCAGCTCAGCGGGGGCCACGCCGTCCAGGCCCAGGAGGGCATGGACCCCGGCGGAGGGGGTGTTGCGCGGCGAGCCGCCGTCCAGGACGAGGACGCTGCGGCGCGAGCGGGCCAGCATGAGGGCGCCGGCGAGGCCGGCGGCACCGCCGCCGATCACCAGGGCGTCGTGCAGCAGCTCGGCGGGGGATTCGTTGTCGGACATGGTGCTCTCCGTGCTCTTCTCGGGGATCGGCATGTCCCGAGTCTGCGAGGCCTCCCCTCCCTTGGCAAGCATCATTGCGGTTATGGCAAACTACGGGCATGTCCTCGCTCTCCGGCACCTCCGATCAGCTCGCCGCCCTCGGTCCGCACCTGCGCGCCCTGCGCCTGCGCCGCGATGCGACGCTGCGCGAGGTCTCGGCCGCCACCGGGATCTCCGTGAGCACCCTCTCCCGCCTCGAGTCCGGCGGCCGCCGCCCCAGCCTCGAGCTGCTGATGCCTCTCGCGACAGTCTACGGGGTGAGCCTCGACGAGCTGGTCGACGCCCCGGTGACGGGGGATCCGCGGATCCACCTGCGCCCGGTCCGCCGGGAGGGGATGACCGTGGTGCCGCTGACCCGGCGTCCCGGCGGCATTCAGGCGCTGAAGATGATCTTCGAGCCGGCCGCGCCGCCCGGGCCCGAGGGCCTGCGCGTCCACGACGGCTACGAGTGGTTCTACGTGCTCAGCGGCCACCTGCGCGTGATCCTGGGGGAGCACGATCTGACCCTCGGTCCCGGCGAGGCCGCCGAGTTCGACTGCCGCACCCCGCATTGGTTCGGCGCCGCGGACGGGCGCAGCGTCGAGGTGCTGAGCCTCTTCGGCCCGCAGGGGGAGAAGGCGCATCTGCGTGCGCGGCCGCGAGGGCTGCCCGGGGACGAGGCACGACCGGGCTGATCTGCATCGACGACGGGCAGTGCCGGCCTCGTGCGGTGCGTTCTGCCATGGCGACGGACAGAGGCGGTGGGATGCGGTCCGCGGTCCGGGCGGAGGGGCGGTCGATCTCCGGCGATTCCTCTCTGTCAAAGAACCTTGACTCATTTTGTCAAGAACCCTTGACCTCGATGTCAAGCACCCCTTACATTCGTGGCATGGCAGCAACGACCCGACACCCCGACAGCGCCGCGCATCGGTCGGCGGCGTCCCCTACGTCCTCTGCATCCGCTCCCGTCCCCGCCCTCCGTCTCGCCGCCGTCCTGGCCGTCCGTCCGGTGCTGATCCTCCTGCTGGGGCTCGGCCTCCTCGCGGCGAACCGGTCCCTGCTCCTGGCCAACGCGCTGGTCGTCGTGGTCGATCTGGCGGCCCTCGCCGTCGTCGCCCTCGCGATGCGCGCGGAGGGCCGCAGCCTCCTCGACCTGCTCCGCCCCTGGCGCTGGATCGACCTCGCCTGGGGAGCCCTCATGCTGGTCATCCTGCTGATCGGCTTCCTCGCCTCGAACGTCGCGGCGAACCTGATCGTCTACGGCGGCGCCCCGCCGATGCCGACCGCCCTGCCGGAGGTCCCGCTGTGGGCGGGTCTCCTCGCCGTGCTCGTCGCGCCGCTCACGATCGCCGCGGCAGAGGAGGCCGTCTACCGCGGCTACGCCCAGCCCCGGCTCGCCGGCCGCATCGGCGCCCCGCTCGCGCTCGTCCTGGTGGCTCTCGTCTTCGGGCTCCAGCACATCGGCTTCGCCCTCACCTCTCCGGCCGATGTCGCCGCCAAGGTCCTCACCACCCTCTTCGCGGGGCTGATCCTGGGCGCGCTCATGCTGTGGATGAAGCGCATCGCCCCGCTGGTCCTCGGGCACTGGGGGCTGGACCTCCTGTTCCTGGGTCTGCCCACCCTCGCCCTCTCCCTGTCCTGATCGCTCCTGGAAGGTGATCCCCATGAACACCCGTCGTCCCCTCACCCCCGGCGCCCGCTACGGGTCCCGCTTCGGCCTCGGCATGGGTCTGTACGCCATGGGCCTCACGGTCGGGCTGATCCTGCGCAGCCGCGGCATCGGCGACTGGCAGCCGATGCTCCTGACCCTCCCGGGGGTCGCGATCATCGTCTGGGCCCTCATCGTCTACTACCGCGAGGCGGATGAGTTCGCCCAGCGGAAGCTGGGGGAGTCCTTCGTCGTCGGCTTCGCGATCGGCGTGCCGATCCTGCTGGTCATCGGCCTGCTCGAATCCTTCGGTGGTCCGCACCTGAACGGGATGGTCTCCTTCCTCATCATGATGGCGGGCTGGCTCGTCGGCTCCCTCGTCTCCGCTCTGCGGTACCGCTGAGGGAGGGGTCATGCGCAACGACATCAAGGCCCGCCGCACGGAGAGGCGATGGTCGCAGGCGGAGCTCGGCGCTCAGCTCGGCGTCTCCCGCCAGACCGTGATCGCGATCGAGAACGGGCGGTACGACCCCTCCCTCCCGCTCGCCTTCAAGCTCGCCGCCGTCTTCGAGGCGCGGATCGAGGAGATCTTCACCCCCGAGGACGCTTGACCTGTGCCTCCGTCAGGGCCCCGGCTGATGCCGGGGCCCTTCGTCGTGCCGCCCGAAGATCTCTTGCTACTCACTCTTGCGCAGTAGTGGTACTCAGCGTTACCGTATAGCGGTAGTCAGCAACGCCAAGTACATCAGCACCGAGTGCAGAGAGGAGGCCCGCCGCATGCCCAGCCAGATGACCGAGATGCTCAAGGGGACCCTCGAGGGGATCGTGCTCGCGATCCTCGCCCAGCGGCCCGCCTACGGCTACGAGATCACCGCCCGCCTGCGCGAACAGGGCTTCACGGAGCTCGCCGAGGGGACGATCTACGCCCTCCTCGTGCGGATCGAGCAGAAGGGGCTCGTCGACGTGGAGAAGGTCCCCTCCCAGAAGGGCCCGCCCCGCAAGGTCTTCACCCTGGGCCCCAGCGGGACCGCTCGCCTCGCCGAGTTCTGGGAGGACTGGGACTTCCTCTCCCGCGCCCTCTCCCAGCTGCGCACCACCCCCACCGATGAAAGGAACCCGTCATGACCGCCAAGTGGATCGAAGCGATCACCGGCTCGCTCGAGCAGAAGAAGCAGTACAAGCAGGACATGGCCCGCATCGAGGCGCTCCCGCCCGCGTTCCGGACCGCTGCGAAGGCCGTGAACCGGTACCTCATGTACTACAGCGGCCAGACCGACGGCGAGACCCTCACCCGCATGGTCACCGACCAGGTCGACCTCTGGGAGCGTGCCGCGCTGGACGGCCTGAGCATCCGCGACGTCGTCGGGGAGGACCCGGTCGCCTTCGCGGAGGACTTCGCCCGCTCCTACGGCGGCAAGGAATGGATCGACAAGGAGCGCGCCCGCCTGGTCCGCGACATCGACGGGGCGGCCGGGTCATGAGCGCCGCACCCGTCCTCGCCCCGCCCGCGGTCCGGGTCCGGGGCATCGCCAGGTCCTTCGGCGACCTCGAGGTCCTGCGGGGCGTCGACCTCGATGTCGCTCCCGGGACCGTGCTCGCCCTGCTCGGCTCCAACGGGGCCGGCAAGACCACGCTCGTGCGCATCCTCGCGACCCTCCTCGCCCCCGATGCCGGAACCGCTCAGGTCGGCGGCCACGACGTGGTCTCCCAGGGTCGTGAGGTCCGCGAGACGCTGAGCCTGACCGGTCAGTTCACCGCGGTCGACGACGTCCTCACGGGCCGCGAGAACCTCGTGCTCATGGCGCGGCTGCGCCACCTGCCCCGCCCGGGGGACGTGGCCGATGCGATGCTCGCCCGCTTCTCGCTCGCCGATGCCGGCCGCCGTCGCGTCGGCACCTGGTCCGGCGGCATGCGACGACGCCTCGACATCGCCATGAGCCTCGTGGGGGACCCGGCCGTCATCATCCTCGACGAGCCGACCACGGGCCTGGACCCCCAGTCGCGGATCGAGGTCTGGGCGTGCATCCGCGAGCTCGTCGCGGGCGGCACGACCGTCCTGCTCACCACGCAGTACCTCGACGAGGCCGAGCAGCTCGCCGACCGCATCGCGATCCTGCACGAGGGCCGGATCCTGCACGAGGGCACCCTCGCCGAGCTGCAGGCCCTGCTGCCCGCCGCCCAGGTCGAGATGGTCGCCAAGCAGCCCACCCTCGAGGACGTGTTCCTCACCCTGATCGGAGAACCGGTCCGATGACCGCCGCAGCCCACGCCACCTCCCATGCCTCCGCCCCCATCTCCCACGCCTCCGCCCCCACCTCCCGCCCTGTCGTCGACACCGCGGTGCTCACCGGCCGCTCCCTGCGCCACATCCTGCGCAGCCCCGACACCATCATCACCACGGCGATCACGCCGATCGCGATGATGCTCCTGTTCGTGTACGTGCTGGGCGGGGCGATCCGCACCGGCGCCGAGGGCTCCTACCTCGCCTACATGCTGCCGGGGATCCTGCTCATCACGATCGCCTCCGGCATCGCCTACACCTCCTACCGCCTGTTCACCGACAAGCAGGGCGGGGTCTTCGAACGTCTGCGGTCCCTGCCGATCGCCCGCTCCTCCGTGCTGTGGGCGCACGTGGTCACCTCGGTCCTCGCGAACCTCGTCTCCGTCGGAGTCGTCGTCGCGGTCGCCCTGCTGATGGGCTTCCGCAGCGGCGCGGGGATCGGCGCCTGGCTCGCCGTGACCGGGATCCTCGCCCTTTTCACCCTGGCCCTGACCTGGGTCGCGGTCATCGCCGGCCTCACGGCGGGCAGCGTCGAGGGTGCGAGCGCCTTCAGCTACCCGCTCATCTTCCTGCCCTTCATCAGCTCCGCCTTCGTGCCCACCGACACGATGCCCGGCCCCGTCGCCTGGTTCGCGCAGCACCAGCCGGTCACCGCGATCGTCGATGCGATCCGCGCCCTCCTCACCCGGCAGGACCCGGGCACGGACGTCTGGATCGCGCTCGCCTGGATGCTCGGCCTGCTGGTCCTCGCCTGGAGCGGTGCGGCCCTCGTGCAGCGGCGCGGCGTCCGCTGATCCGATGGAGACAGGGCGGTACCGTCGGGACATGACCACGATCTTCGATCACCTGCGCAGCGACGACGGCGAGCACGTCGGCTACCTCGAGATCACCGAGGACGACCAGTTCATCCCCTACGACCTGCTGCGCGAGCGACGCGGAGAGCCGATGGACCTCGACGAGGCGGAGGCCGTGCTGGACGCCATCGGCCTGCGCATGCTCGCCGAGGACTGGCTGCTCACGACCCCCGGCGAGGAGTCGGTGCGCGTCCGCATCCAGGAGGTCACGCGCGAGGCCGTCACCGTCGCCCCCACCCTCGACGGAGGCTCGATCCACGTGGCGAAGACGGTCGACCTCACCGCCACCCTCCGCCTGTCCTTGCCGACCGACCGGCTGCAGCCCCTGCCCCGCTGAACGAGGCGGACACCGATGCTGATCGCCGAACGGAGCGAGGACGTGCAGCAGCCCGTGGACGGGCCGCTGTGCGTCCTCGCCGCATCGCTCGAGGACCCGCAGGCCGTCGCCGCCGCGGCGCTGCTGGCTCTCGAGCTGCCCCGCCACCCCTCGGCGCCCCGGCGGCCGAGCGCCGCCGTGCTCGGCGAGCAGATCGACCTCGCCCTGTTCGTGCTCGGCCCGGATCAGAGGGTTCAGGGCCTGCAGCTGTTCGCCCGACCAGCAGGCCTCCTGGTCGTCGGTCCGGCGGAGGCGGTCGACCAGATCCGCGCGCCGCTCGGCCTCGAGCACGAGGACGCGATGTCCGCCCTGGTCGCGGTGACCCTCGCGGTCGCCCGCCGCGGCGAGCAGGCGCTGGACCAGCTCGACGACGAATGCCGCGTGCTCCAGGAGGGCACGGCGGGCTACACCTCCTCGCCCGAGCGCCGCACCATGGGCCGCATGCGCGCCCATCTGTTCCACCTCGAGCAGATCCAGGCGGCCCAGGCGGCTCTCCTCGCCCCGGACGAGGAGCTCGCGCAGTCCCTCGGGGCGCCGCATCGGCGCCTGCTGCGGCGCGCGGCGACGGTCTTCGACGCGAACCGCGCGCTCGTCGCCCGGCTGTACGCGATGCTCGGGGACGTGCTGGCGGAGCAGGACACGATCGTCTCCGAGCGTCTCACCCTCGTCGCGACGATCTTCCTGCCGCTGACGCTCGCGACCGGCTTCTTCGGCATGAACTTCGGCTGGCTGACGGAGCGGATCGGCGGCACCTGGGCGTTCCTCGGCCTCGGGGTCGTGGGGCCGGGCCTGCTCACGCTGCTGACGCTCCTCCTGGTCCGGCGCCTGACCCGTTCCTCGTGACCGCGACGCAGGGGATCAGCGGTGCTGGTTGCGGGGATGATGCCGGGCCGTCCGCTCGTTCCCGCGCCGATAGTTCCCCGTCATCCGGGCCATGATCTCCTGGGGATCGCCGTCCTCGACGTCCTCGAGGAAGTCGGCCGCCCGCCGCCCCCGCAGAGTCCCTGCGGGCCGGCCATGATGCGTGATCACGACCTCGTCGCCGCGGACGGTGTAGTCGAAGCCCTGGGGTGCCGGCATGCGGTGAGGATACGGGATCCCGCTACCCTCGCAGGGTGAGCACTCCCCGGACCCGACGCCACGACCCCGATCGCCGAGGCCGCATCATCGACGCCTGCCTCGACGTCATCGCCGAACGCGGGGTCGCGGGCACCTCGCACCGCCGGGTCGCGGCCGCGGCCGATGTCCCGCTGGGCTCGATGACCTACCACTTCGCGGGGATGGACGAGCTGCTGCGCGAGGCGTTCACCCGCTTCGCCGACGAGGGCGCGGCCCGTGCGGAGCGCCGCATGGCCGCGGCCCGCACCCCGGAGGAGGCGATGGACGCCTTCGCCGCGAACATCGACGAGGATGTGTTCGGCACCCAGCGCGACCTGGTGATCTCCCTCGAGCTGTACACGCTCGCCGCCCGCCGTCCCGAGTACAGGGACATCACGAGCAGGTGGATGGCACGGACCCGCGCGACCCTCGCGCATGTGGCCGACGAGCGCACCGCGGCCATGCTCGATGCGATGAACGAAGGGCTCAGCATCCACCGGGCTCTGCATCAGGAGCCGCCCGGTCCGGGCCTCGCGCGCGAGGCGATCGACCGGCTCGTCCCCGCGTCGCGCCGGAACCGCCCGCCGGCGGACTGAGCGGAAGAGCGGCTCGGCCTGCGATCCGTGGTTCCGATGCTGCGCAGAGGGGGCGGGGGATCGGCGGCACCCCCGGGTGGTCGTCGGGAGATTCCCGGGTGGCGACGGGGTGATTCCCGGATGGTCGCGGATGGATCCCCGCTGCGCTAGCGGCGCCCATCACTGTCCCCTTCCCCGACCCCTTTTCCGGCCTCTTCTCTCGGGTCCCCTTTCGGCCCCTTCCTCGTGCGTTGCGATGATGGAGGGGAGCCCCCCTTCCGTGCCGGCTGCGAGCGCGAGAATGCGAGGTCGCGGCGCTATCACGAGGGTCTGACATGCGAGGGGAGTCCTCCACATATCCACAGGGAGGGGCGGATCTCGTAGGGGAGGGGCGTGATCGTCGTGTCTTGGCGGACATATTGCGCCCTGTTCTCGAGGCGCTTGTCCTCCCCATGTGCACGTTGTCCACATATCGGCATGGATATCCTGAGGGGTCTGGTTGTTCGGGTGTTCTGGGGGTATTCTTGGGGTATGGATTTCGTCGGGGATGAGCAGTGGACCGGCGGTGGCGAGGAGGCCTCCGCCGGAGCTGACGCGCCCACGGGGCCCGCACGGGGCGAGGGTGCTCCTGGCGACACCTCCAGAGACAGCCGCGGAGACGGCAGCGGGGATGGCTGGGGGATGGGGGCGGAGGCGTCCACCGCAGTACGTGCCGGGCAGGAGCCGCTCGCGGTACGGGAGCTGCGGGCTCGCCTCGACGCGGTCTCGAGCGTGCTCGGATCCTCGAAGCCCGTGCTGGGAGTCCTGGTCGAGCTGGCGGAGGCGTTCAAGGCCTCGATCCTCCAGCCGCCCGGGGCCGCGACGAGCGTTCTGGACGCGCCCGCGGACACGCCGGAGCAGGCGCTGGGCCTCCTCGCGGCCCTGGGGCGGACCCGTGTCATGCTCGGCGCCCTCGAGGACCAGGTCATGCTCGAGGCGGAGTCGAGGATCCGCGCAGCCCGCGCGCAGCGGCTCGACGCGGACAGCGAGCGACCCGGGAACGACCGGTCTGCCGACCACCCCGTCGTCGCGGACATCGCGCTCGCGCGGAGGACCTCGCGGGAGAAGACCAGCCGGGATCTCGCCGCCGCGCGGAGGATGGCACGGCACCTGCCGCGGCTTCGCGAGGCCAAGCGGACCGGTCGGCTCCCCGAGGTCAGCGCCGCCGCGATCGCGAGCAGCCTGGGCGCGGAGGCCGCGGAGGTGTGCGAGAGGGTGGACCGGATCCTCGCGGAGGACGACTACGCGAGCATTGAGGGTGCAGGCAGCATCCGTGTGAAGGTGCGTGTGCGCGAGGTCATCGCGCAGAGCACGCCGCGATCCGTCGCCATCGACCGGGCCCTCCGCGCCGTCCGCGACCGGTACGTGAAGCTGACGCCGATGAAGGACGGGATGGCGCGCCTCACCGCCGTCCTCCCCGCCTACCAGGGCGCACAGATCCATCAGGTCGTCCAGGCCGCCGCAGAGTCCGCACGCGCGGCCGGGGCCCGGATCCCGATGGGTGCGGCACGAGCGGACGCCCTGGTCGAGGCCGTGAACACGTTCTGCGACCTCGCCTGCTATCAGCCGTCCGAGGACGACGACACCTTCGTCCAGGCCGCCATGCGCGGTCTCGTCGACCAGGACGGGATCACCCTTCGGCCGGTGATCCCCACCGGCTACGGCATCACCACCGCTCGTCGGCCGGGGTCCGGCATCTCCGACGTGCGACCCGTCGCGGACGCGCCACCCGTCGTGGACGTCCGTCCTGGCCTCGTGCCCCCGCCCCCTCGGATCATCATGCGCGAGGAGCGTGCCCGCGACCTCCAGCTCGGGTGTCACGGGCAGGAGGGCGAAGAGTTCCTCGAAGAGCCCGAGGAGCAGGTGCAGAAACACGGCCTCCACCGCGAGCCCTCGGCCAGGGCTCCCGCGGAGGCCGTGCGCCTCCTCGCGATCCCGCCGGAGGTCACCGGGCCCGTCCGGGATCGGCTCGCCGAGGTCCTCGCCCACCTCGCCCAGGTCGCTCGGGGCGCCACGTCGGCCCAGGGGTGCGGCGACCGGGGTATTGAGGCGGTGCAGGCGCAGGCAGCGCTCGCCGCGGTCCGTGCGATCCACACCGCCGCTCCACCCGGGAAGTTCGGGGCCCTCTGCTCCGCGAGCGGCCCCGACCCCACAGGGCCGCAGCCCCGGCTCCGCCCGCTGCGGCGACGCGCGCACGGGCCCCGGGTCATGGTCCACGTCATCGCGACCGACTCCGCCCTCCTCTGTCCCGACGAGCGGACCGAGCTCGCCTCCCTGTCCGGGTACGGGACCCTGCCCGCCCACGGAATCCGCGACGTCCTCATGGGCGAGGACCCTCGTTTCCCGGGGCCCGCATCGGAGCGTGAGGCCCAGCAGCGGGCCGTCGAGGCGGTCGCGACCGCGGAGCTGCGTCGCCTGTTCACCTACCCCGCGTCGGGGCAGATCCAGGCGGTCGAGTCGAGCTCCCGGGCGTTCCCCGTCTCGCTGCGGGAGCTGGCGCTCACCCGCCAGGCCATCAGCGCCGCCCCCTACTCCAACGCGAGCGCGAACCAGGTCGACCACATCCGTCGCTCGGCCGACGGCGGTCCCTCCATCCTCGACAACGCCCAGGGCCTCGACGCCGCCGCGAACTACACCAAGGAAGCCGGGGGCTGGGTCACGACCGTGCAGGGCGACCCCACCAGCGAGGCCGGCACCTCCGTCCGCTGGACGAACCCCTGGGGGTTCAGCATCGACATCCGCGCACCGCGCCACCACCCGCCCCGGCCTGCCTCCGGCGAGGGGGAGCGGTCGTGCCCGTGACGCAGCCGTACCATCGGACAGCGTCACGCCCGTTCGCGCCCGAGGGAGGAGAGCTCGCGATGAGGACCTCGCCCCGCGGCCGCGCCGCCGATCGCGACCGACGCGCGGCGGAGGCGCGCTCGGCGCGGATCGGGCGGGAGGCGCTCGCCGTGGGCGTCCTCGCGAACCTGTGCGCCGTGGTCCCGGTGATCGGCGACCTGATCACGATCCCGCTGGCCCTGCTCGCGATCGGCCTCGGCGCCTGGGGGCTCGGGCGCGAGAGCCGGGGTCTGGCCGCGGGCGCCGGGCTCGCGACCGCCGGTCTCGTGCTCGGTGTGCTCGCGGTCTTCGTGGTCGTCGCGCTGTACCTCGTCGTCCACGTGTAGGCCCGCGGGGGACGGGAGCGGCCCCCTCTGCGTGCCGTCCCTGCCCTCGGGGCCCTGTGCGCCGCTGACCGCTGTTTCGCGCCGCGGCCCGCTGTGTGAGACGCTCGGGGAGCGGTGCCGCGCCGATGCGTGCGCGCACGCTCCTGCGCGCCCTGGCGACCACATGGTGGGCTCTCCTGTCCCGAAAGACGGACGCCCCGCTACCGTGCAGAGGTACCGCATACAGAAAGGGCGTCATATGTCCGCATCGACCCTCAAGGACACCTACGACCAGGTGCTCCGCCGCAACCAGGGAGAGCCTGAGTTCCACCAGGCCGTGCGCGAGGTCTTCGACTCGCTCGAGGTCCTCGAGGAGGCAGGCAGCGAGTACGCCGACCTGAGCATCCTGTCCCGCCTGTGCGAGCCGGAGCGTCAGATCATCTTCCGCGTCCCGTGGGTCGACGACCAGGGCAACGTCCAGGTCAACCGCGGCTTCCGCGTCGAGTACAACTCCGCCCTCGGCCCGTACAAGGGCGGTCTGCGCTTCCACCCGAGCGTCAACCTCGGCATCGTGAAGTTCCTCGGCTTCGAGCAGATCTTCAAGAACTCCCTGACCGGTCTGCCCATCGGGGGCGGCAAGGGCGGCTCCGACTTCGATCCGCACGGCCGCAGCGACGGCGAGGTCATGCGCTTCTGCCAGTCCTTCATGACCGAGCTGCACCGCCACATCGGCGAGTACACCGACGTCCCCGCGGGCGACATCGGTGTGGGCGGCCGCGAGATCGGCTACCTGTTCGGCCAGTACAAGCGCCTGACCAACCGCTACGAGGCGGGCGTCCTCACCGGCAAGGGCCTGACCTGGGGCGGCTCGCTCGTCCGCACCGAGGCCACCGGCTACGGCGCCACGATCTTCGCCGATGAGATGCTGAAGGCCCGCGGCTCCGGCCTCGAGGGCCGCACGGTCTCCGTGTCCGGCTCCGGCAACGTCGCGATCTACGCGATCGAGAAGATCCAGCAGCTGGGCGGCACCCCCGTGACCGCCTCCGACTCGAGCGGCTACGTCGTCGACGAGGCCGGCATCGACCTCGCCCTGCTCAAGCAGATCAAGGAGGTCGAGCGCGGTCGCATCGCCGAGTACGCCGAGCGTCGCGGCGGCTCCGCGACCTTCGTCGCCGGCGGCAGCGTCTGGGACGTCCCCGTGCAGGTGGCCCTGCCCTCCGCCACCCAGAACGAGCTCGACGAGAACGCGGCGCGCACCCTCGTCAAGAACGGCGTCCTGGCCGTCTCCGAGGGCGCGAACATGCCCGCGACCCCCGAGGCGACCTCCGTGTTCCGCGAGGCCGGCGTCGCCTTCGGCCCCGGCAAGGCCGCGAACGCCGGCGGCGTCGCGACCTCCGCGCTCGAGATGCAGCAGAACGCCGCGCGCGATGCCTGGAGCTTCGAGCACACCGAGGAGCGCCTCACGCAGATCATGCGCGACATCCACGCGACGTGCCTGCAGACCGCGGAGGAGGTCGGCCGCCCCGGCGACTACATCGTCGGCGCGAACGTCGCCGGCTTCAAGAAGGTCGCCGATGCGATGAGCGCCTTCGGCGTCATCTGATCGAGTCCCCAGCACAGGCGGAGGGCCGCCGACCACGAGGTCGGCGGCCCTCCGCTCATCAGCGCACCCCGCCGCCCTCGAGCTCCGCCGTCAGACGATCCCGCAGGCCCGGCAGCACCCCGGCATGGAACGCGCTCTCCCCGGCTCGCTCCGCGAGATGCATGAGCATCGCGCTGCGCTCATAGGCGGTCCACGCCCGCATGCGCCCGCGCAGACCGTCCTCGTCCTCCGCCGATCCGCCGAGCGCACGCAGGTGCTCGCGCACGAAGCCGATGGTGCGGTCCTCGTCCATCGGCACGTACCAGGGGCCGCCGTGCACGCGCCCGCCGATGATCGCGAGGTCCCGCGCGGGATCGTCCACCATGGCCCACTCGAAGTCGATGTAGGCGCAGCGCTCGCCGTCCCACACGATGTTCGTGGCGCACAGGTCTCCGTGGCACAGCGCCCGGCGGGGCGCGGCGTCGATCATCGGCGCGGCCCGCGCGCAGATCTCCTGCGCGAGGGTGAGGACCGGCGCGAGAGCGTGCGGGTCCTCAGCGGCGAGCTGCGCAGACCAGCCCGCGAACAGGGAGGACGTCTCCTCGGACCAGGATGGGCTGCGCGGCGCCGCCTGCGGCTCCCGATGCAGCCGGGCGAGCAGCCGCGCGTGGGTGTGCAGATGCTCCTCGGACCAGTCCCTCGGGGCGAGGACGCGACCCGGGACGTGCGTGGTGACCAGGCACGGCGCGCCGATCGGACTGCGTGCGGCCTCCGCGTGCAGGGCGAGCGCACGCGGCCCGATCCCTGCGGGGACGTATCGCAGCATCTGCTGCTCGCGGGCCATCGCGGCGACCTGCTGCTGCGGATCCCGCCATGGGACGCGCACGGTCAGCGCGGGCCCGTGCTCGGGCCGGATCTCCCAGGCCTCGAAGGACTCCCCGCGTCCGAGCCGGCCGATGCGGACCCGCGCCTGCGCCCCGGGAGCGGCGGCGCCGGGGATCAGGACGCCGCTGCGCCAGGCCTGCTCGAGCGCCTGGGCCGATGTGCTCATCGGGCGCCGCAGGTCGGCGTCGCGGCGTCACCGTCCCACCGATCGAGCGTCCAGGCGACGAGCGGGTCGTTGATCGGGGAATCCGCGGCGACCCGCTCGACGTGGCCGCGCCCGGGCACGGCCCGGTAGTCGATCGGGATCCCGTCGGCGCAGCGCCGCATGACCCAGTCCTCCTGCATGCGGGGCCGCACGAGCGGGTCCGCGTCCCCCTGGGCGACGAGGACCGGGGCGGGGAAGGGGCCGGTCGGCGTGTTCTCGCGCAGCAGGTCGCCGAGCGGGCCCTGCAGCTGCGCATCGGGCAGGACCTGCACGGGGATCTGACTGCCGCGTAGCAGCGCCGCGATCGCATCGTGATCGGTGAAGCACAGCTGAGCGATCCGGTCGACGTCGCCGGCGGTCCCCGGCGTGAGCCGGTCGCGCAGCCCGAGCTCCGGATGGACGGCGTCCCAGGAGCTCGCGATGTAGGGGGCGATGGTCCGGCCCCCCATGTCGTTCTTCGACGCCTCCGCGAGCGCTTCCAGATCGGTCGCGGGGGCGAGCGCGGCGATCCCGGCGATCTGCAGGTCCGGGGCGTACTCCGGCGCGATCTGCCCTGCCCAGAGGGCGGCGTGGCCTCCCTGCGAGTGCCCCCAGAGGACGGTGGTGCTGCTGAGGTCGAGATGCGTGAGCTCGCGGGCGGCGCGGGAGGCGTCCAGCACGCTGCGGCCCTCGGCCGGGCCGATCAGGTAGGGGTGGGGTCCTGCGGTGCCGAGGCCGACGTAGTCGGTGAGCACTCCCGCCCAGCCGTGCTCGGTCACCATCGCGAACAGCGCCTCCTGGGCACCGTCGCCGAAGGGAGCGGTGCTCAGCGACGGGGCGCATCGGGAAGAGACGCCCGTCGTTCCGTGGGCGATGCTGAGCAGGGGCAGCGGCTGCGCGCCGCGGTCCTCCGGAGCGAGGACGAGGCCGGTCGCGAGCGCCGGGGCGCCGTCCTGCGTCGTGGTCGTGTACAGGATCCGCCAGGCCTCGGCTCCTGCGGGCACCGCGGTCGTGAACGGCTCGACCCGCAGGAGCCGCCCGGGCTCGGCGGGGACGTCCTGGGGCGCGGCGGCGAAGGCGTCGGGGGCGGGACGCGGCCCGGCCCCCAGCAACGCGGTGCTGGTGACGGCGAGGCCGACGGCGCAGAGCAGGGCCGTGCAGGCCGCGGTCAGGCGCAGCCGTCCCCTGGCCGCGTTCGGCTGTTCCCGGGATGTGCGCTTGCTCCGCAGCGCGAGCAGGCCCAGGACCGCGAGCCCCGCGCCGATGACCAGGCGGCCCGCGGCGACCGCGAGAACCGGCCAGCTGTCGATCGCGAGCAGGCCGAGGATCCCGCACGCCGCCAGGAGCAGCAGATCCGAGGCGCGGCGGAGCCGGGTTCCGCCGCGCCAGCGACGTCGGGCCGTATCGGCGCCGAGGAGCAGGAGCCCGGCGGCGACGATCCCGACGAGGACACGTATGCCGATTCCGGGGCCCAGGAGGGCCGCCCCGCCGCCGAGGAGGACCGTGAGCCCGGCGCCGATCCGGATGCCGATGCGGCCGGATGCTCCCGGCACGGTCACGACGCCCAGCAGCACGAGCGCTCCGAGCAGGACGAGCCCCGTCCCGCCGAGCATGACCGTGGTCGCGGTCGAGAACCCTCCGAGGAGGAGGGTCAGACCCAGGGCGATCGTCGCGATCGCGGTGATCACAGGGAGCATGGGCTCCTCCTCTCGACCCGCTCACGCTACCTGGTGAGACGACCCCTCCCGATGATGAGAAAGGTTCTCAGGCTGTGCTAGGTTCTCTCCATGCATACGATGAGAACCATTCTCGTGAAGAAGTCGGCACTCGCCCTGCTCGGCGTCCTCGCCCTCGCCGCATGCGGCGGGACCTCCGCCCCCGACGAGGCCGGCGCCGGGGACGCCACGGCGGCCGATGCGACGCAGAAGGCGGAGCCCGTCGAGGTCGGAGCGCTCACGCCGCGGATCACCCTCGCCCACGACGGCGGGATCACCACCATCGACTCCGCAGACGGCGCCGTCCTCGGCTCCGCGGAGCTCGAGGGGTACACGCGTCTGGGCCCGGCCGGGGACGGACGCCACGTCGTCACCGCCGGGGCAGGCGGCTTCCGGATCTACGACACCGGCCTGTACGCGCAGGCCCACGGCGACCACTCCCACTACTTCACCGTCGACCCCGCCCTCACCGGCCTCCAGGTCGAGGCCTCCGAGCCCGGACACATCGTCCCCCACGGCGCGCGGACCTCTCTGTTCGCTGACGGCACCGGCGAGATCACGACCTTCGACCCGGCGGGTCTCGCCGAGGGCACGCTCGGCGAGGTCCAGACCACCGCCTCCGACGCCCCGCACCACGGGGTCGCGGTGCCCCTCGAGGACGGCGGCATGCTCCGCACGGAAGGCACCGCCGACTCCCGCACGACCGTCCTCGTCGAGGACGCCGAGGGGAACGAGATCGCCCGCACCGACGACTGCCCGGGCGTCCACGGGGAGGCCGCCGCCCAGCCCACCGAGTCCGGGGACGTCGTCACGCTGGGCTGCGAGAACGGTCCGGTCGTCTACCGCGACGGCGCTTTCCACAAGGTCGCCGTCGACGGCGACTACCAGCGCTCCGGCAACCAGAAGGGCTCCGAGGCATCGCCCGTCGTGCTGGCCGACAACAAGGTCGAGGCCGAGCCCGCGGGCGGGACCGAGCACCCCACCTCGATCGCGCTGATCGACACGCGGGCCGACACGATGCGGACCGTCGAGCTCGGTTCGACCTACTGGTTCCGTTCCCTGGATCGCGGGCCCGCCGGGGAGGCGCTCGTCCTCACCGCTGACGGCGAGCTGAACATCATCGATCCCGACACCGGCGCCATCATCCACGAGGTCCCCGTCATGGGCGCGTGGGAGGAGCCGGAGGAGTGGCAGACCCCGGGGCCGATGCTCGCCGTCGCCGACGGCACCGCCTTCGTCGTCGACCCCGCGACGAAGAAGCTGTCCATGGTCGACGTGGCCAGCGGCGAGATCTACCGCGAGCTCGACCTCCCCGTCGTCCCCCATGAGATCCAGGTGACCACCGGGACCGCCTCCGGGGAGTACGACGTCGCCGGGGAGCATGCGGAGGGCGAGGGGCATGACCACGAGGGTCACGACCACGCGTCCGATGCCGGCGGCGCCGAGGAGCATGACCACGAGGGCCACGACCACGAGGGTCACGACCACTGACCCGCAGCCGAGGGGCAGGACGCGCCGCATCGATGCTCGTGATGCGGCGCGATCCTGCCCCGCGCCGCATCCGGGTTCAGGGAGCCACGACCTCCCAGTCCTCGACGGGGCCGGGCACGGTCTCCAGCAGCGGATGAGCCGGGACGGGCGCACCGTCCGCCGGCAGGCGCGGCAGCCAGCCCGGCTCGCGCACGCTCACCTTGGCGCGCAGATGCTCCCGCTCGTAGGCGAGCTGCCCTGCGGTGACCGGGATCCTCGGGACGTCGTCGGCGTGCTCCGGGCGCAGGATCCGCGTCGCGTCGAAGCGGTACCCGCGGGCTGTCGCCGCCCGCTGCAGCCCCACGAGGTAGGCGCCGACCGATGCGAGCGGATCGTCCTGCTCCTGGAAGCGGCGCAGCTGGGGATGATGCCGGTAGCCGCGGGTGCCCCCGGCCAGCACCTTCTGCGCGAGCAGCGCCTCGCGCCAGCCCGCGACGAGCGCGGCGCGGTCGAGGATCGCAGGGTCGAGGCTCCACAGGCGCATGCGGCGATCATCCCACCCGGTCCGTCGGGGAGGCCATGTCCCCCCGCAGCCGTCGCCCGGCGACATAGCCGATGAGCGCGATCGCGATGATGAAGCCGAGCGTGCCCAGGGTGAGCGCCTCGAACGCGGCGTACGGCACCCCCATCGCGGTCGAGAAGTCGACCGGCAGGCCCAGCAGCGCCTCGAGGGTTCCCGGGAAGATCGACACCCAGGACCCGAGCGCCACGAAACCGGTCGTGACCACGCCGAAGGCGACGAACACCGCATTCGGGCCGGGCACGCGGAAGGGCCGCGGCACCTCCGGATGACGCAGCCGCAGCCGGACCGCGGCCGGGATGACGATCAGATAGCTGAACAGGTACGTCGTGATCGCGACGGACAGGACCACGTCGAACAGCGCCGCGCTCGATCCGGTCAGCTGCATCGCCGCGATCATGAACACCGTCGAGATGACCCCCGACAGCAGGTTCACGCGGATCGGCGTGCCCAGCGTCCGATGGAACTTCCCGAAGAAGCCGCCGAAGAAGGAGCCGTCCGCCGCGGCGATCGCCTGCATGCGGTCGGACATGATCATCCACGCCGCGCCCTGGCCGATGTTCGCCAGCAGGAACAGCACCACGGCGGCGGTGAGCACCGCCGGTGCCGCGCCCCCGTACACCGAGAACACGGTCGCGACGGCCGTGATCAGGCCGGAGACCCCGTCGATATCCGAATGCGGGATGACCAGCAGGATCGTGAACACCGGGATCAGGTAGAGCACGCCGGCCATCGCAGAGGAGCGCAGCACCGAGAAGGCGACGTCCCTCGTCGCGTCCTTCATCTCCCCCGAGGCGCTGGACCCGGACTCGAAGCCCAGGAACGCGAACAGCAGCAGCGGGATGAGGGTGATGAAGCCCGTCAGCGTCGGCGCGAAGCCGCCCAGCGGCAGGTCCTGGATGCCATGGCGGGCCGCGTACACCACGGCCGTGAGCACGAACAGCAGCAGGAACACGATCTTGCAGACCGCGCCCATCGTCGGGATCCATTTCGCACGGCGCAGCGAGAGCACGGCCGCGAGCACCGTCAGCCAGATGAACAGGATCTTGAAGGCGTAGTCGGTCGCCGAGCCCTCCGCGAAGGGCACCAGATGCTCGCGCGCCGCCTCCGCGTTCAGGAACGCCATCGAGCCGCCCACCCACACCGGCTGCGTGATCCAGGTGAACGCCGAGGCCACGGCTGCCGCGGGGCGTCCGAAGGCCTGCCGCACCCACAGGTACACGCCGCCTTCGCCGATGAACGCCGACCCGGTCTCCGCGAAGATCAGCGCATACGGGACGAGGAACACGATGATCAGGAAGACCAGCCACGTGAACGTCTCGGCGCCCTGCGCCGAGACCGAGCCGAGCATCTCGAGCCCCACCACGGCGGAGACGACGATGAAGATGATGTCGAAGCGCCCCAGGGTCCTGTGGAGCACCGCGTTCTGCTGCTGCGCGTACTGCGTGCTTCCGGAAGCGCCGGGATCGGGCATGCGGGAACTCTTCTCGAGGAGGTGCGGGACCCCAGGATCCTAGTCCCCGACGGCCGCGAGGGTCTCCGCCATCCACGTCAGCGCCCCCGTGAGGGCGGCGGGGCCGTGCACGGCCTCGTGCAGCGCGGAGCTGACCGCCCGCGCCTGGCACAGCCGGCGCGCGAGCGCGGCGTCGACCCCGGCGACCTCCGCGAACAGGTCCAGCCGCCGCCGCAGCTCCGCGGGCCCGGCGGAGATCAGCTCCTCGAAGCGGTCCCGCTCGAGGACCACCGTATGGCTCTCGTGGGCGATCGTGCCCCGGCGCGGTGTCGGATCGAGCGCTCGCCAGCATCCGTCGTCGTCGAGGTGGACGTTGCGGGCATGCAGGTCGCCGTGGGTCATCGTCGGGCAGGGCTCCTCGTCCAGGCTCGTGATCGCCTCGCGGGCGGCCCCGAGAGCGCGAGCGGAGAGGACCCGAGGGGCTTCTGCGCGCTGCGACGCGAGATGCGCGAGCCAGGCATCGGCGCTCAGCGGCGGGATCTCCTCGGCGCCGGGCACAGCAGGGGCGGCGACCGCGAGGCGCCGTGCGAGATCGGCCTGCACGGTGATCGACAGGTCCGTCGCCTCCCCGGCGAGGGAGCGGGCGGAGAGCCGCTCGAGCAGCAGGGCGCCGAGCTCGGCATCGTGCGCGAGGCACTCCACCGCGGCGTCCCGAGGGAACGCCGCCAGGGCGAGGGCCTCGAGGCGCGCCGCCTCCGCGGGGAGGAGCTTCAGCATGAGGGGCTCGTCGCCGCGGCGCACCGGCAGCACGACGGACATGCCGCCGCGCAGCAGATCGCCATCGGCCCGGCAGTCCCAGCGGAGCAGGGCCTCCGCCGCCCCGGCAGGGAGCTGCGCGGCAGGGCCGGGCATCAGAGCGCGGGCGTCGCGAAGCCGCCGTTGGAGTAGAGCAGCTGCCCGCGCATCCAGGACCCCTGCTCGGAGAGGAGGAAGCGCACCAGGTCCGCGACCGTGGAGGTCTCCCCGAGGCGCCCGGCGGGCGTCTGCGCCGTCCCGGCGGCCCGGACCTCATCGCTCATCCAGCCGGTGTCGATGGGACCGGGGTTGATGACGTTGGTGCGGATCCCGCGATCGGCGAGCTCATGCGTGCCGGCGAGCACCAGGCGGTCCAGCGCCCCCTTCGTCGCCCCGTAGGGCAGGTTGTGGACGGTGTGGTCGCTGGTCAGCGCGATGGCGGCGCCGCCAGGGGTGTCGCGGCCAGATGCGACCTGCTCCGCGAAGGCCTTCAGCAGCAGCCACGTCGCGCGCACGTTCACGGCGTAGTGCCGGTCGAAGCTCTCCACGCTCGTGTCGAGGATCGAGGAGTTCACCGACTCGCAGTGCGCCATGACGAGCGCTCCCAGCGGTCCCAGCTCCGCCCTCGCGCGGTCCACGGCGTCCGCAGGATGCGCGGGATCCGACAGGTCCCCGGGGATGAGGACGACGCGGCGGCCCAGGTCGCGCAGCTCCGCGGCGAGCTCCTCGACATCGGAGGGCTCGTCGTTGACGCGCACGTCATAGGCGGGGGAGTACGACAGGGCGAGGTCGACGCCGTCCTCGGCGAGACCGCGCGCGATCGCGGCGCCGATCCCTCGGCGGCGTCCCACGCCGGTCAGGAGGGCGGCGGGCGGCAGAGCAGGATCCAGGTGCATGGCCCCGACGCTAGGAGCCGGGCGGGGCTCGGGGCAACGGAATATCCTGCCGGGATGGGAGCGACGACGGATCGGCTCTGGGACGGGCCCCTCGATGTGGACGGCCTCGCGCTCGGCGCCGTGCATGAGGCGGCCCGGGCGGTGCGGGCGCTTGCGGCGGTGCGCGGAGCCGACCTCGACGTGGCCGTGCCGCCGGAGGCCGTGGGCCGGTCCTTTGCGGCGATCGACCATCTGCGCATCGACGGCGAACCGGCGCAGGCATGGGCGCCGCTGTCCGGATTCCTGCCCGCACGGGACGGGTGGGTGCGGCTGCACGGCAACTATCCCCACCACGCCGCGGCGATCCGTACGGCCCTCGGCCTGGGGGCGGCGGCGGGACGGGACGTGGTGGCACGGGTGATCTCCCGCCTGCCCGCGCTCGAGACGGAGGAGCGCGTGATCGCGGCCGGAGGCGTGGCCGCCGCCGTCCGCACGCCGGAGCAGTGGCGGGTGCATCCACAGGCCCGGGCGATGGCCGACGAGCACTGGGTGCAGGTCACCGCGGGCGCTGCTGCGGCTCGACCGGCGCAGCCGCTCCGCCGCGGCCCCGACGGCTCCCGCGCCGCGACCCCGCTCGCGGGCATCCGCGTCCTCGACCTGACCCGGGTGATCGCCGGCCCCACCGCGTCCCAGCTGCTCGGATGCCTCGGGGCGGAGGTGCTGCGGATCGATCCCCCGCACCGCCCCGAGATCCTCGACCAGCACCTGTCCACCGGGATGGGCAAGCGCTCCGCGCTCCTCGACCTCCGCGTCGATGCCGCGCTCCTGCACGAGCAGCTGCTGCCGGACGCCGATGTCGTGCTGCTCGGGTACAGGCCCGGGACGCTCGACCGGTTCGGCCTCGCCCCGGACGCGCTCGCCGCCGCGCACCCCGGCCTCGTGGTCGGGACGCTGTCCGCCTGGGGGAGCCGCGGTCCGTGGGGCGGGCATGCCGGCTTCGACTCGATCGTGCAGGCCGCGACCGGGATCGCGGTGATCTGCGGCGAGGACGGCAGGCCGGGAGCGCTTCCCGTGCAGGCCCTCGACCACGCCACCGGGTTCCGCCTCGCCGCCGCCGTCCTGGACCTGCTCGCCGCCGGCCGCGGCGGGATCATCCGGGCGAGCCTGCTGGGCGCCGCGACCGATCTGCTGGGCCGGGGCGGCGCGGGTGGCGCCGCCCCGGAGACCGCCGGGACCGGCGCGGGGCTGATCGAGCTCGAGACCCCGCACGGCCGCGTGCGGGCGGTCCCGCCGCCGATCCTGATCGACGGCGCGCAGGTCAGCGGGCCCATCGGCCGATACGGGGCGTCCTCGCCCCGCTGGCGCTGATCTCTCCTAAGGTGTGAAGCCTCTCGATTGATCCCACTACAGAGCTTATAGTGGGCGCACTTGAAGGAACGAGCCACTCTAGGAGCTTGCGATGGGTCGTTGGGATCAGCGCTACTGGTCGAACCCTCACGAGTCCGGCATCCCTCGACGTGAGCGGCGTTCCGGGGAGTACCGGACGTACACGCCGACGCTTCTCGGAGACGTCGCCCTGTCTGTGAGCCCGGAGACCGATGCGACCGTCGCGAGCGCTGAGCGCGCCGTACTCGCGCTCAACCGCAGCGCGCACAAGGATCTCGGACTCGTCGCACGATTCCTCCTCCGCTCCGAAGCGATCGCATCCTCGTACATCGAAGGCATCGCTCCGAGCCCCCGCAACGTCGCCCTTGCCGAGCTGGGCCAGGACGAGGAGGTGCGGGGATTGTCGGAGGCGGCCCAGGAGGTCGCGCGGAATATGACCATCGTCCGGGAGGCATCGGACTCGATGGCGGGCGAGGAGATCGTGAGCGTCGCCGACGTCGAACGGCTCCAACGGACGCTGGTGGCGGTCCCGGATCTCCAAGGAATCCGGGGGATGCAGAACTGGATCGGCGGATCTGCCTACCACCCTTTGGAAGCCGCGCATGTCCCCCCGGCCCCGGAGGACGTCCCAGAGCTCCTCGATGATCTCGTCCGCTACATGAACGGCGCCGCGCACTCGCCGATCATCCAAGCTGCCCTGGTGCACGCTCAGTTCGAGACGATCCATCCGTTCCCGGACGGAAACGGGAGAGTCGGACGTGCGCTGATCCATACCGTGCTCACGCGCAGAGGGCTCACGGCGGACGCGATCCTCCCCGTCAGCCTCGTGCTCGCGACGCTCCACGAGAGGTACATCGAGGGCCTCACAGCGTTTCGGTGGGACGGAACTGCGAATGTCCCCGAGGCACAGGTCGGGCTCGATGCATGGATCCGCGTCTTCGCAGAAGCGGTGACCATCGCCGCGCAGCAGGCGGCGAAGCTGGAGCAGCGGCTCGGAGAGCTCCGCAGCGATTGGGAGGCGACGGTCACAACCGGCCGACAGCGCGATGGAAAGGTGCGAGCGACGCGGAGGGACTCCGCGCTGTCGATGATCCTCGATGCCCTTCCGGGGACGCCTGTGCTCACCACGGCGACCGTCACCCGTATGCACGGTGTGAACACGACAGCCGCGCAGAACGCGCTCCAGCAGTTGACGGACTACGGATTGCTCGAGACGCTCTCCATCGGGAGGAATCGCCGCGCCTATGTGTCGCTCGACGTGCTGGATCTGATCACGATGGGCGAGCGGGCCATGGCCAGCAAGGACTTCGACACCGCAGTCTCGCTGCCGAGCCGACCGGTGCCGGTGAGACCGGCGCGCTGACCGGGAATTCCCCTCGCCCGCGGCCTCCCCGCCATGGCACCCTCGAGGCATGGACACCACCGCACCCGTGCTTCCCGTCTACGAGGACACCCGCCCGATGAGCGCGACCATGCCGCTGCTGGGAGGGGAGCGGGAGCTCCTCGACGCCTGGCTCGACATGTACCGCGAGACGGCCCTGATCAAGGTCGCGGGCCTCACCGCCGAGCAGCTGTGCCGGCGCGCCGTCCCGCCCTCGAACCTCAGCCTGATGGGGATCCTCCGCCACCTCACCGAGGTCGAGGCGTACTGGCTGCGGGAGGTCCTGCACGGCGAGGACGTGGCGGACCTGTACAGCACGCGGGAGGACCCCGACGGCGACATCGAGCAGGCCTCCGCGCAGACCGCCGCCGAGGACCTCGCCGCCTACCGCGCGGAGGTCGCCCGCTCCCGCGAGGCGGCCGCCTCCTGGGGCGACCTCGCCGGCCCCGTCCGCGGCCTGCGCCGCGGCGAGCAGCTGAACCTCCGCTGGATCCTCACCCACCTCATCGAGGAGTACGCCCGCCACCTGGGTCATATGGACCTGCTGCGCGAGGCGACCGATGGGAGCACGGGGTACTGAGATGCGCCTGCACCTGTCCTCGTACCAGCTCGGGAACCGCCCGGACCTGCTCGCGGGGGCCGTGGGCGGCGAGCGGCGCGGATTCGTCATCGCGAACGCCCTCGACGGCGGGGACCAGGAGCGGCGCGCCGCGGACACGGTGCGGCAGATCGCCGCGCTCGCGGAGCTGGGGTTGCACGCGGTCGAGCTCGACCTGCGCGAGCACGACCCCACCACGATCGGCGAGGCCCTCGGGCAGCCCGACTTCCTGTGGGTCCGCGGCGGGAACGTGTTCACTCTGCGCATGGCGCTCGCCCGATCCGGGCTGGACGCCCTGATCGTCGAGGGCCTGCGGCGCGACGCATTCCTCTACGGCGGGTTCAGCGCAGGACCCTGCGTGCTCGCCCCGTCGCTGCGCGGCCTCGAGCACTGCGACCCGATCGAGGATGCCCTCGAGGTCCACGGCGAGGTGCGCCGCGACGGCCTCGGCGTGCTCGACCGGCCCGTCGTCCCGCACCTCGACTCCCCGGGTCATCCCGAGACCGCGCTGCTCGGCGAGGTCGCCGCCCGCTACGCCGAGGCGGGCCAGCCGTTCTGGGCCCTGCGCGACGGCGAGACGCTCATCCACGACGAGGACGGCTTCCGGGTCGTGTGACCCGCGGGGCGGTGCCGAGGATTGATCAGCGGCCCAGACTGTAGCTCTGCTGCACGGACCATGCCGCTGGAGCAGTGCGACCCGCGACAGGCGGGCCCGCCCAGAGCTCGACGCGGTCGAGGACCTGGGACCAGGGGAGCTGAGTTTCCACGTCGTGGGCCGCCCGCTCCAGCTCCTCGAGAGGTCGATCCTGGCCGATGGTCACGTGCGGCACGATGTCTTCGACCGCTATGCGCCCGGCGAATGGTGGAGCGTCGGGGAACGCGTCAGCCAGGCGGGTGATCAGCGCATGTACCGGTCCTGGCCGGTCGAGTTCCAGGTAGAGGACCTGGTCTCCGAACCAGGCCGTCCGTGCGTCCGAGATGGGAATGGTCGGGACGGCGCCGATTACGTGTTCCAGCTCTGCGTGGTCCCGCGCGGTGATGCGCTCCAGGGGAATGAAAGGGTAGAGCGCCGTGACATGCGCAGGAATCCCATCGGCTGCGGCCGGATCGAGGGCGCGGCGATGCTCCCCGACGATGGGGTCGACATGCGGGACAGGGATGAGGAGCGCCGTCTCGGTCCACGGCAGGGAGGGGGGAATCCATGCCGGTACGGTACCGAGCCGAAGCGCCGCTCACCCCGTCCGCACCACCACGACCGGGCCCTCATCGGGTTCGGGCGGCTCGAAGCCGTCGTAGTAGGCGGCCGCGAGGGCGGGTGCGAGCGGGAAGTCGTCGGCGTGCCCGGTGGAGCGCGCCGCGACCCGGGCGAGGGCCGTCGAGCGCTCCGCGACGAGGTGGACGAGCTCGGGGACCGTCCCCGTCGGGGCGAGCAGGGCGCGCCACTCATCCCGCATCGCCCGCGACCAGAAGGACATGTCCAGCACCGCGTCCCGACCCTCGCGGATCAGCGCCAGCAGCCGATCCTGCAGGTCGGCGACGATCTCCGCCTGCGCCTCCGGAGGGATCGGCATGCCCCGGTGCCCCCGCGCCCAGGCCTCCGCATCGATCGAGAGCCGCACGCAGCCCTCCGCCTCGAGCTGCCGCGCGAGCGTCGACTTCCCGGCGCCCGCCGGCCCGCACAGCATCACGACCCGGCTCATCGGCCCATGCGCCGGGCGCGGATCGCGGCATGCGGGCGCACGCCCGGATCGGTGCGGCGCTCGACATGTTCGACGGCGAGACCGGCCTGCGCGAGCAGCTCCGCCATCATCGCCGCAGGCCAGCGGTGGGCGGTCGTGATCGCATGGTCGAAGGGCTCCGACTCCCCGCATCCCGCCTCCGCGGCGTCGAAGAAGCCGATCAGGAGCTCGCCGCTCGGCCTCAGACATGCCCGCAGGAGCGCGAGGTCGCCCGGCAGCTGCCCCGGATCCCGGTGGATGAGCGAGTACCAGGCGAGGATCCCGCCCCATCGGCGCCGCCCCGGATCGAGATCCTCGAGCCCGCCGTCCTCGAAGCGCACCTGCGGGTGGGCCTGCCGGGCATGGGCGAGGAAGGCCGGCGCCGGATCCATGCCGAGGATGTCATGCCCCCGGCCCGCCAGATGCGCGGTCCAGTGGCCCGGCCCGCAGCCCAGATCCAGCAGCGGCCCCTCGGCCTCCGCGGCCCAGGCCTCCACGAGCCGGCGGTCCTCCGGCGAGGTCGCCTCCATCGTCCCCAGCAGCTGCGCGTACTCCGCGGCGCGGGCGTCATAGGCTGCGGCCGCCCGCACCGCGGAGCTCATCGGACCCCGGCGGGGAAGGGCGCGGGCTGCGAGGGTTGGTAGCCGGCCGTGAGATCGATGCCGTAGGAGCTCGCGAACACCGCCTCCGTGTCGATCGCGACGTCTGCGGCGTCCCCGGCGGACTGCGTCAGGCGGAACACGCGGGCGCCGCGCAGCCGATGATCGTCCTCGCCGCCCAGGCCGTAGGTGCCGAAGCCGGTCCCCGGCCCGTAGCCCAGGGTGACCCCGTAGTAGTCCGCGCTGTACGTGTTCGTGTGGTCGTGGCCCACGAAGACCCCGCGCACGTCGCCGCGGTGCAGCAGCGCGCTGAACAGGCCCGAGTTGAAGGGGCCCGGGCACTCCTCCTCGTTGCGCTCGCCGATGATCCCGTGCCGCCGCCGCGCCCGCGCATGGTCCTCCTCGGTGCGGCGGTCCACCCCGCCGAACCACGCGAAGCGGTGCTCCCACAGCGCGATGTGCTGGAAGATCAGACCCGGCACGAGGGCGCCGTTGCGCTGCTCGAGCTCCCGGGAGGTCCGTGCGTACCACTCGACCTGGTCGAATCGGAGCCAGTCCCAGGACGGGTAGCCCTCCAGGTCCTGGCCCGCGATCCGCTCCGGGGCGTACCGTCCCGAGTCCAGCAGCCAGACGGCGAAGGCATCGCGGTCCCCGGCCGCGGAGCGGACCGGCAGCACCTGGTTGCCGGTGCCGGTGACCGCGGCCCCCGGAGCGTTCGCGCAGCAGGAGTACTGGGACAGGAACTCGAGGTAGGCGGTCTCGTCGAGGCCGGTCAGCGGCGTCGAGTCCTCGTCGTGGTTGCCGAAGGTGACCGCGAAGGGGATGCCGCGCTCCTGCATCGGCAGCACCACGTTGTTGAGGGCCTGCTTGACCTCGAGCTCCGTCGTGGGACCACCGCTGATGACGTCCCCGTTGATGACCACGAGGTCCGGGTCGGCGTCCTCGAGCACCGCGTGCATCAGCGCGATCGTGCGGCGGTCGGTGGTGTGGGTGTCCTGGGTGTCGTTGAACTGCACGATGGTGAAGGTGCCATCGGCGTCGAAGGCGAGCTGATTCGTCACCGGTCCATCCTGGTGCATCGGGAGCGGCCGATGGGGGAACGGCTCACCGGGGCGGGTTGACCGTGTCTCCTTCCCAGGTCAGGTCCGCATCGGGCGGGACCTCGACCGCCTCGAGGCGTGGATCGGCGAGGACCGCGTCGACGAGCGCGCGGGGCCCGGCCACGATCGTGGAGTCCCAGTCGATCTCCGAGGCGAGCACCCATTCGCGGCCCTGCGGCCACAGCATCTGCGGGGTGATCCCCTCGAGGTGCGCCGCATGCCCCATGAGCTCGGCGGAGCTCGTGGCGAACAGGAGCATCTCCCGGCCGGGCCAGGCGAACCAGGGTCCGCGCCGCAGGCGGCGGCGCAGCCTCTTCCGCTCCGCTCCGGTCTCCCGCTCCTCGCGGGTCATGGCGGCGGCGCGGATGTGCGCCCAGGCCCGCTGCCCCGGCACTCGCGGGGGCCAGCCGGTGGAGGCCTGCACATACGGACGGGCCGAGCCGTGCAGCTCTCCGTGCCCCACCCAGATCGCGGCGATCAGCTCCTGCGGCGTGCGCGTCGCGGCCGCGAGGTGCTCGCCGATCGCGGCCAGCACGTCCAGGGGCAGGCGCCCCTCCTCGAGCTGGTCGATCCGCCAGCCGTCCTCGAACTCGAGGAGCGTCTCGTCCTCGGTCAGGCGTCGCCACTGCACGAGCGGATGCATCGTCCGCCTGTTCCGGCGGGCGACCTCCGCCCACGTCCAGCGGGCCTCCTCATGGTCCCCTCGCTCGGCCCGGACGGGGTGGAGGACCCGGGCGTAGGCCTCGAAGCCGGTCCCGGCCGCGCCGTCCACCCGCGCCCAGTCCCCGGCGCGGGCCAGGAGCCAGGTGCCGGCGGAGGTGCCGTCGAGCAGCCGCATCGGCCGCTCAGGAATGCGCGGTCGGGAACATGGCGGCGCGGGCGTCGTCGGAGGAGACGACCTCCTTGCCGAAGGGGAAGCAGGTCACGGGGATGAGCTTCAGGTTCGCCCAGGCCAGCGGGATGCCGATGATCGTGACGGCCTGTGCGACTGCGGTCAGCACATGGCCGAGCGCCAGCCACCAGCCGGCCACGACGAACCAGATCACGTTGCCGATGGTGCCCACGGCGCTGGGGCGGTGGCGGTCCACGACCTCGCGGCCGAAGGGCCACAGCACGAAGCCGGCGATGCGGAAGGACGCGACGCCGAAGGGGATCGTGACGATGAAGATGCAGGCGAGGACGCCGGCGATGACGTAGGCCAGGAACAGCGACCAGCCCGCGGTCACCAGCCAGATGATGTTCAGGATCAGGGTGATGAGGGAGCGCATGCCCCGATGCTAGGCGCCTGGTCCGACGGTCCGCCATGCAGGAATCCCCCGGATCCGGGGCTGTCACGTACCGTCGGGTCATGGAGATCTCCCTGGCCCCGCTGCGTCCCGCGGACGCGCCCGCGATCGTCGAGGCGGAGGACGCGCTGACGGTGCGCTGGCTCAGCGGCGGCGAGAGCACCGTCGAGGGCACCGCCGCCTATATCGACCGGCTCGCGCGGGACGCCGAGGCCGGCCGGGCCAAGCGGGCCTTCGGGATCTGGGCCGAGGGGTGCTGCGTCGGCACCATCGACTACGACCCCGAGGTCGCCGACGGCCTCGATGCGGGGGACGTCAACATCGCCTACGGCGTCGCGCCCTGGATGCGCGGACGCGGCGTGGCCGTCCGGGCGGTCGAGCTGATCTGCGCGGTCATCCGCGAGCGCGGCATCGGCACGCGGGCCGTGATCCGCGCCGATGCGCGCAACCCGGCCTCGGCGCGGGTCGCGGAGAAGGCCGGCTTCGTGCATCTGCGGGATGTGGAGAGCACCGAGGAGACCCGCGAGGACGGATCCCCGGTCGTGCTGAAGATCTTCGGGCGGCCTGTCGATCCGGAGTCGGCTGCTTCGTCATAGTGGTGATCGAGGCATCCGGCCCGGTCGCCGATGAAGGACCGATGAAGGAGATGGACCATGAAGTACGTGCTGCTGATGATGGGGAACCTGGACGGGCCCAGCTGCGGGGAGGACGACGCCCCGGGCCCTGAGGAGTTCATGGCCTTCGACGCCGAGCTGCAGAGGGCCGGTGTGCTCGCCGGCGGCGACGCGCTCGACGGCCCCGAGACCGGCACGAGCGTCACCCGCGCCTCCCGGGACGCGGAGCCGGTCGTGACGGCCGGCCCCTATGCGGAGAGCCGGGAGTTCGTGGGCGGGACGTTCGTGCTCGACGTCGCTGATCTCGACGAGGCCCTGCGCTGGGCGCGCCGCTGCCCCGGCGCGATCGGCGGCCGCGTCGAGGTCCGGCCCGTCGTGGAGTTCTGAGCCGCCGATGGACGCGGCGGCGCCCCCGGATGCCGTCCTCGTCGGCCTCCACCGCGAGGAGCACACCCGGCTGCTCGCCCTGCTGGTGCGGCGCTTCGGCGATCTCGACCTCGCCGAGGACGCCGCCCAGGAGGCGATGGAGGCGGCGCTGCGCACCTGGCCCCGCGACGGGGTGCCCGCGAGCCCTCTCGCCTGGCTGACCCGGACGGCGCAGAACCGGGCGCTGGACCGGGTGCGCAGCGATGCCGCGGCCGCGCGCCGCCTCGCGCGGCTGCGGATCGAGCACGGGGAGCGGGCCGCTCCGCCGGCCGATGCGGCGATGCTCGCGGCGGGAGACCTGCCCGATGACCGCCTCGCGATGCTCATGGGGTCCTGCCATCCGGCGCTCGCCCCCGCGGACCGGATCGCGCTCATGCTGCGGTTCGTCGGCGGCCTGACCACGGCCGAGGTCGCCGAGGCGCTGCTCATCCCGGTGCCGACGCTCCAGGCGCGCATCACGAGGGCCAAGGCGCGGATCCGCCGGGCCGGGATCCCGCTGCGCGTGCCCGAGGACCCGGCGGAGCGGGCGGGCCGTCTGCCGCTGGTGCTCACCGCGATCTCGCTCGTGTTCACCGAGGGCTATGCCGCGAGCTCCGGCGATTCCCCGCTGCGGGCGGAGCTGACCGGGGAGGCGATCCGGCTCGCCCGGATCCTCCACCGCCTCGAGCCCGGATCGGCGGAGGCGACGGGTCTGCTCGCCCTGCTGCTGCTCACCGAGGCGCGGGCGCCGGCGCGGCTCGCGGACGGCCTCCCGGTCCCGCTCGAGGAGCAGGACCGCAGCCGATGGGACCGCGACCTGCTCGCCGAGGGCATCGGCCTCGCCGAGCGGGCAGCCGCCGCTCCCGGCGCCGGCCGCTGGACGATCCAGGCGGCGATCGCCGCCGTCCACGGCGAGGCCGCCGACTTCGCGCAGACGGACTGGGCGCAGATCGTCGCCCTCTACGACCTGCTGCTGCACCACGATTCCGGGCCCGTCGTGCGCATGAACCGTGCTGTCGCCGTGGGGCGGCGCGACGGGATGGCGGCCGGGCTCGTGCTGCTGGACGGGCTCGGCCGGGAGCCCGAGCTCGCCCGCCACCACCCCTACCATCTGGCGCGGGCGATCACGCTCGAGGAGCTGGGGCGGAGGGCGGATGCGGCGGAGGCGTACCGAGCGGCCCTCGCCCTGGTCGGGAACGCGGGGGAGCGGGAGCTCATCCGGCGTCGCCTCGGAGGGGTCGAGGACGAGCTCGAGTGAGCTGCTGGTCACAGCGGCGCCGGGGTGGGACCATGGGGCCATGAGCACACGGCTGCGATGGAGCGACCTTCCCGAGACCGTCCGCGGACGCATCGAGCATCGCCTGGGCGGCGAGGTCGCCTGGACCGTGCCCTGCAGCGGCGGCTTCTCCCCGTCGACGGCGGAGGTCGTCGGCGCCGACAACGGCAGGCGCCTGTTCGTGAAGGCCGTCCGCGCCGAGGACAATCCGGCATCGGTGACGATGAACCGTCGCGAGGCCGCGACCCTCGCCCGGATCCCCAGCGCCGCCCCCGTCCCCGCTTATGTCGACGCGTTCGAGGACGGCGACTGGTTCGTGCTGGTCACCGAGGTGGGGGCGGGGGCCACGCCCTCGCTGCCCTGGGACGTGCAGGACCTCGAGCACGTCCTCGAGGCGCTCGACGTGCTCCGTTCGGAGGCGACGCCCTGTCCCGTCCCGGGGCTGGGGACGGCCTCCGAGTCGCTGGCCCATGACTTCCACGGCTTCGCACGCGTGGATGCGGACCCGCCGGCGGGCCTGGACCCGTGGCTCGCGGAGCACCTGCCGCAGCTGGTCGAGGCGGAGCGCCGCGCGATCGCCGCCGTCGACGGCGAGACCCTCTGCCACCTGGACCTGCGCTCCGACAACCTGCTCATCGCGCCCGGCGGCGGCGTGAGCGTCATCGACTGGGCGCACGCCTGCCGCGGTGCGGCCTGGCTCGACGCGCTGCTGCTGCTGGGCACCGTCGACGACCGCGACGGGGCGCTCGGAGTCTCCGGCCGCATCGACGAGCTGATGGACCACCACGGCGTGCCGCGCTCCGTCGCGACCGACGTGCTCACCGCATTCCTCGGCTTCTTCGTCGACGGCGCCCGCCGCCCCGACCCGCCGCAGGTGCCGGGCCTTGCGGCGCACCGGGCCCGCTACGCGGGATGGCTGGTGCCGCTGCTGCGCCTGCGCCGCTACGAGCACGCCCACCACCGCTGAGCGGGCCTGCGTCAGCGGAAGCGGGAGACGGCCAGGGGCGCGGCGGCGGCGAGCTCGGCGAGGTCGGGGTGCTCGGGATCGCGCAGCACCTCGCGCAGCGGGGCGGCCGGCAGCAGCTGACCGCCCACGAGGGCGTGCACGGTGGGGCACAGGCGCTCGACCAGCTCGAGGTCGTGGGAGGCGATGAGCACGCCGATGCCCAGGCGCTCGATCAGCTCTCGCAGATGCGTGGTCATCGAGGTCCGGCTGTGCGGGTCCAGCGCCGTCAGCGGCTCGTCCAGCAGCAGGATCTCGGGCCGGGTCGCGAGCGCCGCGGCGAGGGCGACGCGCTGGCGCTCCCCGCCGGACAGCGTCGACATCGGCCGGCGTGCGGCGCTCATGTCCAGCCCGACGGCGGCGAGCATGTCCTCGATGCTGGTGCCGTGGGTGCGTCCGCCCTTGCGGGCCGTCTTGAGCGCCTGACGCAGACGGATCTCCGCGGTCTCCCGCGGATCGGTGATCGTCATCGAGTACTGCGAGACGGCGCGCACCCGGGCGGAGAACTCGCTCTTGGAGCGCAGACGCAGCTTCGCGACCGAGCGGCCCTCGAAGGTGACGGAGCCGCGGATCAGCTTCTGCGTGCCCGCGAGGATGTGCAGCAGCGTCGTCTTCCCGCCGCCCGAGGGGCCGATCAGCCCGACCGGCGCAGCGCCGCTGGTCACCTCGATGCTCACGTTCTCGAGGACGTCAGGTCCTCCGAAGCCGAGGGAGACGCCGGTGGCCTTCAGGACTGACACGTGTGCTCCTCGCGGACGTGCGGCGGCCGGGCGGCCGCCGGGGTGCGGCACCACGGTACCCGCGGCGGCTGAGGGACCGCGGGGCCGCTCGGATGCCGTCCCTCAGATGAGACCCAGACGCGAGAAGGCCGCGACGATGCCGTGCTCGCGCGGCCCGGGGACCAGCAGGTCCGCGGCCGCGAGGACCGCGGGCGCGGAGCCCCCGATCCCGACGCCGGTGCCGGCCGCACGCAGCATGCCCACGTCGTTCATGCCGTCGCCGATCCCGACCGTCGCCGCCATGTCGACGCCCAGATGCGCGGCGACCTGGCGGATCCCATCGGCCTTGTCGATCGCGAGCAGGTGCAGCTCCCCGGAGTGCATGCCGTCGTCGGAGATCGAGTTCGGCAGTGCGCCGACCAGCTCTCCCGCGCGATCCGCGATCTCGGAGACCGGCACGGGGGAGCCCCATACGGAGATCTTCGCGTAGGAGCACGAGGTGAGGTCATCGGGCAGGACGACGGCGTCGAGGATGTCCCGCGGACCGCGCCCGAACCCGCCCCGCGGCTCCTGCACACCGCCGTCCACGCGCTCCTGGATCTCCGCGGCGATGTCCGGCGTGCAGTAGATCGCCTCCGGGGCCTCGAGCGCGAAGGTCGCCCCGGCCTCGAGCAGAAGCTGCGTCGTCGTCCGTGCGAGCTCCGCGGGGAAGCGGTCGTCGCGCAGCAGCTCCGCTCCGACGCGTACATGCGCCCCCGCGGAGGCGACGAGCCCGTCGAAGAGCTCCTGCACATCGGCCGCGACGATCGAGGCGGGCCGGCCCGTGCACAGCAGCACCGTGTGCCCGTTCGCGCGGGCCCGCAGCACGGCCTCGCCGTGCTCGCGCGGGGCGACGCCGTGCTCGGCGAACGTCCCGTCGAAGTCGATGAACACGCAAGCCCGCTCGGACACGGCAGCTCCAGATCTGTCGGGGACGGTCCTGCCAGCCTATCGGCCGGTGGCACGATGGGCAGGTGACCTCGCCCGCCGATCGCTCCGATCCCACCGTCCGCCTGCGGCCCCTTGAGCTCGCCGATGCCCCGCGGCTGGTCGATCTCGAGCGCCGCAACCGTGCGGAGCTCCTGGTCGGGGCCCCGGTGCGCGGCGAGGACTGGTTCACCGAGACCGGCCAGCGCACCATGATCGCCGGGGCCCTCTCCGCCGCGGAAGCCGGGCAGGGCGCGCCGCTGGGAATCCTGCTCGAGGAGGCCGGCGAGGAGGTGCTCGTCGGGCGGCTCAGCATCAACGGGGTGGTCCGCGGCGCCTTCTCCTCCGCCTCCCTCGGGTACTGGGTCGACCGCGCGCACACCGGTCGCGGCGTCGCGACGGCGGCGGTGCGTGCCGCCGTCGGCATCGCCTTCGGCGGGTTCGGCCTGCATCGTCTGCAGGCGGAGGTGCAGGTCGGCAACACGGCGAGCGTGCGCGTGCTCGAGCGCTGCGGCTTCGCGGAGTACGGCCTCGCCCCGCAGTACCTGCGCCTGGGCGGCCGGTGGGCGGACTGCCGCCTCTTCCAGCTCGTGAACGCCGACTGGCGCGAGAGCGCACCGGCCGCGGCACCGACGGGCGACGGCGCATCGGTCCGGATCAGCGCGGAGATCCCGGCGCTCCCGGACGTGCTCGCCCTCTACGACGCGGTCGGCTGGAGCAGCTACACGCAGGAGCCGCAGACCCTCGACGCGGCGCTCGCCGGCAGCACCCGCGTGGTCACCGCACGTCGGGACGGGCAGCTGATCGGCCTCGCCCGCGTCCTCAGCGACCGCGCCACGATCGCCTACCTGCAGGACGTGCTCGTGCGTCCCTCCGAACAGGGCCGGGGCGTCGGACGCGATCTCGTGGAGGCGGCCCTCGCCCCCTTCGCGCAGCTGCGCCAGCACGTCCTGCTGACCGATGCCGAGCCCGGCCAGCGCGCCTTCTACGAGGCCCTCGGCCTCACGGAGGTCCACGACCATCCCGCAGGGCTCCGCGCCTTCGTGCGCCTGGGGTGAGGGACGGGACTCGGAGCTCGCCCCGGCATTCGGAGGCGTGCTCCGGCAGCGATGAGCAGCGGAGACGGTGAGGGGCCGGTACGCTCGGGAGGTGGATCGACAGCTGTGCGGTGAGCGCATGGGGGAGGGTTCGACGCCATGGATATCGAACGTGCCATCATGCTCGCCATCCTGTTCATCGGGGTACCGATCGCCGCGTACTGGGGAAAGCGGAAGCGCGCCCGGCGAAGCGAGACGCCGGACCGAGGCATCGGAGGCGAGGTCGGGCTCGGAGGGGAGCTTTCAGCTCCCCCGCCGCCCGATGATACGGCGGGGCCCCCTGGCCCTCGCACGGGAACCGGCCTACGGTGAAGCCATGGACATCGCTGTGCTCGGAGCCACGGGAACCATCGGACGCCTGATCGTCCAGGAGCTCGAGCGGGCCGGGCACACGGTCCGCCGCCTGAGCCGTGCCGCTGGGGTCGACGCCCGCAGCGGAGAGGGCCTCGACGTCGCGCTCACGGGCGCGCAGATCGTGGTCGACGCGATGAACATCGCCACCATGAACGGGGACGCGGCGGTCTCCTACTTCACGCGCACCGCGCAGAACGTCGCCCGGGCCGCGGAGCGCGCCGGGGTGCGTCGCATCGTCTGCGTGTCCATCCACGGGGTCACCGATCCCGCCGTGTCCCGCGGCCACGGCTACTACCGTGGCAAGGGCGCGCAGGAGCGTGCCTACCTCGCGGCACGGGTGCCCGTGACCGTGATCCGCTCCGCCCAGTGGTTCGAGCTCGCCGAGGCGATCGTGCCGCGCGGCGGGATCGGTCCGGTCGCCGTCGTGCCGAACATGCGCATGGCGCCGCTCGCCGCCTCCTCCGCCGCCCGGCTGATCGGCGAGGAGATCGGACGTGAGGACGGAGCCGATGCGCACGGCGACGAGGTCCTCTCCCTGCGCGGGCCCGAGGAGATGACCATGGTGCAGCTCGCCCGGCGGACCGTCGCCCGCCGCGGTGGTATCGGAGGCCGCCGTCCTCGCCTCTACCTGCAGCTCCCCCTGTTCGGGAGGGCGATCGCCCGTGGCGGCCTGATCCCGCGCGAGGGCGCCGTCGACCCGCTCACCCTCGAGGAGTGGCTCGAGCGGAGCTGAGCGGCATCGTGCGCACCGCCGTGTCGATCAACCGCGCCGCCGCCTTCGCCGTGCGCCCGTCCACGTCCAGCGACGGGTTCAGCTCCACCACATCGAGCAGGGCGAGCTTCCCGGTGCCGGCGGCGGCCCGCACCGCCGCCTCGATCAGCGGCAGCGGCACCCCGAAGGCCGCGGGGGCGGAGACCCCGGGCGCCGTCTGGGCCGGCAGCACGTCCAGGTCGATGGTCAGGTAGAGGACGTCCAGGTCCGCGGCGAAGTCCGCGACCGTGCGACGCATCCCCTCGGCGCCCGCCTCGAGGCACTGCACATCGGTCCACCAGGACACCCCCAGCTCCCGGGCCCGGTCGAACAGGACGCCCGTGTTGGAGGGCTCCGCGATCCCGAGCACCCGGTAGTGCAGCTCGCGTCCCGCGGCGGCCTCCGCCGCGGCCATCTGCGCGAAGGGCGTGCCCGATGTCGGGCGCGGCTCCTCGCGCAGGTCGAAGTGCGCGTCGAGGTTCAGCACGCCCCAGCGCGGCGGCTCCTCCGACGAGCTCATCGCGGTGGAGTCCTGGAGCCCCAGGTAGGAGGCCCAGGCGGTCTCGTGCCCGCCGCCGAGCACGACCGTCAGCACGCTCCCCGGCCGGTCCAGGGCCGAGGCGATCAGATGCCCGGCCGCGGCCTGCCCGGTCTCCAGGGCCTCGCCGACGGTGCGGGCGTCGCCCAGGTCGTGGATGCCGGTCTCGCCGCGGGCGATCGCCCCGTGCACCGCCATCGGCGCGAGCGCGCGGCGCAGGGCATCGGGAGCCTCCGCGGCGCCGACGCGCCCGCGGTTGCGGCGCACCCCCTCGTCCGAGCGGAAGCCGAGGACCGCCACGTGCGGGTCGGCAGGATCCCCGGGCGTCGCCGCGGTGCGGACCACCTGGTGCCAGCGGGCGTGCTCGGGGCCCTCGCCGTCGATGCGGCCGGACCAGGGGCTGGGTGCGGGATCGGTCATGGGGCACCTCCTCCCCTCCCATGATGCCCCCTGCCCGGGCCGGTGCGGACGGGCACGGATAGGATCCGCGCATGGGAACGCCCGCATCCCCCAAGGTCCCGGCGGCCGATGCGACGCTGCGTCTGCTCACGTTCCTGGCGGCGCAGCGGGCACCGGTCCCGGCGGCGCGCATCGCCGAAGTCCTCGAGCTTCCGCGCTCGAGCGTCTACGACCTGCTGGCCGCCCTGGTCGCCCACGGCTACGCCCTGCACCTCGTCGAGGAGCGGCGCTACGCCCTGGGGCCGGCGGCCTATGAGCTCGCCGCCGGCTATGCGCGGCACGACCCGCTCGCCCGCATCGGCCGC
Organism: Brachybacterium hainanense; assembly: GCF_042434575.1. Classification (NCBI taxonomy): domain Bacteria; kingdom Bacillati; phylum Actinomycetota; class Actinomycetes; order Micrococcales; family Dermabacteraceae; genus Brachybacterium; species Brachybacterium hainanense. Next base: position 87,181 of record NZ_JBHLSV010000006.1, read on the forward strand.
CGCGCGGTCGCCCGGATGGTCGACGCGGCCGGGGAGTCCGGGCACCTCGCGGTGCTGCGGGGACGCGACGCCCTGTACCTCGTCGAGGAGCGGGCGCGCATGCGACCCAGCCTCGTCACCGACACGGGCGTGCGCCTGCCCGCGCATCTCGCCGCGAGCGGGAGGGCGATGCTCGCCGCGCTCAGCCCCACGCAGCTGAGAAGCCTCTATCCGCGGGGAACCCCCTTCGAGAGCCGCACGGGCGCCCGGACCATCGGCAGCCGGCCCGAGCTCGTCGCGGCCCTCGGGCAGGTGCGGGGCGAAGGCGTCGCCTGGGAGGACGGCGAGGTCACCGAGGGCTTCGCCTCCGTCGCCGCCGCGGTCCTGGACGCCGCGGGCTGGCCGATCGCGGCGGTCGCGCTGACCTGGGAGTCCGCCCGGGCGGATCGGGGCCTGGCCGCCAGCTGCGAGGCCGCGGTCCGGGCGACCGCCGCGGAGCTGGAGAAGGCGCTGCGGTGAGCGGGGCGCGATAGCGTCGGGCCATGGACTTCGTGGAGATGAGCGACGGCGCGCGCCTGGCGACCTGGACGGAGCCGGGACCGGCGGGCGCTCCGGCCGTGATCCTCGTGCACGGCGGGCCGGGCCTGTGGGACTACCTCGAGCCTCTGGGGGCCCTGCTCGCCGGGCGCGCGACCGTGCACCGCTACGACCAGCGCGGCTGCGGCTCCTCGACGCGCGCACCCGGAGTGCCGGACGCGGAGCAGCTGAGCATGGACCGCTTCGTCGCCGACCTGGAGGAGCTGCGGATCGCCTTCGGGCACGAGCGGATCGTGCTGGTGGGTCACTCCTTCGGCGCGACCCTCGCCCTCGCCCATGCCGGTGCGCATCCGGAGCGGGTGCGCGGCCTCGCCTATGTCGACGGCGTCGGCATCGGGGACTGGCGCGCCCAGTACCGGCCCGAGCGTGCCCGCCGCCTCGCCCCCTGGGCGCAGGAGCGCGCGCTGCTGGACGCCCTCGGCGCGGAGGGGCGCAGCCGTGCGCAGGAGACGCAGTGGCGGCGCATCCAGTGGGCCGCGGACTACGCCGACCCGGTTGCCGGCTACGACCTCGCCCTGCCGATGGCGCAGTCCCCGCACCGCATCGACCAGCAGGTCAACCGGGCTCTCATGGGCTGGTCCGATGCGGATCAGATCGGCTGGGCAGCTGCCGTGACCTGCCCGATCTTCTTCGTCCACGGCACCGCCGATCCGCGGCCCGTCGGCCCCGTGATGGAGCTCGCCGCCCGCGCCCGCCTGCCGCGCAAGCGCGCGGTCACCGGTGCCGGCCACCTGCCGTGGATCGAGCAGCCCGAGCAGGTCCGCGAGATCCTCGCCGAGCTGGTGGTCGCGGCGGGGGCGCGGCCTGTCTGATCCCTGCTCGCGGACCCGTCCGGCCCGCTCCTCCCCAGGCTGTCCGGGATCCCGGACGGGATCGGCGCCGGGGCCGGGACGCGCCCGCCCGGGGCGTGGTGTGCTGGCACGGACGGCCTCGCAGGAGAGGCCACGTCCCGTGAACCGCCGCAGCCCGCGCCCCGAGCGCCCCACCTCGACCAGGAGACACCATGGCCCTCCCCGGAGCCCGTCCCGTCCGCGCCCCCCGCGGCACCGACCTCAGCGCCAAGTCCTGGCAGACCGAGGCGCCGCTGCGCATGCTCATGAACAACCTCGACCCCGAGGTCGCCGAGCGCCCCGACGACCTCGTCGTCTACGGCGGCACCGGCCGCGCCGCCCGCTCCTGGGAGGCCTTCGACGCGATCGTCGAGACCTTGCGCGACCTCGAGGAGGACGAGACGCTGCTGGTGCAGTCCGGCAAGCCCGTCGGCGTGCTGCGCACCAACCGCTGGGCCCCGCGCGTGCTGCTGGCGAACTCCAACCTCGTGGGCGACTGGGCGACCTGGCCCGAGTTCCGCCGCCTCGAGGCCGAGGGCCTCATGATGTACGGGCAGATGACCGCCGGCTCCTGGATCTACATCGCCACCCAGGGCATCCTCCAGGGCACCTTCGAGACCTTCGCGGCCGTGGCCCGCAAGCGCTTCGGCGGCACCCTGAAGGGCACCATCACCCTCACCGGCGGCTGCGGCGGCATGGGCGGCGCCCAGCCGCTCGCCGTCACCCTGAACGACGGCGTGTGCCTGATCGCGGACGTGGACCGCAGCCGCCTCGAGCGCCGCGTCGCCAAGCGCTATCTCACCGAGATCGCCGATGACCTTGAGGACGCGATCGCCCGCGCGAACGCCGCGAAGGCCGAGGGCCGCGCCGTCTCCATCGGCATCGTCGGCAACGCCGCCGAGGTCTTCCCGGCGCTGCTCGCGCGCCACCGCGCCGGCGACATCACCATCGACGTCGTCACCGACCAGACCAGCGCTCACGACCCGCTGTCCTACCTCCCGCTCGAGCACACCATGGAGGACTGGAGCGCCGAGGCGGAGGCCGATCCCGAGGGCTTCACCAAGAAGTCCCGCGAGTCCATGGCCGCGCAGGTGAGGGCCATGGTCGAGTTCCAGGACGAGGGCGCCGAGGTCTTCGACTACGGCAACTCGATCCGGGACGAGGCCCGCCACGCCGGCTACGACCGCGCCTTCGCGTTCCCCGGCTTCGTACCCGCCTACATCCGCCCCCTGTTCTGCGAGGGCCTCGGCCCGTTCCGCTGGGTCGCGCTCTCGGGCGACCCGGAGGACATCGCCGTCACCGACGCCGCGCTGAAGGAGCTCTTCCCCGAGAACGAGCACCTGCACCGCTGGCTGGACGCCGCCGGCGAGCACGTCGAGTTCGAGGGCCTGCCCGCGCGCATCTGCTGGCTCGGCTACGGCGAGCGCCACCAGGCCGGGCTCCTGCTGAACCGCCTCGTCGCCGAGGGCAGGGTCAAGGCCCCCATCGTCATCGGCCGCGACCACCTCGACTCCGGCTCCGTGGCCTCGCCCTACCGCGAGACCGAGGCGATGCTCGACGGCTCCGACGCGATCGCCGACTGGCCGCTGCTGAACGCCCTGACCGCGACCTCCTCCGGCGCCACCTGGGTGTCCATCCACCACGGCGGCGGCGTGGGCATCGGCCGCTCGATCCACGCCGGGCAGGTGGGCCTCGCCGACGGCACCGAGCTCGCGGCCGCGAAGCTCGAGGCGCTGCTGACCAACGACCCGGCGATGGGCGTGATCCGCCACGTCGACGCCGGCTACTCCCGGGCCGCCCAGGTCGCCGCCGAGCGCGGCGTCCGCGTGCCCATGGCCCCGGTGATCCGCGACGGCGAGCAGGCGTGAGCATGCCCGCGAGCACCCTGATCACGAACATCGGGGAGCTGTGGACCCTGGACCCGGCCCTCGACGACGCCCCGCAGCAGCAGGTGCTGCGGGGCGCCGCCCTGCTCCTGGAGGGGGAGCGCGTGGCCTGGTACGGGCCGATGAGCCAGACGCCCGCGGCCGACGTCCAGGTCGACGCGGGCGGCCGCGCCGTCCTGCCCGGATGGGTCGACTCCCACTCCCACCTGCTGTTCGACGGCGACCGCTCGGCCGAGTTCGAGGCCCGCATGGCCGGGCGCGCCTACGCAGCCGGCGGCATCCAGGTGACGACCGATGCCACCCGCTCCGCCCTCGCAGGCGACCTGCTCGAGCCGCTCGTGCGGGCCCGCATCGCCGAGGCCTGGGCAGGCGGCACCACCTGCCTGGAGACCAAGACCGGCTACGGCCTCAGCCTCGAGGGCGAGGCGCTCTCCGCGCGGCTCGCCGGGCGCCTCGTCGCCGACGGCACCCTCGAGGAGGCCACCTACCTGGGCGCGCACCTCGTGCCGCGCGAGTACGCGCAGGACCCCGACGCCTACGTCGACCTCGCCGCCGGGGCGATGCTCGAGGCCGCGCTCGCCGCCGCGGGCGGGCGGATGCGATGGGCCGATGTGTTCTGCGAGGACGGCGCCTTCGACGAGGACGCCTCCCGGCGCGTCCTCGAGGCGGCACGGCAGGCGGGCCTGGGCCTGCGGGTCCACGGCCACCAGCTGGGCCGCAGCGGGGGAGTGGCGCTCGCCTGTGAGCTCGGCGCCGCGAGCGTCGACCACGTCAACCACATGAGCGCCGCGGACATCGAGGCGCTCGCCGCGACGGCGGACCGTCCTGTGCGGGACGCGGGAGCGGGGACGCTCGCCGTCGACGCCGGCCCCACGGTCGCGACCGTCCTCCCGGCCTGCGATCTGTCCACCCGCGCCCCGCTCGCCCCCGCGCGTGCCCTGCTCGACGCGGGTGCGCGCATCGCGCTCGCGAGCAACTGCAACCCGGGCACCAGCTACACGAGCGCCATGGGCTTCTGCGTCGCGACCGCTGTGCTGCAGATGCACCTCACCCTCGACGAGGCCATCCGCGCCGCGACCCGCGGCGGCGCCCTCGCCCTGCGCCGCCGCGACGTGGGCCACCTCGGCGTGGGCGCCCGCGCGGACGTGCACCTGCTCGAGGCGCCCACCGCCATCCATCTGGCCTATCGGCCGGGCATGCCCCTGACCCGCGCCGTCTGGCGGCGCGGGCGGCCGATCATCACCGCTCGACGCCCTTGACCAGGCGCTTCAGCACCGCTTCAGCGCCTCGTGCCTACGGTGGGAGCATGATCGATCCGGTGAATCCCCGCACTCCTCAGATCCTCCTCCCGACCCCGTCCCGCGGCTCGCATCGCCTGCGCGGCGCGCTCCTGGCAGGCGTCGCGGCCGCCCTCCTCGCCGCGTGCGGAAGCGGCGCCCCCGGCGACGAGGGCGACATCCCCGCCGAGGGCCCGCAGACGACCGTCTCGAGCCCGGCCGCCTCGGACGGCGGGGGCGAGGACGCGACCGCATCGGCCCAGGCCTCGGACGGCGGCGGGACGGAGACCGCCGCGCCGGGCGCCGGCACGGCCGCGCCCGCTGCCGGCGACATCGAGGCTCTGCGCACCGCCGCGGAGACCGCGACCGCTGAGGCCGGCGGCGAGGGCGCCCTCTCGATCGACGTCGAGCGCGACGGCATCGAGGTCGAGGTGCTTCTGGCCGACGGCTCCGACGTCGACGTGCGCATCGCCTCCGACGGTACCGCCACGGTCGGCACCCCCGACGCGCCCGATGCCGACGACGTGCCCCGCGCCCCGCTGGACCTCGCGACGCTCCCCGACATCGCCGCCGCCGCCCAGGAGGCCGTCACCGCGGAGACGGGGCAGGAGGGCACGATCGATGCGATCTCGTCCTCCGACGACACGGGCGTCGCCTACGAGGTCGGCCTCCAGGTGCCCGGCGGGGACGACGTCGACGTCGATCTCGCCGAGGACCTGAGCGTCGTGCGCGTCGACCTCAGCTGACCCCTCCGCACCGCCCCTCCTTCTCCCGCGGCGCCGCCGTCCCCGTCCGGAATCCCGGACACGGACTGCGGCGCCGCCCCGTGCCGAGGGCCCGCCCGCGCCTAGCCTCGGTCGTATGACCACCACCATCGTCCTGTCCACCTCCGGCCTCACCCCCGCGGACGTGCTCGCGGTCGCCCGTCACGGCGCGGAGCTGCGCCTGGACCCCGCGGCGCGCGAGGAGATCGCCCGCGTCCGCGCCCACATCGACGCGCTCGCCGGCGGCACCGTCCCCGTCTACGGCGTGTCCACCGGCTTCGGCGCCCTCGCCGACACCTCCATCCCGCCCAGCATGCGCCACGCCCTGCAGCGCTCCCTCATCCGCTCCCACGCCGCCGGCACCGGTCCCGAGGTCGAGACCGAGGTCGTCCGCGCCCTCATGCTGCTGCGCGCCAAGACCCTCGCCTCCGGGCGCACCGGAGTGCGCCCCCTCGTCGTGGAGACGATGATCGCCCTGCTCAACGCAGGGATCACGCCCATCGTCCACGAGTACGGCTCGCTGGGCTGCTCGGGCGACCTCGCGCCGCTCGCGCACTGCGCGATCGTCCTCATGGGCGAGGGCCGCGCCCGCGACCGCCACGGCGTCGAGCGCCCCGTGCCCGAGCTGCTCGCCGAGGCCGGCATCGCCCCCGTCCTGCTCGAGGAGAAGGAGGGCCTGGCCCTCATCAACGGCACCGACGGCATGCTCGGCATGCTGCTGATGGCGCTCGCCGACCTCGAGGACCTGGTACGGACCGCGGACCTCACGACGTCCCTGTCGGTGCAGGGCCTGCGCGGCCGCGACACCGTCTTCCGCCCCGAGCTGCATGCCCCGCTGCGGCCGCATCCCGGCCAGGCCGCATCGGCCGGGAACATCCTCGCGCTCCTCGAGGGGTCGGGGATCATCGCCGATGTCGCCGCGGAGGGCTCCCGCGTGCAGGACGCGTACTCGCTGCGCTGCGCCCCCCAGGTCGCCGGCGGCGTCCGCGACACCATCGCCCACGCCCGCACCGTCGCCGAGCGCGAGCTCGCGAGCGCGATCGACAACCCCGTCGTCCTCGAGGACGGCACCGTCACCTCCAACGGCAACTTCCACGGCGCCCCGGTCGCCTACGTCCTCGACTTCCTCGCCGTGGTCGCCGCGGACCTCGCCTCGATCGCGGAGCGCCGCACCGACCGGATGCTCGACAAGTCCCGCTCCCACGGCCTGCCGCCCTTCCTGGCCGATGACCCGGGCGTCGACTCCGGCTTCATGATCGTGCAGTACACGCAGGCCGGCCTCGTCTCCGAGATGAAGCGCCTGGCCGCCCCCGCGAGCGTCGACTCCATCCCGTCCTCCGCGATGCAGGAGGACCATGTGTCGATGGGGTGGCATGCGGCACGGAAGCTGCGCACCGCCGTCGACTGCCTGCGCCGCGTCCTCGCGATCGAGCTGATCACCGCCGCCCGGGCGATCGACCTGCGCGCCCCGCTCGCGCCCTCGCCCGCCGCGTCCGCCGTGCTCGCGGTGCTGCGCGAGCGCGTCGAGGGCCCCGGCCCCGATCGCTTCCTCGCACCCGAGATCGCCGCCGCCGAGGAGCTCCTGAAGGACGGCAGCATCCTCGCGGCCGCACAGGAGGTCAGCGGCCGCCTCGCCTGATCCGGCCCGAAGCGCCGGGGCTGGCGGCCGCGACCGGAGACTTCTGGAGCCCCAGGGCGGGACAGCGCTTCCTCGTCCGCGCCATGTCTCCCAGGCTCCAGAAGTCTTCGCTCCTCCGCCGCCCGCACCGCTTCAGCCCCGCTTCAGCGCGGTGCGGGCACACTGGGGACATGCGGATCCTGATCGTGGACGACGAGGTGCGCCTCGCGGACGGCGTGCGCCGCGGCCTCGAGGCCGAGGGCATGGCCGTGGATGTCGCGCACGACGGCCTGGGCGGCCTCGACCTCGCCGCAGACCACGACTACGACGCGATCGTGCTGGACGTGATGATGCCCGGCATGAACGGCTACCGGGTGTGCCGGGAGCTGCGCGCCGCCGGGGACTGGACGCCGGTGCTGTTCCTCACCGCCAAGGACGGCGAGTGGGACGAGGTCGAGGGGCTCGACACCGGCGGCGACGACTGGCTGACCAAGCCGTTCTCCTATCCCGTGCTCGTGGCGCGGCTGCGCGCCCTCGTCCGTCGCGGAGCCCGCGACCGGCCCGCCGCCCTCGAAGCCGGCGACCTCCGCCTGGACCCCGCGGCACGTCAGGTGTTCCGCGGCGAGACCGAGGTGACGCTCACCGCCCGCGAGATCGCGGTCCTCGACTTCCTGCTGCGCCGCCGCGGCGAGGTCGTCACCAAGGCGGAGGTCATCGCCAACGTCTGGGGCGCCGACTTCGTCGGCGACCCGAACATCGTCGAGGTGTACATCGGCCACCTGCGCCGCAAGATCGACCGACCCTTCGGGCGGGAGGCCATCGAGACCGTGCGCGGCGCCGGTTACCGCCTCTCCGCGACGGGCGGCTGAGATGCCGGAGGCCCGCCCGCGCTCTGCCTCTCCCGCCCGCCCGCGCTCTGCGTCTCCCGCCCGCCCGCGCCTGTCCCGCTCGATCCGGGCCCGGGTGACCGCCTGGGCGCTCCTCGTCGTGGCGCTCGTGCTGGCGGTCGGCTCCTTCGCCGCCGTGAGCATCCTCGCCCGCGCGCTGGCCGACGGGGTCGCCGTCGCCGCGGAACAGGATCTCGAGACCCTGGGCGACCAGGCCGAGTCGGCCCCGGCCGCGCTCGCGGAGATCGACGACGACCTGCTGGTGCGGCTGGCCGGGACCGAGGGCGGCGCCGGCACGATCAACGACGACGCCGCGGCACGGCTGCCCGAGCTCGCCCCGGGAGAGAGCCGCCGCGTCGTCATCGACGGCGAGCCCTATCTGGTGCTCGCCGAGGACACCGATGCAGGGATGCTCACCGTCGGGCGCTCCCTCGAGCACGTCGACGAGGCCGTCGCCACCTCGCGCACCCTCCTGATCATCGCCGTGCCGCTCATGGTCCTGCTCGTGGGCGGGGTGGTGTGGGTCGTGACCGGCCGCGCGCTCGCCCCTGTCGAGGAGCTGCGGCGCCAGGTCGACGCGATCGACGCGGCAGAACCCTCCGCCCGGGTCGATGCCGGCGGCAACGACGAGCTCGGCGCCCTCGCCGCGACCATGAACCGGATGCTCGAGCGGATCGAGCGGGCTCAGGCCACGCAGCGCCGCTTCGTCAGCGACGCCTCCCACGAGCTGCGCTCGCCGCTCGCGACGATCCGCCAGCACGCCGAGCTCGCCCGCGCCCACCCCGAGGCGATGGACGCCCGCGCCCTCGGGGACGTGGTCCTCGCCGAAGGCGCTCGCATGCAGGACCTCGTCGAGGGCATGCTGCTGCTCGCCCGTCTCGACGAGCGCCGCGAGCGCGCCGCGACGGAGGTCGACCTGGACGATCTCGCGCTCGCCGAGGCCGAGCGGCTGCGGCCGATGGGCGTGCAGGTCGATGCCCGCGGGATCGGACCGGGCCGCGTCATCGGAGACCCCGTGCTGCTGGGCCGCCTGCTGCGGAACCTCGTCGACAACGCCGCGCGGCACGCCGACGGCACGGTCGCGCTGCGGGTCCGCGGCGAGGGGAGCCGGGTGCTGCTCGAGGTCGAGGACGACGGATCCGGCATCCCCGAAGATGAACGTGCCGCCGTGTTCGACCGCTTCGCGCGCCTCGACGAGGGACGCGCCCGCGACGAAGGCGGCAGCGGCCTGGGCCTCGCGATCGTCCGCGAGGTCGCGACCTCCCATGGCGGCAGCGTCACCGCAGGCCAGGGCACTCTCGGCGGGGCCCTCCTGCGGGTCGAGCTGCCCGCGGCACCCTGACCTGAAACGAGCTTCAGCTCGCTTCAGAACGGCTTCAGCGCCCGCTGGGCACAGTGGAGCCATGACCACGAACAAGAAGACCACCGCCCCCTCCGAGACCACCGCCGCGCCCGCGGCCCGCCCCACCCGTCGCCTGCGCACCGTGCTCACCGGCGGCATCGCCGCAGCCGCCGCGCTCCTCGTGATCGGCGGGAGCGCCTACGCCCTCGGCGGCTCCGACGACGGCGGCGACGAGAGCGGTGACGGCACCATGACCACCACCCCCGCCGGCTCCGGCTCCGACGCGGGCTCCGATGCGGATGACGAGGACCGCGACGACGAGGACGACCGGGATGACGAGGATGATCGAGATGACGAGGAAGACGCGGACGATCAGGGCGACGCAGACGATGACGCGGACGATCAGGGCGGGGCCGCGGACCAGGGCGCGGAGCGCCCCGCCGCCGATCTCGCCTCCCTGCGCTCCGCCGCGGAGGCCGCGCAGTCCGAGGCCTCCGGCACCGGGGTGAGCAGCATCGACGTCGAGAACGGCGGCTATGAGGTCGAGGTCGTCCTGGCCGACGGGACCTCCGTCGACGTCTTCATCGCCCAGGACGGCACCGCCTCGCAGGATCGTGAGGACACCGACGACGAGGATGATGCCGACGGGGCCGATCCCGTCCTCGACCTGTCCCAGCTCGAGGCGCTCGAATCCGCGGCGGTCACCGCCTCGACCGACGCCGGCCACGACGCGGGCACCATCGGCGCGATCGAGACCTCCGACCACCGCGGCACCGCCTTCGAGGTGACGCTGCTGCAGGAGGGCGGCTCCGAGGTCGAGGTCGCGCTCGATGCCGACCTGGCCGTGACGGACGTCGAGCTGGACCGCTGACGCCGCGACCCGGCCCGGAGGACGGCGCATGATCATGACCGTCGTCATGGGACGGGTCGCGTGCCCCGCCCCTACCCTCGTGCCGTTGCCGTGCGAGCACCGACGAGGGGGAGCATCATGCCGCAGCCGGCCGGAGAGTTCTCCGCACGACTTCGCAGAGCGCTGGATTCTCGGGGCCGCAGCCTGTCGTGGGTCCATGAGCAGCTGCATGCGATGGGGCACCCCATCGGGCGGACCACGCTGACCTACTGGAAGAACGGGGAGCGCACGCCGCACGGCGGACGATCCCTGCAGATCGTCGACGTGCTGGAGGATCTCCTCGATCTCACCCCGGGGACCCTGGCCGAGGCGCTCGCCCCGGTCCCGCGGCTGGGACGCGTATCGGACATCGCGAAGCCGTACCAGGACGAGGAGCTCTGCGCGCTGGTGGAGTCCGTCGTGGCCCGTCACCAGCCCGGCGCGCTCGAGAACCTTCGACAGATCCAGTTCCACGCGGCGGCGGAGGCGGGGCCGTCCGGGGAGGTCCGTCGCCTCCGCGTGGACACCGTGATCCAGGTGCTCCGCACCCCGACCGACGCCTCGATCGGACTGAGCCTGCCGCCGGTGCCGACGGAGGTCGTGCCCGAGCTGACGGTGCTCGCCGGGGCCGCGGACATGTGGCTCGAGCCCGTCCTGGGAGGGCGGGTGCACGTCATCCGGGCGAGGCTGGAGCGGACCTACGACCCGGGCGAGGAGTTCGCCGTCTCCTTCCTGCGCACGTTCCCTGCTGCGCATCCCCGGGACATGAAGATCGAGCAGAGCTTCGTGCGACGGGTGAGGAGCGTCAGCCTGATGGCGACCTTCGCCGAGGCGCCCGTCCCCGACTGGATCGAGTCCTACGAGACGGGCGGTGGTCCCGATCGGGTCACGGACATCCGTGCGCAGCGCACCGTCCATGTCGCCCGCGGTTCGTTCGGTCCGGGAGTCATCGGGCTGCGATGGGGATCCGACCTGTGATCGCCCCCGTCCGCACACGGCTGACCGGCCGGGGCCGGTCAGAGGGCGGTGACGGCGGGGGCCTGCACCCCGATGTCGTTCGTCGCGCCGACGCTCCCGGCCGGGAAGCCGATGACGTAGCGGACGGCGATCGCGGCGGTCCGCGGGAGGGTGATCCGGAAGCTCCGGGTCCCGGAGACGTGCGCGCTCCGCGCCGGGACCGTGACCTGGTCCTTCGCTGCGAGTCCGCCGATGTTCGCCCCGGTCTCCGCGTCCAGGACCGCTGCTGTGAGCCAGATGCCGCGATTGTTCCGGCCGAACGCCGTCCAGCGGAAGCTGAGCTCGTAGGTGCCGGCGGCCAGGCAGACGCTCTCCCGCGTCAGCTGCACCGTGACCGCGCCGGAGGTGACCGGGTCGAGGCTGAGCACGGCGACATCGCCGAGCTCGTTCGCTCCGCCGGGGGCGTAGCGCGCGGAGAACTGCACCGGCGTCGAGGTGCGGAAGGATCCGGGCGTGGCCACCTGCGTCCAGGCGGAGAGGCTCCCGTCGTAGGCGAGAGCGGCCGTGGGATCGGGTTCGGGAGAGCAGGTGGGGGAGGCGGCCACCGCCGGCATCGCGACCGAGGCCACGGCCACGGGAGCCGCCCAGACCGTGCTGCGGATCAGGGCTCGGCGGGTGCTCGGCGATGCGGGCGGCGCACCGCGGTCGGTCCGGTCTCTCATCATGCTCCCTCGGGTGCGACAGGTCTGCCGACGGATCGGCATGGTGAACGATAGGGCCGCCCTGTCACACGCCAGAAGCGGCTCGTGACGGTCCCCTGCCACGCTCGCGGTCAGGGGCGGAGAGCCGTGCTGCTGCCCGCGCCCACGCTATTGTTGGACTGTTGTCGGAAAAACACGCTCCTCGTACGTCGTCGGTCCGGGTCGCTCGTGCGGGTGTGGGGCAGGGGAGTGGCATGACGCGGCTTTTCGAGCTCGGGACGGGAGACGGGCCGGAACCCGCCGGGGTGTATCGCGCCGTGCGCATCGACGACGCCGCCTTCGCGTCCGGCCTTCCCGCGGGAACGGTCGCGCAGCTCTCGGGCGGAGACGGCAGCCTCTTCACGGCCGCGCTGTCCCTGCGACGCGGTGAGCGGGTCTGGGAGTCGGTGGACGCAGGGGACCGGACCGATGCCCAGATGATCGGCTGGACGGCGCTCGTGCCCGTCATCCAGCAGGCGTCCCCGTGACGGGTGCCGCTCCGCCGCCGAGTGGGAACTACGCTGTGCCCATGTCCGACTCCCTCGCGAGCTCGTCCTTCTCGAGCACGGTCACGGGAGGTCCCGCCGGGCACCGGCGGATCCTCCCCGCCCTGCAGCTGCTCGTCCTGCTCAGCCTCGGGTTCTCGGCCTACGGACTGGTCCCTCGGGTGCGCACGGACGCATCGCATGCGGCTCTCCTGGTGGGCTGGGCGCTGCTCGTCGTGCTGCTCGCCGCGGCGTGGGCGGTCCGTGCCCGGGCCCGCCGGCCTCAGGTGCGCGCGGCCGTCTCCCTCCTCGTGATCGCCCTGGCCACCCCGGTGGCGCTGCTCGGGACAGTCGGCTTCACCGCGCCCGTGCTCATCCTCGCGGTCGCGCTCACCGTCCTGGACATCAACGCGAGCGCGGGATACGTGGCGACCGCGTGCATCAGCGTGCTGGGCCTCGTCCTCGTGCTGGTCAGCGGTGCCCCGGCTCCGGACGTCGTCGACGCCGTCCTCATGGTCGCCCCGCTCGCGGTCCTGCTCCTCTTCGGCGTGGCGCTGGGTCTGGCGCTGCGCGGCTACGAGGAGCGTCTCGCCCAGGACGCCGAGGTCATCGCCCGGCTGCGCCACGCCGCGGAGACGGAGAAGGAGCTCCTGCTGGCCGACGAGCGGACCCGCAGCGCCCGTGACCTGCACGACGGCCTCGGGCATCGGCTCACGCTCGTGTCCATGAGCCTCGAGTACGCCGAGCGGATCCGCGTGCGCGATCCGCAGGCGGCCTGGACGGAGATCGGGGAGGCGCGTGACGCCGCGCACGGCGCCCTCACGGAGATGCGCACCTGGGTGCGGGCCCTCAGCCCGGTGCGGGACCCCTCGGCCCGCGGTGCCGCGGCCCTCGAGGCGATCGCGGAGTCATTCCGGGGGACGGGTCTCGCGGTCCAGGTGACGGTGGCCGACTGCGCCGATGCACGGCTCACGGCGGACGAGGTTCTGTCCCTGCAGGTCTACCGCACCGTCCAGGAGGGGCTGACCAACGCCCTGCGGCACTCCCGTGCGCGCACGGTCGACATCCGCGCGGATCTCGCCGACGGCGACGTCATCCTCTCGATGAGCAACGACATGGACGAGCTGGCGCGGGCCCGGGTGCCGCAGGGGCCGGCGGAGCCCGGCTTCGGGCTGCGGAGCATCGCCGACCGCGCCGAGCTGTGCGGCGGGAGCTTGCGCGCCGACCGCGAAGGGGACCGCTTCGTCCTCGAGCTGCGGCTGCGGGGGGTGTGCTGATGGACGTGCTGACGGTGCTCGTGGTCGATGACCAGCAGCTGCTGCGGCGCGGCCTCGCGATGCTGCTGTCCACCGTCGAGGGCATCGAGATCGGCGCCTCGGCGGTGGACGGCGCCGAGGCGCTCGCCGTCCTCCGCCGGGGCGGGATCGACGTGGTCGTCACCGATGCGCGGATGCCGGGCATGGACGGGGTGGAGCTGGTCGCGCGCTGCGCCGCGGAGCATCCGGGCCTGCCCGTCCTGCTGCTCACCACCTTCGACGAGGATGCGCTCGTGCAGAGCGCGCTGGCCGCCGGAGCCGCGGGATTCCTGCTCAAGGACACCTCGACGGATGCGCTCGCGGCGGCGATCCGCACGGCCGCGCAGGGCGGACGGGTCGTGGATCCTCGGGTGGCGCGGGCGGCGGTCGGGGAGCGCGCGTCGGCTCCGCAGGACGATCCGCTCGGCGTGCTCACCCGCACGGAGCGCCTGGTCGCGGAGCAGGTGGCCCAGGGCCGGACGAACACCGAGATCGCGGAGGAGCTGGTGCTGGCCGAGGGCACGGTGAAGAACCACGTGAGCGCCCTGCTGCGGAAGCTCGGGGCGCGCGACCGGACGGCGCTCGCGCTGCAGCTCTACAAGATCCTGCACCGCTGAGGCGCGGAGGGCCTGCTCAGGGCTTCTGCGGCGGGAGAGCGGCGATGAGCGGATGGTCCTTGTCGATCACGCCCAGCTTCGCGGCACCGCCGGGCATGCCCAGGTCGTCGAAGAACTCGACGTTCGCGGCGTAGTAGTCCGTCCAGGCATCGGGCAGGTCGTCCTCGTAGTAGATGGCCTCGACCGGGCAGACGGGCTCGCAGGCGCCGCAGTCCACGCACTCGTCCGGCTGGATGTACAGCGAACGGGTCCCCTCGTAGATGCAGTCCACGGGGCATTCGTCCACGCAGGCGCGGTCCTTCACGTCCACGCAGGGCAGGGCGATCACGTAGGTCATGGGCTCCTCGGTTCCTCCGATGCGCGAGCTGGCCTCTCGAGGCTACGACTTCATGTGCGCTCGAGGTCAACCGGGCCCGTCTTGACCTCAAGCGCACATGAGGTCCTAGGGTCGGGGCATCGACCCGAGAGGACGCGACATGCCCGTCTACACCCTGCCCGACCTGCCTTACGACTACTCCGCTCTCGCCCCGCACATCTCCGCCCGCATCATGGAGCTGCACCACTCCAAGCACCATCAGGCCTACGTCACCGGAGCGAACACGGCCCTCGAGAAGCTGGCGGAGGCCCGTGAGACGGGTGACTTCGCGAACGTCAACAAGCTCGAGAAGGACCTCGCCTTCAACCTGGGCGGGCATGTGAACCACAGCGTGTTCTGGCAGAACCTCTCGCCCGAGGGCGGCGGCGAGCCGACGAGGGAGCTCGCCGAGGCCATCGGCGAGCACTTCGGCTCCTTCGATCGGCTGAAGAGCCACTTCACCGCGACCGCGCTCGGCGTCCAGGGATCCGGCTGGTCCGTGCTCGGCTGGGACACGACCGGACAGCGTCCGCTGATCTTCCAGCTGTATGACCAGCAGGGCAACATCCCCGTCGGGATCGTCCCGCTGCTGCAGCTGGACGTGTGGGAGCACGCCTACTACCTCGACTACGCGAACGTGCGCGCCGACTACGTGAAGGCCTTCTGGAACATCGTGAACTGGGACGATGTCGCACGCCGTCTGGAGGCCGCCCGCTCGTGACCGCGACGCAGCACCCCCATGTCCGCGAGGCGCCGGCGCTGTACGACAGCTTCGCGCAGTACGGCAGCGGCGTCACCCTCGTGACGACGCGGGACGGCGGCGAGGACCTGTTCTTCATCGCCGCCTCCGTGCTGACCGCCTCCGTGGATCCCTTCACGATCGCCGTGTCGATGGGGCGCACCCGCGCGGGCGCCGCCGCGATCGCCGCCGGCGCGCCCTGGGCCGTGTCGATCCTCGCAGCCGATCACCTGGGCCTGGTCCGCACCCTCACCGGCCCCACCACGCGCGAGGAGCGCCTGGCCGCGCTCGCGGCCGCGGGGGCGGAGCGCACGGACGAGGGGCCGGTGGTCCTGCCCGATGCGCTCGTCGCCCTCGCGTGCACGACGCACGCAGTGACGCCGGTGGCCGACCAGCTGCTCGTCGTCGGCGAGGTGCGTCGCGGCAGCGCTCATCGGGAGAGCCCGCCGCTGCTGCGCTGGAACCGCGGGTTCGTCACAGGGGCGCAGACCCTGGAGGGCTGACGGGGCCCCGGCGGCGGAGCTGTCCGCAGGCTGTTCCGTCATGCGAGACTCGGCTCTCGACATGTGGACGACCCTCTAGGCTCGAGCGATGGATGCACAGCGAAAGCGGCCAGGGGTGATGCGCCCGTTCGTCGACGACGCCTGGCTGCAGGCGCATCGGGACGAGGTCGTCCTCGCCGATGTGCGCTGGTACCTGGACGGGACGTCCGGGGAGGCGGCGTACCGGAGCGGGCACATCCCCGGGGCGGTCTTCGTGGACCTGGACCGGTGGCTGTCCGGCGACGCCGGACCGGCGGGGCTCAACCCGTTGCCCGATCCCGCCGTGTTCGCGCGCGGCCTGGGCGGTCTCGGCATCGGAGAGGACACCGCCGTCGTCGCCTACGACGATGCCGGCGGCGTCATCGCGGCGCGCCTGGTGTGGATGCTGCGGGCCATCGGAGGGAGCGCCGCTCTGCTCGACGGAGGGCTCGCCGCATGGTCCGGGGATCTCGGGACCGACCTCGTGCGGCTCGCGCCGCAGGAGCGCCCGGTGATCCCGTGGCCGGCGGAGCTGCTCGCGGACGCCGATGAGGTCGACGCCTGGCCGGGCCTCGTCCTGGATGCCCGCAACCCCGACCGCTTCGACGGGAGCCTGCAGGTACCCAGCGATCCGCTGCCGGGGCACATCCCGGGCGCCGTCAACATCCCCTGTCGTCGGAACCTCGACGCCGAGGGCCGGCTGCTGTCGGCCGCGACGCTGCGGGAGACGTTCCGGCGAGCGGGTGTCGAGGACGGTGCGGAGGTCATCTCCTCCTGCGGCTCGGGGGTCACCGCGTGCCACACTCTGCTGACCCTGGAGCACATCGGTCTCGGTCGGGGACGCCTGTATCCCGGAGGCTGGTCCGAGTACGCGGCGATCCCGGGGCGCTCGGCGCAGAGGTGACCTCGCCGGTGCGCGCGGGCCCGGCGCCGTGGAAGGCCCCCGGCTCGCGACGGCGCGGGCTCGCCGCGGGAGGGGCTCGGCGTCGCCCCTCCCGCGGCGGACTGCTCAGCTCGAGCTCGCCTCGATCTGCTGGGGATCATCGGCGGTGCGGACCTCGATCTTGCGAGGCTTCGCCTTCTCGCTGACGGGGATCGTCACCGTGAGCACGCCGTTGCGGTAGCTCGCGGCGATGCCGTCGGTGTCGAGCCCCTGTCCGAGGCTCAGCTGGCGCAGGAAGGTACCTCCCGTGCGCTCGCGCGTGATCCACTGCGCGTTCTCCTCCGGGGCGATCGTCCTCTCGGCCCGGATGGTGAGCAGCTGCCCGTCGACGTCGACGTCGACGGACTCGGGGTCGATCCCGGGCAGATCCGCGCTCAGGACGTATCCCTCCTGGGTGCGGTACAGATCCATCGGGATCTGACGCAGGCCTCGACGGCCCGGGTCGAGGATCGAGTGGGTGAAGCGCTCCAGGTCCCGGAGCGGATCGTAGGGTGCCATCGCTTCTCCTTCCTGAGGGCCACCTCGGGTGGCCGCGGCTTTCGGGGGTGCGGGGCTCGTCCTGCCCCCGCTGAGCAGAAAATTAGCACTCTCCCCATGAGAGTGCCAGAGTTCGTTCGCCGGCGGCGAACGCCGCGAGGGCCGCGCGGCGGAGCCCGTGAGAGGGTGACCGGATGAGCTCGGAGCCCGATGCGACCGTCCACCCGCTCGACCGCCGCCGCGACCCGTCCCGTGTCGCGCTGGTCCGGCGCCTGGCGGCCGAGGTCGCCGCCCGTCACGGCGCCGACCTCGCACGGATGCGGCGCGCGAACGGGTACTCCCATGCGACCTGGGTGGGCGAGGGCATCGCGGTGCGGATCGCGCACGACCCCGGCGACATGGCCCGCGAGGTGGCGCTCGTCCGCGCCCTGCCGCGGGAGGTCGGGCACCCCGAGATCCTCGGCGCGGGCACCGTCGAGGGGCACGGCTGGATCGTGACTCGAGAGGTCCGGGGCCGGAACCTGCAGGACGTGTGGCGGGCGCTGACGTCCTCGCAGCAGAGACAGGCCGTCCAGCAGCTGTGGGAGCGGGCCCGGGCCGCGCATCGGGCGACGCCCGCGCTGCAGGCGCACGTGGAGTCGCACGGGGGATACGTCCCGGAGACGCTCGAGGACGCCCTGGCGGCGGCGGGGCGGGCCGAGGGCGCGCTGGACCTGCCCGAAGGGCGGCGCTCCCGGCTCCGCAGGATCATCGGCGAGTACTTCCGGGCGGCCCCGGACGCCGCGCAGGTCGTGGCCCACGGCGACCTCGCGTTGATGAACGCGCTCTGGGACGACGAGGTCGTCGCCCTGCTGGACTTCGAGTTCGCCGTGCGCGGACCGGTCGAGATCGACCTCGCCCGGCTGATGTGCGAGGCGCGGGTGAGCGAGGACGGCGACCACGTGGACTCCGCGGCGGGCGACGCCGCGGCAGGCATCGCCGCCCGGGGCATGGACCCTGTCCGCGGCCGCGTGCTCCTCCACGGGGCCGCGGTCCTCGACCAGCTGCGGGACCTGGACATCTGGCTCGGGCACGACGACATCCGGGAATCGGCGCAGCTGTGGCGCCCGGGCCGGCTGCTCTCCGGGCTGCTCGATCCCGAGGGCGGATATCTCGCCCCCGTGCTCCGGTGAGCTGTCCGGCGACGGGACGATGGCACGGCCCGGTGCGCTCAGCCGCCGGTCCCGGGCCGTGGCGAACGGGCATCAGACAGGCCGGACACGTCCTGATCTGTGCGTGCCGAGCGCGCGATCGGTCCGGGTCGTTCCCTCGAGCCGGTCGAGGATCCCCTCCGCGGTCGCCTCGTCGGTCACCAGGGCGTCGAGGATCCCGCCGCGGACGGCCGCGATGATCGCCTCCTCCTTCTCGGGGCCGCAGGCGACGCCGACCACCGTCGGGATCCGGCGCAGCTCCTCGAGGGAGAGTGCGAGCGTCCGCTCCGAGAGCGGGGTGCGGACGTGGCGGCCTTCCGCGTCGAAGTGGTGGTCGAGGATGTGCCCGACCGCGGCGCCCCGGCTGATCGCGGCGGAGATCTCCGGGGTGAGGTACTCGGCCAGGACGTCGCCGTCCGCAGGTGCATGGATCCCGGCGACGCCGACGAGGGCGATGTCGGCGCGGGCCGCGAGGGCCATGGTGGTGGCGACCCTCTCCTCCCGCAGCAGCGCCCGAGCGAGCCCCGGGTCGTCGACGAAGAGGGGGATCGGGATGCGTGCGCTGGTCGCCCCGAGCTGCTTCGCGATCTGATGGCAGATGGTGGGGGAGTCGCGACCCCATTCGGGGCGCCCTCCGGGGAGGGAGCCGAGCATCTGCACGATCGTCGTGCGGGGCAGAGGGGTGAGTGGAACGTGGCGGGCGGCGGCGGCGACCGTCCGGCCGTTGCCCACCGCGATGACGCTGCGCTCCTCGGCGAGGTCCAGGAGGAGGTCCGAAGCCATGCGTCCCACGTCGTCGATCGGATCCGGCCCGGCGTTCTCGGCGACCCGGATCGCCTCGAGCTGCAGAGCCCGTCGCAGCCGTCCCTCGATCGCGAGGATCCGCTCGAGCGGATGGCTGATCGTCACGCGGACGACGCCGATCTGCTGCGCACGGGCGAGCATCCGGGACACGGTCGGCCGGGAGTAGCCGACCTCCTGGGCGATCTGGGCCTGGGTGCGGCGCTCCTCGAAGTAGAGACGCGCGACGCACAGGAGCGTCGTGATGTCGTCGCGTTCACGCTGCATGGTCACGGCGTCAGGCTATGCGCTCGGGCCCGCGAGCGGGTGCGGACACCGGATCTCCGAGGAGCCGGGCGATGAACAGATGCTCGTTCTTTCTGCCTCGCTCCATGAGGGGATGGCGATGACCTGCCTGCTACGTGCAGGGACAGCGCCACTCTCTGCATCGATGAACATCTGTTCAGTTTCGCTGTTGCTGGGGGTGTTCCGCGGCGGTAGCGTCCAGGGCACCGCATCGGCACACGGGGTACGTCGGCAGCTCGCAGCGGAGCGCGCAGCCGGCCCGATCAAGGAGACGGAATGAGCGACGGACTCGTCACAAAGGACCTCGTGCAGGTCGACCTGGAGGTCGCGAGCACCGGAGAGCTCTTCGCGCACATGTCCCACATGCTGCAGGAGGCCGGCTACGTGAAGGAGAGCTTCGGAGACGCTCTCGCGCTGCGGGAGGCGACGTACCCCACGGCGCTGCCCACGCAGCCGGAGGCCATGGCGATCCCCCACGCCGATGCGGTGCACATCCTCGAGCCGTTCATCGCCCCGATCCGGCTCGCGAGCCCCATTCCCTGGCACGAGATGGGCAACGACGACGTGACCCACCCCGTCCGGTTCGTCTTCCTGCTCGGATTCACCAAGGCCGATGGTCACGTGAAGGTCCTCCAGGACCTCATGATCGCCAGCCAGGACCCCGAATTCTTCCCGCGGCTCGCGTCCGCGGGATCGGCCGAGGAGTACTTCTCGGCGGTTCAGTCCATCCAGGGCTGAGCACCCTCACGGATACGAAGGAGTAACCATCATGAGCGCGAAGGTCATCGTCGCCTGCGGCAGCGGAGTCGCCACCTCCCAGACGGTTGCGAGCAAGGTCAACCGCCTGCTCAAGGAGGCCAAGGTCGATGCCGAGGTCACGGCCGTCGACCTGAAGTCCGTCGACCGTCACCTGCAGGGTGCGGCCGCTTACATCACCATCGTCCGCGAGAACACCCAGCGCACGGTGCCGGTCATCAACGGGATCGCATTCCTCACCGGGATGGGCCAGGACGAGGAGTTCGAGAAGCTCCTCGCCGCGATCCGCCAGAACCAGTCCTGATCCACCCCATTCGCTCGGAGGGATGTCATGAACTTCCTGCAAGACGGCGTCAACTTCTTCCTCTCGCTGGGTGCTGCGGTCTTCGTCCCGATCATCATCATCATCGCCGGCCTGGTCGTGCGCATGAAGGTGAAGGACGCCGTCTCGGCCGGGATCACGCTCGGCGTGGCCTTCTCCGGGATGCTCATGCTCATCTCCTTCATGACCGGCGCGATCACGCCGGCAGCGCAGGCGATGGCGGAGACGATCGGCGTCAACCTCCCGATCGTCGACGGCGGCTGGACCACCATGTCCACGATCTCGTGGTCGTGGCCGTGGGCCTTCCTCATGTTCCCGCTGGTCGTCGGCGTGAACATCGTGCTGATCGTCATCAACCGCACGAAGACCTTCAACGCGGACCTGTGGAACGTGTGGGGGAAGATCTTCACCGCCGTCGCGGTCTACGCGATCACGGGCAACCTCGTCCTCGCGTTCCTGGTCGCGGCCGTGCAGGTCGTGTTCGAGCTGAAGGCCGCCGACTTCCACCAGCACCGGGTCGAGAAGATGTCCGGCATCCCCGGCGTCACCATCACCCACCGCATGGTCTTCATGGCCGCGCCGATGCACATCCTGGACCTGGTGCTGCGCCGGATCCCGGGCCTCGATCGCTCCTTCAACGCGGAGGATCTGCGCAACAAGCTGGGGATCTTCGCGGAGAACCATGTCCTCGGCTTCATCCTGGGCGTGGTCTTCGGGCTCCTCGCACGGTTCGACATCGCCGGGATCCTCACGCTCGGCGTGCAGTGCGCGACCGCGCTCACGCTCTTCCCCGTCATCTCGAAGTACTTCATGGCGGCGCTCGAGCCGATCTCGAACGCGATCTCCGAGTTCATGCGCAAGCGGTTCACGGACCGCGAGCTGTTCGTCGGGCTGGACTGGCCGTTCCTCGGCGGGGCGAACGAGATCTGGCTCGCCGTCATCTGGACCATCCCGATCACCCTGGTCATGGCCTTCATCCTCCCCGGCAACGGGATCCTGCCCTTCGCCGGGATCATCAACATCGCGATCGCGGTCGCGGCCTACTTCGCCAGCCGCGGGAACATCATCCGGATGATCATCCAGTGCACGGTGTTCGCCCCCGTGTTCCTGTACGTCGGGACCGCCTTCGCCGCCTCCATGACGGATCTCGCGAACGCCACCGGCGCCGTCGACCTCGAGCCCGGACAGCTCATCTCCAACTCGAGCATCGACGCCCCGATCTTCACCTACGCGATCTCGAACTTCATGCGGGTGACGGAAGGCAACTGGATCCCCCTGGCCATCCTCCTCGCCTGGATCGCCTGCTTCGTCCTCTACTCCCGCAGCCTGATCGCCGAACGCGACCGGGACGCGGCGCAGGCGACCCAGGAGGACGTCCCGGCCTGATCGCCCGCGCCTCCACCACGCTCCCGCTCCTGGAAAGGAACCCCCACCCATGCTCGAGAACCTCAAGAAGGACGTCGTCCTGGTCGCCAAGCGTGCCCAGCACGACGGCCTGTGCAAGCACAAGTCCGGCAACTTCAGCGCCCGCGACCCCGAGACGGGCCTGATCGCTGTCACGCCGACCAGCCTGGATCGTGAGCAGATGAGCTCCCGCGACATCGTCGTGATGGACCTCGACTGCCAGGTCGTCGAGAACGAATCGGGCCTGCGCCCCACCAGCGAGGTGCTCATGCACATCGAGATCTACCGCGCTCGGCCCGAGGTCCGCGCGATCGCCCATACCCACTCCGCCTACGCGACCACCTTCGCGGTGCTGAATCGGCCCATCCCCGCGATCGTCTACGAGGTCGCGAACCTCGGGCTCACGAAGGGCCGGATCCCGGTGGCCCCCTACGGGCGCCCGGGCACGCCGGAGCTCGCCAGCGCCGTCACCGGCGCGGTCCTGGAGGCGGACTGCCTGCTGCTGGAGAAGCACGGCGCCGTCGCGGTCGATGACCGGGACATCTACGAGGCCTATCTCAAGGCCGCCTACATCGAGGAGCTCGCCGAGCTCTACCACCATTCCCTCCTCGCCAACCGTGGCGAGGAGCCGGACTCCTTCGCCCAGGAGGAGCTGCAGAAGTGGGCGTACCCCTCGCAGATCCGCTTTCCCGTAGCCACGGCGGGATGAGGCGATGCAGGTCCTCCTGATCCGCCACGGGCGCCAGGCTGATGTGCGCTGCAACGTCGACGTGGGTCTCAGCGCCGCCGGCCGCCGCCAGATGGCCCTCGTCGGGGCGCGCCTGGCGGGGACGAGGATCGACCTGCTGTGCTCGAGCGACATGGTCCGCGCCCGGGAGGGCGCCGACCTCGTCGACGTGCACCTGCACGCGCCCCGAGCCGTGGTTCCCGCGCTGCGCGAGCTCGACTTCGGCGACATGGAGGGACTGCACGACCACGAGATCGTCCGGATGTTCGCGGACTTCCAGCGCGAGCAGGCCCGGATGGAGCAGGACCTGCGCTACCCCGGCGGGGAGAGCGTCGGCGAGGTCCGCGACCGCGCCGCCGCCGCGCTGGCGGGCCTCGCCGGGGAGGGGGCGGAGCGCATCGCCGTCGTCACCCACGGCGTGGTCATCCGGGCGCTGGTCACCGCCGCGCTCGGCGCCCCGGTCCCGCGCTGGCGGAGCGTCGCGCCGTCGCTCGAGAACGGCAGCATCACCACGATCGCCCTCGACCCCGCCAGCGGGGCCATGGCGCTCGACGTCCTGAACGACCACGCCCATCTCGAGCCGTTCCCGGAGCTGCTCCGGTCGGTGTGGGGCGTCCGCGAGAACTAGCTGCACGAGGAGCAGACGATGAAGAAGATCATGAACACGGCGGACACCTTCGTCCGCGACACCATGGAGGGCATCATCGCCGCCCACGGCGACCAGATCGCGCTCCTGGACGGAGACCATCAGGTCCTGGTCCGGGCCGGCGGCCCGACGCCGGGCAGGGTCGGGATCGTCACCGCGGGAGGCAGCGGGCACCTCCCGCTCTTCCTGGGCTATGTGGGCGGCGGCATGCTCGACGGCTGCGCGGTGGGCGAGGTGTTCGCCTCTCCGTCCGCGGAGAAGATGGCGAGCATGATCCGCGCCTGCGACAGCGGCGCCGGGGTCCTCGCGCTGTACGGGAACTACAACGGCGACGTCTTCAATTTCGAGATGGCCTGCGAGGACGTCGAGTTCGACGATGTGGCCACCCGCCAGGTCCGGGTCCGCGACGACGTCGCGAGCTCGCCTGCGGACCGGGCCGAGAAGCGCCGGGGCGTCGCCGGGCTCGTCCTCGCGTACAAGATCGCCGGCGCCGCGGCGGACCGGATGATGAGCCTGGACGAGATCACGGAGGTGACCGAGCGTGCGCTCGCGAACATCCGCTCGATGGGCGTGGCCCTGTCGCCCTGCATCGTCCCCAAGGTCGGCACGCCCGGCTTCTCGATCGCCGAGGACGAGATCGAGATCGGCATGGGCATCCACGGCGAGGCGGGCATCGAGGTGCGGCCGATGATGACCGCCGAGGAGATCGCCGACCTGCTGCTCGCGAAGATCCGCGAGGACATGCCCCTCGCGGCGGGGGACGAGGTGTCCGTGCTGGTCAACGGGCTCGGCTCGACCCCGCTCGAGGAGCAGTACATCCTCTATCGGACGGCGCACCGGATCCTCGGGGAGCTGGGCGTGGACGTGGTCCGCCCGCAGGTGGGGGAGTTCGCGACCTCCATGGAGATGGCTGGGCTGTCGCTGACGGTCATGAAGCTCGACGCCGAGCTGAAGGAGCTGCTGCTCGCCCCCGCCTCGACCCCCTTCTACACGAACGCGAACAGGTGAGGACCATGACGGACACCGACTCGACTCTTGCTCGCGGCACGGCTGCGATCAGCGCGCTCATGACGCAGAACCGGGACCTGCTGGTCCGCCTCGACCAGGTCAGCGGCGACGGCGACCTGGGGATATCGATGGACGAGGGCTTCCAGGCGTTCGCGGCGTACGTCGCCGAACAGGACCCCGCCCGCACGGACCTCGCCGAGCTGTTCCGCCAGGGTGCGAAGGTCCTCAACGCCGCGGCGCCGTCCTCGCTCGGGACGATCCTCAGCTTCGGCCTCATGGGGATCGCCCGCTCGCTCCGCGGCCGCGGCACGGTCGATGCCGCCGACGTCGCGGACGCCTTCGATGCAGGCATCGCGAACATCATGGCCAAGGCCGGGTCGAAGCCGGGGGAGAAGACGGTCCTCGACGCCCTCGTCCCGGCAGCCGATGCGCTGCGCGCCGCACTCGATGCCGGTGCGGACCTCGCCGGGGCCGCCCGGCAGGCCGCCGCGGCGGCAGCCGAGGGCTCGGAGGCCACCACTCGGATGATGGCCGTGCACGGCCGGGCAGCCTATTCCGCACAGCGGAGCATCGGCGTGCTCGACGGCGGATCCGTGGTCGGGAAGCTCATCGTCGAGGGTGCGGCGGGCGCGGTGGGCTGAGCCGCCCCAGGAGGACGGAGCGATGATCCGTTCCCGGCACGGCGCCGCGCTGCGCAGGACCTTCGGCGACGGGACAGAGCATGCGACCCGAGGCGCCGGATCGCTGCTCCGGGAAGTGTGCATCGGCCCCGTCCGGTTCCCCGTCGCAAGGGCCGCCGTGAGCACGACCTTCCCGTCCCGGGGGGGGCGATCGCCGCGCAGCCGCAGGGCCAGTCGGCATCTCTGTCGCCAGGGGCCCTTCGCCCGACCGGGAGGGCCTTCTCGACCGGCGACGGTCTCGGGGGCATCGACCGTGTGGTGGGATCTTCTGCATGAGCACCGACTGGACACTCACGGACCGCGTCCCCACCCCCGGCGAGCACCGCCGGCTCGCCGAGTCCGTGGGGTGGAAGGACGCGTTCGACCAGCCGTCGCTGCCGGCCAGCCTCGCGGGCTCGTCGCTGGGGGTCGTGGCGAGCATCGGCACGCAGGTGATCGGCATGGGACGCGTCGTCGGGGACGGCGTGAAGTACTTCTACATCCAGGACGTCGCGGTCGACCCGGCGCATCAGGGCGCGGGGGTCGGGCGTGCCATCCTCGAGCGGCTCGTCGAGCTGATCGCTCGGGCGGCTCCGGCCCCCGCGTTCGTCGCCCTGTTCGCCACAGCCGCCGGAGAGCCGCTCTACCGGTCCCTCGGCTTCGAGTCCGGGGACATGACCGGCATGTTCACGATCATCGATCCGGCCGTCGCGACGGAACGGGCTGGATGATCGCGGGCCCGTGACCCGGCTCTGATCGGCGCGGTCGGGCCCCGGTCCCGGGCGCGTCGACGACGTCCCGCGGGACGAGGACCGCAGGCGCGGAATGCACGCCGGGCGTTGCGCAGTTCCTGGAGCCACCTCAGCGTTCGGGCCGCGGATCTCAGCAGATCTCGGTGCCTCGGGGGCGGGCGCGGCGCCGTAAGGTTTCAGTGCGCCAGACATCGGCTTTAGGACGTCATCTCTGTTCCGAGACCATCGGGATACCGGACGCGGCGAATCAGTGACAGAGATGGACCGCGTGGTCCGCGACCCGATTGGTGATTCCCCCATGAACAACAAGACCGTGCCCTCCGCCGTCGTGCCCGTCCGGCGTCGAGCCGCCCTGAAGGGGGCGGCCTGGGCCGCACCCGTCGCCGTGGTGTCCGTGGCCGCTCCCGTGCTCGCGGCGTCGATCCCGTGGGACGCCGAGGTGTCGCTCGTCGCGGTCCCCGGCCCGGCGTACGCGTTCGGCTTTCTCGAGCACGGCTACGACCACCTGTTCACCGGGATCGCGGTGGACCCGACGCCGACGGCGGTGATCTCCAGCCTGGGCCCGGGCCCCATCCCCGCCGGCACGACGTTCCTCTACCGGGCGCCGTCCCTGTCGTCCTACCCGCCGGAGTGCACCATCGCCTTCTCCGGCAGCGGATTCACCGTCGGGTCGAGCCTCGTCGAGATCGGGGGCTACTCGTACTACGAGATCACGCTCGTCTCCGAGCTGCCTGTCGGGAGCAGCCTGAGCATCGAGACCGTCCCGTCCGGTCGCGGGCCGGCTGTCGCGATCCTCGCAGGCGACAAGCCGATCGAGTTCCGACTCGCGGGGGAGGACGCCGTGGCCGCCAACAACTCCGCGATCATGGCCGTGTATCTGGCTGCGTGGACCCGCCGCGACACGGACGGCATCCCGCTGTGGGACACGTACAACAAGGACGGCGTCGAGGATCGGCGCTGAGATCATGCCGAGGGCTGGACGTCATGCGCCGGCCCTCGGCGGCGTCCCGCAGGGGCATCGGTCCTCGGACGGTGACAGCTCGGACCGGCGTCAGGTGAACCGCATCGTGCTCACCGCGCGGAGGATGCGCTCGACGCTGGCGTGACCGTGCGCTCGGAGCTCCTCGGTCGATGTCCCGGTGTCGCAGACCAGCATCCCGTTCAGGGTCGTCAGCAGGCCTCCGGCGCAGTACAGCGAGTCCTCCCGGATGGTCGACCCCTCGGTGACCGGCGCTCCGTCCTGGAGGAGGAGCGCCTCGAAGCGATCTGCGTACGACTCGACCAGGGTCGCCTGCGCGGCGGAGGTGATCCTCCAGCTGCGCGCCGCCCGGATCACGTCGCGTCGGTCGACCATGCAGTCCACCAGGGCGTGCAGCTCGCGGACCGCCCGCGCCGCCCGGGACTCCTCGGGCGCGGGGGCCTCGGGGATCTCCGGGGTCATGAGCATCGTCAGCACGCCGTCCAGGCTCCCGAAGTTCGCGTACAGCGCCGCCCGGCTGATGCCGGCGCGCTCGGAGAGCAGGCCCATCGTCACCTCCGCGCACCCTTCCCGGGCCAGGGCCTCGAGCGCGTCGAGCACGGCCCGCCGGGTTCTCGCCGGCCGGGGATCCGGTGCGCGCCCGGTTCTCCTTCGAGGCGCGAGAGGCTGTGGGTTCATGTGGCGATCTCTTTCCTTCTTCGGCGGCGACGCCTCTGATCCCGGCATCGCACCCTCAGGGCCTTCGAAGATAGTACGGAGGGATATCGGGTCGCGAATGCACTAATTTCTGGACAGGTATCTCAAATAGGGGAGATCTGTGTGTCCCTGACCTCCGGACCCCGGCGGCCAGGCGGAACGTCGGTGACGGGCCCTCGAGGCGGATGCGCCACCGCTTCTCGGATCGATGGCCGCATACGGGGGTGGTTCGGGGAGGGGAGAGGCTGAAACAGGGGGACGGGGAAGGTGCATCCGGGAGGTGAGGCCGGAGATCCCCGGAGTTCGTCGCACACGATGGAGATCTGCAGCATGGCGGAATTCATGAAGGGGTGGCGGGAATGAGGAACGACGTCGTCGCGCGTCAGCTGACGCGTGCGCTGAGGAACCGGGCGGACGGGCCGCTGCTGCGGGTCGCGGAGCTCCCGCCGGTGCGCTGGAACCAGGCGGCGCGCTGGGCCGAGCGCCCTGTCGAGGAGATCGTCGAGGAGCTGCACCGCCCGGGCGGCCCGTCCCGAGCCGTGCTGCGACGCCACGTCGAATGGCTGCGCGCCTGGAGCGAAGGGCTCGCGGCCTCCCGGGCGGCCCGGCGATGAGCGTGAGCCGATCGGTCCGGCACCGCCCGTCGGGCTGGAGGACCCTGGCCGCGATGGTCGAGGTCTTCGTGGCCGTGGTGCTGCTCGCGATCAGCACGGCGCTCGTCCTGGGCGCACGCGACGGATCCTCTCTCGTGCGGATCGAGGACGGCAGGACGGCCGAGCTCATCGGGGCATGCGCGGCCCTCCTGTTCCTGGCGAGCCTGATCCGCCTCCTCGCCGGCCTGTTCGCCCCTGCGCGGCAGGAGCCGGGATCCGCGTCCGCGGACGACGAGGTCGGTGCCTGGATCGAAGCCGAGATCAGCCAGCGGTTCGCCTCCGTCCACGCCGATCTGCGCGAGGTCCTCGCCGCCGACATGCACGATGCGCGGCGCGATCTCGATGCGCGGATCTCCGCGGCACGCGCGGATCTCCTCTTCCGGCGGGTGTCCGCCCGGCCCCGTCGTCCCCGTGCCGAGCAGGGCCAGGAAATCGGCCAGGTCAGGCGGGTCCTCGCCGCTCTCCTGGGCTGACATCCCCTCGGCGGTGCGAGGGCCGGGGCGCCGTCGTGCGACGGAGAGCTGCGCCGGCCGGCTCTTCGTCTCAGCCCGGCAGGAAGGCGTGCAGCTCGTGGGCGAAGGCCTCGGGCCGATCGGCCAGGATCCCGTGGCCGGCGCCGTCGAGGATCCGCAGGCGAGCGCCCGGGATCCCCGCGGCGATGGCCCGGGCCGCGGGGAGGTTGGGACGATCCCGTGCCCCGCACAGCACCAGCGTGGGCACCGCGATGGCTGCCAGATGCCCGGTGAGATCGGTCCGGGCGACCTCCCGGAGCACGGCGAGCAGCTGCCCCTTGCTCGTCCCCTCCGGGGCGACGAGCCGGGCGGGCAGCAGCCGCATCACCGCGCTCTGCAGCGCCATCAGCGCTCGCGGCGGCCTCACCTGGCCGGAGGCGAGGACCAGGGAGCGCACCCGCCCGGGATGCTCGTGGGCGATCTGCAGCGCGACCATCGCCCCCAGGGAATGCCCGCACAGATGCGCCCGAGCGATGCCGCGGCGATCGAGCTCGTCGACGACGTCCTTCGCGGCCTCCGCGAGGGAGAACTCCTGCTCGGCCGCATCGCCGTTCGCGGCGTGGAGCCCGCGGATGCCGAGAGCGATCCCGGTGAGGCCCGGCGGCAGCGCCCCGACCTGTCCGGTCCATGTCTCCGGACGGTCGCCGAGCCCCGGGAGGAAGACCACCGCCTGCTCGTCGCGCATCAGGAGGCCTCCTCCCGGATCTGCCCGAGCACCTCGGCGGTCCTCGCGAGGCGTACCTGGGGCGGGAACAGGCCCATCGTGTGCAGGGCGGCGGCGCCGTTCTCGGGGGAGGAGGCGGCGCAGGCATCGGTCAGGACGGTGACGTGCGCACCGGCATCGGCCGCGGCGAGGACCGTCGTGATGACGCAGCAGTCCGTGGACACACCCGCGACCAGCAGCTCCGCCCCGCGGCCGACGATTCCGGCCAGCTGCGTCCCCCATTTGCCGAAGGTCGGCTCGTCGATCGTGGGGCGGGCGGACAGACCGTGCGCCTCGTCGATCAGCGTGTACAGCGGGTCCTCGGCTCCGACATCGGCGAACGGCCAGGCGGCGAAGTAGTCGCCCCAGCTGGTCGAGCGGTCCGCGGTCGGCAGCCAGCGGGTCACGAGCGTGCGCTCGGGCCCGAGCGCCGCTGCCGCCTCCGCGATGTGCGCGAAGGCGGTCTCGAAGCCGGGCGCGGCCCAGTCCGAGGAGGGATCCGCGAAGATCCTCTGCGGGTCGATGACCACGAGCCACGGGTCGCGGGGGGATGCGGCGCTCATGAGAGCACTCTACGAAGATGCGGCGGGGGGCCGCGGCAGTCTGCGTGTCCGCCCCGGCCGCCACCACGGACACCCGGCTACGGTGGTCCGATGACGACGATCAACGACCCCCGGATCGAGACATGGGTGCGCGATGCCCTGGGGCAGGACGTCCGGATCGCGCGCCGCGTCCGGCTGACGGGAGGCCTGTCGGAGGCGATGTTCCGCCTCGACCTGGCCGGGGCCGCGGTCCCCGCCGTCGTGCTGCGCCGCTGGCCGAGCGGGGACGCCTGGCAGCAGGACGCCTCCCGCCGCGAGGCCCTCGCCCTCTCCCGTCTCGCGGGAACGGGTGTGCCTGCTCCGGCGCTGCTCGCCTCGGACCCCCAGGGCCGCGCCACCGGCAGGCCCAGCACGCTCATGTCGCTGCTTCCGGGCGATGTCGTGCTGGATCCGGCGGATCGCGGTGCCTGGGTCCGAGCGATGGCCGACCAGCTGGCCCGCATCCATGCGCTGCCGTGCGGCCCCGATGTGCCCTCGTCCAGCGCCCACGACCATCTCGGGGATCCGTGGAGGCGCGCATGGCTGGCCGGGTTCCCTGCGGGAGCTCGTGCGCTCGAGCTCGCCCTCGCCGTGCGGGACCCGGCGGCGCCGGTGCTCTGCCACGGCGACTACCAGCACTTCAACCTGCTGTGGCAGGACGGGGCGATCTGCGGGGTCGTGGACTGGACCATGGCCGGATCCGGCGATCCCGGCCGCGACCTGGGCCATTGCATGCTCAACCTCGCCGTGCTGCACGAGGCGGCGGACGCGCTCGCGCTCCGAGCACGCTATGAGGAGCTCGCAGACCGATCCGTGGACATCGGCTGGCTGCTATGGGAGCTGATCGGCTTCTCCCCGGACTGGGAGGAGTTCATCCCCGTCCAGGTGCATGGCCGCGCCCCGCTCGACGTGCCCGGGATGCGCGGCCGCGTGGAAGAGGTGATCACCGCGCTCGTGCGGGGCATCGGCTGATCAGCCGCCCTGCTCCTGCCGCCGGATCCTCCCGCGCCGTGCCACGAGCGTGACCAGGAACGAGGCCGCAAGGGCGAACAGCACGCCCACGTTCGCGTACGCCCACGGCCCGTCCCAGTACGAGCCGGCCGGGTCGTCCACGAAGGTGCCCAGGCCCAGCGGCTCCAGCAGATAGCCCTGCCAGTTGTTCCACGGCGCATCCTCGGCGTACTGGTTCACCACCAGGCCCCAGCCGATCACGGACGTGAGCACCAGGGTCAGGAGCGAGGCCCAGTCCACCGCACCGTAGCGGCCGGACGCGTCGAACAGCGCCTGCTCGTCGTAGTCGCGCCGGCGGGAGACGACGTCGGCGATGAGGATCCCCGCCCAGGAGGCGATCGGCACGCCCAGGGTGATGAGGAAGCTCTGGAAGGGGCCGACGAAGCTGCCGGCGAAGAACACCACCCAGATCGTGCCGATCGTGAGGATCGCGCCGTCGAGGAAGGCGGCCGCCGGGCGGGGGATGCGGATGCCCAGGCTCAGCAGGGTCAGCCCCGAGGAGTAGATGCCGTTGACCGCACCGGAGACCAGCGTCAGCACCGCCACGATCCAGAAGGGGATCAGCGCCCAGATCGGCAGCAGCGTCACGAGGGTGCCCACCGGGTCGTCGCCGATCCTCGCGAGGACGTCGGGGTCCGATCCCGCCAGCAGCAGCCCGAAGATCACGAGGACGACCGGGGCCGCGGAGCCCCCGATCGTGTTCCAGGCGATGATCGAGGCGTCGGAGGCGGTGCGCTTCTGGTAGCGCGACCAGTCCGCGGCGATGTTGATCCAGCCCAGGCCGAAGCCCGTCATCACCATGACCAGGGCGCCGATCATCTGCTGGGGCGTTCCCGCGGGCACGGCCGCGGCCGCCGCCCACTCGATGTGAGGGATCGTCAGCAGCATGAACAGGATCGTCATGGCGCCGGTCGCCCACGTCAGCACCGACTGGATCCGCATGATCGTGTGATAGCCCAGCACCGAGGCGGTCACGATGATCGCCGCGATCACGAGGGTCGCGAGCACCAGCACGAAGGTCCCCGAGGCGAGCCCCAGGGCCTGGAGGACGGTCGCGGTCGCGAGCACCGCGGAGATCGCGAGCATCGTCTCCCAGCCGATCGAGGTCAGCCACGACACGATCCCCGGCACCTTCTGGCCGTGCACGCCGAAGGCCGCGCGGGACAGGATCATCGTCGGGGCGCTGCCGCGCTTGCCGGCGATCGCGATCAGCCCGCACAGCGCGAAGCTCACGACGATCCCGATCACGGAGACGACCACCGCCTGCCCGAAGGAGATCCCGAAGCCCAGGACCCAGGAGCCGTAGCTCATGCCGAACACGGACACGTTCGCGGCGAACCACGGCCAGAACAGGTCGCGCGGGCGCGCGGTGCGCTCCGACTCGGCGATGATCTCGATGCCGGTGGTCTCGACGAGGGGTGAGGACATGGCCGCTCCCGGGAGGACGATGGGGCAGGGCCCGTCCCCGCCGATGCCTATCCTGGCACTTATCCTGGGCGCATGTCCGTCCCTGCTGACCTGCGCGAGCGCGCCCGCCGCCTCGTCTCCCTCGCCCCGGGGCGGGTCGACCACATCCCCGCCCTCCGGATCGCGGCGGGCCTCGCCGTCCCGCTGGCGATCCTGCTCGCGACGGACCGGGTGGAATGGTCGATGTACGCGTCCTTCGGGGCGTTCACCGGCATCTACTCGCGCTACGAGCCGACGGCCCAGCGCTTCCGCCGCCAGAGCTTCATCGGTCTGCTGCTGACGGCATGCGTGGGCATCGGCGCGGTCCTCGCCTCGCTGGGCACCCCCGGAGGGATCCTCGGCGCGGGGGCCGATGCGCCCGCGGCCGTGCTCGCGCCGGGCACGCTGCCGTGGATCACGATGATCGTCGGCGCGCTGGTCGCGGCGTTCTCGGCGATGGAGATCGCGCGCCGCGGCATCCGTCCCGGTGGGGCGCTGTTCCCGCTGTTCGCCGTCGCCGCGGTCGCGAGCGCGCCTGCGGCCGCTCCCGTGCAGCTCGCGGTCCTGATCGCCGCAGGCAGCGCCGCCTGGTGCGTCCTGCTGGGCCTCCTCGGGCACTACCTGGGGGAGCGCCACCCGGGCGCGGGCGTGGCTCCGCCGCGCGAACGGTTCGCCCCCGGTCGCCTCATGCGCCTGGGCGCGGGCTACTTCGCGGCGGCCGTGGTCGCCGGAGCCATCGGGATCCTCTCGGGCCTGCCCTTCCCGTACTGGGCGCAGATCGCGGCGATCGTGCCGCTGTCCGCGGCCGGGCACGGTGCGCAGGTCGAGCGCGGCGTGCATCGGCTGATCGGGACCGTGCTGGGGATCGGCGTGACCGCGTTCCTGCTGTCCTTCCCCGCGCAGGCCTGGCAGCTGGCCGTCTGGGTGGTGCTCCTGCAGTTCCTGGCGGAGCTGTACGTGCTGCGCAACTACGCCCTCGCCCTCTGCTTCGTGACGCCGCTGGCCCTGCTGATGGTGCAGATGGCGCATCCGCAGGAGGCGGGGCCGATGCTGCAGGCCCGGCTCGGGGAGACCGCGATCGGCGTGGGCATCGGGATCGTGGTGGTCGTGATCATCGCGGTCGCGGGACGCTCCGCGCACCGGATCCGCTCGACCGGCTGAGGCCCAGCGCCGCGAGCGTCCGTGCCGTGCACAGCGCGATCACGGGCACCAGCAGGATCGAGGCCGTCACATCGCTGACGTGGTGCATGCCGAGCGCCACCCGTGACCAGGCGACCAGCAGGACGAACAGGACGCCGCCCGCCACCGCGAGGCGTCGACCCCGTCCCCGCGGCAGGGCGAGCACGAGGGCGCAGGCCAGGGCCGCGGCGAAGGCGGTGTGGCCGCTGGGGAAGCTGGTCGAGTGCGGCTGGGTCACCAGCACGTGCAGCAGGTCGGCGAGATCGGGCCGGTCCCGTCGCACCACCTGCTTGACCAGCTGCGCGGCGAGCCAGGGCAGCCCGATCACCGCCGCCGTCCACAGCGCGTCCCGTCCGCAGCGGTGCCGCGCGAGGGAGAGCGCCACCAGCAGCGCGAACAGGATCGCGGAGCCGAGGGGGCCCAGGCCCACGTCGATCGCCCGCGCGAGCGCGTCGGCCGCGGGGGAGTGCACGTCGTTGACGGTGCGGACCAGGGCCTGGTCCGCGCGCAGCAGCGACGGGGAGGCGAGCAGGAGCAGGCCCAGCAGCGTCACCGCGAGCAGCGCGACCGCCGCCAGCCCCGTCCAGGGGAGCGCCGCGCGCAGGCGGAGGGCGGGCGGGGAGGAGAACGGGGACGGATGGTCGCGGGGCATCGCTCCATCATCGCCCACGTGAGGCGTGCGGACCTCGCCGGCCAGGAGCCTCCGGTCCGCGCAGGCCGGGTGCCCCGCGCGCATGCGGCGCCGCCCGCTACCTGTGAGTAACGCAATAACGCAATGACATGGTTCTGAAAATCCAGGAGGTGAGGCTACCCTTCCTCGTAACGTCTCCGACCAGAAGGGCAACCCCTCATGACTGCGATCACCCGCCGCCGCCTCGGTGCCGTCTCCGCCGCCGGAGCCATCGGCCTGCTCGCCGCCGCCTGCGGCTCGGAGGGATCCGAGAGCGCCGCGACCTCGGGCGCCGGTGCCTCCGACGCCGGCGGGGACGCCGCCGCCTCCTCCGTCACGATCGAGGACAACGACGGCGAGAAGACGATCGCCCTCCCGCTCGCCTCCGTCGTCGCGACCGACAACCGCACCTTCCAGACGCTCTTCGACTGGGACGTGAAGCTCTCCGCCGCCGCGGTCTCCCTCATGCCCGAGACCATCGGCTACACGAAGGACGACTCGATCGTCGACCTCGGCAACCATCGCGAGCCCAACCTCGAGCTGCTCGTCGCCGCCCAGCCGGACCTCGTCGTCAACGGCCAGCGCTTCACCCAGTTCCAGGAGGACATCGAGAAGCTCGTCCCCGAGGCGACCGTCCTGTCCCTGGACCCGCGCGACGACCAGCCCTTCGCCGACGAGCTCAAGCGGCAGATCACCGTGCTCGGCCAGGTCTTCGGCAAGGAAGCGGAGGCGGAGGCGCTGAACGGCGACTTCGACGCCGCGATCGAGCGCGTCACGGCCGCCTACACCCCCGGCGAGAAGGTCATGGCCGTCATCACCTCCGGCGGCGAGATCGGCTACTCCGCCCCCGGCAACGGCCGCACCTTCGGGCCGCTGTTCGAGCTGTTCGGCTTCACCCCGGCCCTCGAGGTCCCCGAGTCCAGCGACGACCACCAGGGCGACGACGTCTCCGTCGAGGCGATCGCCCAGTCCAACCCCGACTGGCTGCTGGTCATGGACCGCGACGCCGCCGTCGCCGCGGACGAGCCCGACTACAAGCCCGCGCAGTCCGTCCTCGAGTCCTCCGCGGCGCTCACCTCCGTCACCGCCGTGGCCGAGGGCAACATCGTCTACATGCCCGCCGACACCTACACCAACGAGGGCATCCAGACCTACACCACCTTCTTCACCGCGCTCGCCGAGGCGCTCGAGGCGAAGAAGTGACCCGCCCGGTCCGATGACCACCGCCCCCGCCGCGCCCGTCCGCGCCCGGAGAGCCCCTGCGGCTCCCGGGCGCGGACGCCTGCTCGATCCGAAGCTGCTCATCGGCGTCGCCGTGATCGGCCTGCTGCTGGCCGCGAGCCTGTTCACCGGCGTGTACGACATCCTCGGGCAGGACGACGGCGCCCAGATGTTCGCGATCACCCGCATCCCGCGGACCATCGCCCTCGTCCTCGCCGGCGCCGCCATGTCCATGTCGGGCCTGGTCATGCAGCTGCTCACCCAGAACCGCTTCGTCGAGCCGACCACCACCGGCACCACCGAATGGGCGGGCCTGGGCCTGCTGACGGTCATGATCCTGCTGCCCGGCGCGAGCATCCTCACCAAGATGACCGGCGCGGTCCTCGCCGCCTTCCTCGGCACCATGGTGTTCTTCCTGTTCCTGCGCCGCGTCTCCCTGCGCAGCTCCCTCATCGTGCCGATCATCGGCATCATGCTGGGCGCCGTCGTCGGCGCGATCTCCACCTTCATCGCGCTCGAGACCGACATGCTGCAGAGCCTCGGCGTCTGGTTCGCGGGCTCCTTCACCTCCGTGCTGAAGGGCCAGTACGAGCTGCTGTGGATCGTGCTGCTCGTGGGCGTCGCCGTGTTCGTCGTCGCCGACCGCTTCACCGTCGCGGGCCTCGGCGAGGAGATCGCCACCAACGTGGGCCTCCACTACGGGCGGATCGTGCTGCTGGGCACGGCGCTGATCGCGATCGCGACCGGCGTGGTGACCGTCGTCGTGGGCAGCCTGCCGTTCCTGGGGCTGATCGTCCCCAACATCGTGTCCATGTTCCGGGGCGACGACCTGCGCAGCAACCTGCCCTGGGTGTGCCTGCTCGGCATCGGGATCGTCACCGTCTGCGACCTCGTGGGACGCCTGATCATCATGCCCTTCGAGGTGCCCGTCTCCCTGATCCTCGGGGTCGTGGGGGCAGTCGTCTTCATCGCCCTGCTCCTGCACCAGCGTCGGAGGGCCTGAGCCATGAGCATCCTCTCCCGCCCCGATGCCCGCGAGCCCCTCGTCGAGCCCGCCCTCGACGCCCCGGTCGCCCGGGCCCGGCGCACCCCGCCCGCGTCCGGCCGCCGGACCGGCTCCGGACCGTTCCCCACCGCGCGGGCGCGCCGCCGCTACCTGCTCGTCCTCGGCGGGCTGATCGTCCTGTCCCTCGCCTTCGGCGCCGGCTACCTCGCGATCGACAACCCGATGCCGGTGGGCAGCGAGGGGTTCTGGATCATCGCGAAGCTCCGCGTGAGCACCGTCGTGGTGATGCTGCTGGTGGCCTTCTGCCAGGCCCTCGGCACGGTCGCCTTCCAGACCGTCACGAACAACCGCATCATCACCCCCTCGATCATGGGCTTCGAGTCCCTGTACCGGGCCATCCAGACCAGCGCCGTGTACCTCCTGGGCGTGGCCGGTCTCGCCTCCCTCGAGGGAACCTGGCAGTTCGTCCTGCAGATCGCCGCGATGATGGGTCTCTCGACTCTGCTGTACGGCTGGCTGCTCTCCGGGAAGTACGCGAACATGCAGGTCATGCTGCTGATCGGGATCATCATCGGCGGCGGCCTGGGCTCCGTGGCGACCTTCATGCAGCGCCTGCTCACCCCCAGCGAGTTCGACATCCTCACCGCCCGCATGTTCGGCTCCATCGCCAACGCGGACCTCGAGCAGCTCCCCATCGCGATCCCCCTCATCGTCGTCGCGGGCGGGCTCCTGCTGCTGCGCTCGCGCCGCCTGAACGTCCTGTCCCTCGGCAAGGAGCAGGCCACCAACCTGGGGCTCGACCATCGGCGCGAGGTCATCCTCGTGCTCCTGCTGGTCTCCGTGCTGATGGCCGTGTCCACCGCGATGATCGGGCCGATGACCTTCTTCGGCTTCCTCGTCGCGACCCTCGCCTACCAGGCCGCCGACACCTACGACCACCGCTACGTGCTCCCCGTCGCGTTCCTGCTCGGGTTCGTGGTCCTCTCCGGCGCGTACTTCCTCATGAAGCACGTGTTCTACGCGCAGGGGCTCGTCTCCATCATCATCGAGCTCGTCGGCGGCATCGCCTTCCTCGTCGTCATCCTGCGAAAGGGCCGCCTGTGATCCGCCTCGACACCGTCACCAAGCAGTACAGCAGCGAGGTGCGGATCGGCCCCGTCGACCTCGAGATCCCGCCGGGAGGGGTGACCGCGCTCGTGGGCCCCAACGGCGCCGGGAAGTCGACGCTGCTGACGATGATCGGCCGCCTGCTGGGCCTGGACGAGGGCAGCATCGAGGTCGCCGGCTACGACGTCTCCGCGACGAAGTCGAAGGACCTCGCGAAGATCCTGTCGATCCTGCGGCAGGAGAACCACTTCATCACCCGGCTGACCGTGCGCCAGCTCGTCGGCTTCGGCCGCTTCCCCCACTCGCAGGGACGGCTCACCGCGGCCGACGAGGACGCCATCAGCGAGGCCATCGACTTCCTCCACCTGTCCGAGCTCGAGGACCGCTACCTCGACCAGCTCTCCGGCGGCCAGCGCCAGCGCGCCTACGTCGCCATGGTCCTCGCCCAGGACACCGAGTACGTGCTGCTGGACGAGCCGCTGAACAACCTCGACATGAAGCACTCGGTGCACATGATGCAGCATCTGCGCCGCGCCGCCGAGGAGCTGGGCCGCACCATCGTGATCGTCCTGCACGACATCAACTTCGCCGGCCGGTACTCCGACCGGATCTGCGCGGTCAAGGACGGGAAGGTCGTCGAGTACGGCACCTGCGCGGAGATCATGCGCTCCGACGTCCTCACGCGCGTCTTCGAGACCCCCGTGCAGGTGATCGAGGGCCCCCACGGCCCGCTCGCCGTCTATTACTGAGCGCGGCCCGGCTCAGCCGCGCGGCCGGGGGAGCGGCCGCTGTGCGGGATCCATGCCGCCGCGGCCGTCGGGACGGTCCAGGGCGTCGATCGCCGCGATCTCCTCGTCGGCGAGTGCGAGATCCTTCGCGGCGAGGTTCTCGACGATCCGCGCCGGGGTGACCGACTTCGGGATCACGACGTTCCCGATCGCGAGCTGCCAGGCGATCGCGACCTGTGCGGTGCTCGCCCCGTGCGCCTGCGCGATCCCCTGGAGCACCGGGTTCGCGAGCAGGTCGCCCTTGCCCTGGCCCAGCGGCCCCCAGGCCTCGGTGACGATCCCGTGCCGAGCATGCGCCGACCGCAGCTCCCGCTGCTGGAAGTACGGGTGCAGCTCGATCTGGTGGACGGCCGGGACGACGCCGGTCGCCTCGATGATCTCCTCCAGCTGCGGCAGCGGATGGTTGGAGACGCCGATGGAGCGGACCTTCCCCCGCCGCTGCAGCTCGATGAGCGCCCGCCACGCCTCGACGTAGAGCCCCTGAGCGGGCACCGCCCAATGCGTCAGGTACAGGTCGACGTGGTCCAGGCCCAGCCTCTGCAGGGAGGCCTCGGCCGCGGCCAGGGCGTCGTCGTGGGCGTGCGCGTCGTCCCACAGCTTCGTCGTCACGAACAGCTCGTCCCGCGGGATCCCGGATTCGCGGATCGCCTGCCCCACGCCCTCCTCGTTGCGGTACGCCGCGGCCGTGTCGATGTGCCGGTAGCCGGCTGCGAGGGCCCGCGCCGTGGCCTCGGCCGCGACCGAGGGATCGACCTTGAACACGCCGTACCCCAGCTGCGGGATGGCATGGTCGTCACGGAGGCGGAGCGTGGGAGTCGTGGCCATGCCGACAGCCTACGGCGGTCCCAGGCGTTCCCACTACGATGGCCCCATGCCTCCGCACCGCCCGCCGAGACCGGTGCCGCTGGACCGACCGGTCCCCGACCGGCCGCCGGTCTACGACGAGGCCCGCGGGCACGCCGATCGCGGGCGCCGCCTCGAGATCTACCACCTGCTCGACGCGCTGTTCGTGGTCGCCGGCCTCGTCATCAGCGCCTGGCTCGCCTTCCTGTACCTCATGCAGGGCTTCTCCCTCACGCCCGTGCGCCTGCTGTACCTGCTCGTGTTCTGGGTGCTGTTCACCTACATCACGCTCCCGCGCCTGCATCAGCTGCTGACCTGGATCTACCTGCCGGACTACTTCTTCGGCCGCACCCGCACCACGGAGGGCGTGCTCTCCGATCCCATCAACCTCGCCTTCGACGGGGAGGAGAGGGACCTGCACGTGGCGATGCGCCGGGCCGGCTGGGTGCTCGCCGAGGAGCGGACGCTGCGCTCGGCCTGGTCGATGATCCTCGCGACCGTGCTGCGCCGCTCCTACCCGGCCGCCCCCGTCTCCGACCTGTACCTGCTGGGGCGCCGCCACGACTTCACCTACCAGCAGGAGGTGGGCGGCAGCACCTCCAAGCGCCACCACGTCCGGTTCTGGCGGGTCCCCGAGAGCTTCGTGCTGCCGGGCGGCTACCGGGTCGACTGGCTGGCCGCGGGCACCTACGACCGGGCCGTCGGCTTCAGCGCCTTCACGCTGCAGTTCACCCACCGCATCGACGAGGACATCGACCTCGAGCGGGACTACATCGTCGACACCGTCCGCTTCGCCGACCCCGCCTGCCCGGTCGCCGTGATCGACGACTTCTCGACCGCGTACCACGACCGCAACGGCCAGGGGGACCGGCTGCGGACCGACGGTGACCTGCCGATCGTCGACGTCACCGGGGCGGCCGCGCGCTCCGCAGGGGCGAGCGCGGTCATGCTGCCGCGGCATCGGCCGATGGGCATCAGCGTGCTCAAGCCGCGGGCGGCCGCCGCGACCCAGGCGGCGCTGCAGGCGGCGCGGTCCTCCGCCTCGGAGCGGCCCGACCTCGCCGGCCAGTGGCACGACATGGTCACCGACTTCCGCGACGTGGTCGCCGGGGCCGCGGACCACCACCTGCCGCCGCCGACGCTGCTGCTGACCGGTCTGATCCTGCTGGGCCAGATCGCCGCAGTCGTGCTGCAGTGGATCGCGCTCGCCGTCGGCGTGGACCTGGGGGACCGCATCGCCGAGGCCGGCATGCTCATCCCCGGCCGCGAGCTGCTCGTGACCGGGACCGCCTTCGGCGTCCTCGCGATCGTGCTCTACGTGCTCGTGCTGCGCCGCAGCCGCTGGGCCCGCCTGGGGCTGATCGCGCTGTTCGCGGCCGATGCCACGAGCCAGCTGCTCGTGGCGAGCTCCATCCCCGGCGACGTCGCGCACTCGACCCTCGTGGCGGTGGGGCTGTCCGCCCTCGGCGTGATGACCATGACCTCCGAGGCGGCGCGCCTGTGGGTGGGGACCCCGCGCGTGCACCTGACCCGGTCGCCGCGCCCCTCGGCCGGGTGACGGCGCTCACCCTGCGGTAGAGTTCCCTGACCGTGGACGGGCAGCCCCGTCCACGCCATCCCAGTCCCAGGAGAACCGCATGACCCAGGCACCCTCGACGCCTCCCGGCCCCGCCGACACGGCCCAGCCGGAGCTGAAGAAGGCGATCACGCCGAAGCTTCTGCTGCTGTTCATCGTCGGCGACATCCTCGGCACCGGCGTCTACTCCCTCACCGGCAAGGTCGCCGGCGAGGTGGGCGGCGCCGGCTGGCTCCCCATCATCATCGCCTTCGCCGTCGCGATGGTCACCGCCCTGTCCTACCTCGAGATGGTCACGAAGTACCCGCAGGCCGCGGGTGCCGCCCTCTACGTCCACAAGGCCTTCGGCATCCACTTCCTGACCTTCATGGTCACCTTCGCCGTCCTGTCTTCCGGCATCACCTCCGCCGCGACCAGCTCCGTGTTCCTCGCGGAGAACGTGATGAAGGCGTTCCACCTCGACGAGACCATGAGCGAGGGCTCGCTGAACCTGACGGCCACCGCGGTGGCCGTCGTGTTCATCTGCCTCGTCGCCTGCGTGAACTTGTACGGCGTCAGCGAGTCCGTGAAGCTCAACGTCGCCCTCACCCTGATCGAGCTGACCGGCCTCGCGATGGTGCTGCTGGTCGGCTTCATCGCGATCGGGGAGGGCAAGGCGGACTTCTCCCGCGTGGTCCTGTTCGAGACCCAGAACGACAAGAGCCTGTTCCTCGCCGTCATCGGCGCGACCGCGCTCGCCTTCTTCTCCATGGTCGGCTTCGAGGACTCCGTGAACATGGCGGAGGAGGTCGTCGACCCGGTCAAGAACTTCCCGAAGATGCTCATCACGGGCCTGTCGATCACGGGCGTTGTCTACGTGCTCGTGTCGGTCACCGCCGTCGCGATCGTGCCCATCGGCGAGCTGACCAGCGCGACCACGCCGCTGCTGACGGTCGTGGAGAAGGCGGATCTGGGCATCCCCATCGACACCATCTTCCCCATCGTGTCGATCTTCGCGGTCGCCAACACCGTGCTCATCAACATGATGAT
This sequence comes from Brachybacterium hainanense, assembly GCF_042434575.1. NCBI lineage: Bacteria > Bacillati > Actinomycetota > Actinomycetes > Micrococcales > Dermabacteraceae > Brachybacterium > Brachybacterium hainanense. The sequence continues at coordinate 128,929 of NZ_JBHLSV010000006.1, forward strand.
GGCCTCGCGCCTGCTGTACGGCATGGCGAAGCAGGGCATCGTCCCGGCGTTCCTGCGCTACGTCCTGCCCTCGCGGAAGTCGCCGTGGACCGCGATCATCTTCTCGACCGTGCTGGGCGTCCTGCTGATCCTCGCGGTCCGCTTCGCCCTCGGCGAGGAGACGATCGGCGCCCTGGGCGGCACGACCGCCATGCTGCTGCTGGCCGTGTTCTGCCTCGTGAACGTCGCCGTGCTGGTGCTGCGCAAGGACAAGGTCGCGACGAACCACTTCGTGACGCCGACGATCCTGCCCTACATCGGCGCGTTCACCTCGTTCATCCTGGTCACGCCCATCGCGCAGACCGGGCGGAACTATGCGATCGGCGGGGCGCTGCTGGGCCTCGGCCTCCTGCTGTACCTGATCACGTACCTGTACAACGGAGCGGTCAAGGCACGCCGCACCCGCTTCCACCATCCCGATGAGATCGGGAAGGAATGAGCAGGAACCACCCGTCCCCTCACCGGATCCGCAGGGAGTCTCGTCAGCCATGACCACCATCCTCATCGCCTATGTCCCCAGCGCCACGAGCGAGGCGGCCCTCGCATTCGCGACGGCGGAGGCCGAGCTGCGCGGCGGCTCGCTGCTCGTGCTCGCCTCCGAGGCCGCGATCAACCCCGCCAAGGCCAAGGGGGTCACCGACCATCGGCCCCTCCAGGAGCGGCTCGAGGCGGGCCCGGTGCCCTTCGAGCTGCGGACCGTCCCGCGCCGCGACGACCCCGCCGACGACATCCTCGAGACCATCGAGACCGAGGACGTCGACCTGGTGGTCCTGGGGATCCGCAAGCGCACCCCGATCGGGAAGATCCTGCTGGGCTCGACCTCGCAGCGGGTCGCGATCGAGTCGCCGGTGCCCGTCGTCCTCGTCAAGCCCGAGGGCTTCGTCCCGCCCGCCCGGTTCTGAGCGCGCCGCCCGCCGTCACCGGGCGGGCGGGATGACCGCGGCGGACCGAGGATCGTCATCCTCGGTCCGCCGCGGTCGTCGCGGTGCGCGGAGCGGCGACCCCGGGAGTTCACCGGGGTGACGCCTGGTCGCAGGGTCGCGGCCACCCGGATCGGGGACGCTCGGCTCGCCCCAGCCGCGCGAGCCCCTGCGCGGGACCGACCCCGAAGGGATCCCCCATGCCCCCGATCCAGCTCCCGCTCCTCATGGCCGGCCACACGCGAGGCAAGCGCTCCTCGGTGACCTGCGCGCTCAAGTGCGCGAACGCCTGCGCGGGCGAGACCTGCAACACCTCCGCCAACGGCTACTTCCGCGATATCGCCACCCGGGCGCTGAGCCGCCGCGCGATGATCGGCGGCGGCACCAGCGCCCTCGCGATCGCACTCGCCGGCACGCAGGGTGCCATGGCTGCGGGCCAGGGCGGTGCGGCAGCGGGGGCATCGGCCTTCGGGCCCGTCCCCGCGCTCGCCCCGGGCGGCACCGAGCTCGACTTCGACGCGATCTCCCCGGTCGACCTCGAGACCGACGAGTTCACGGTCCCGGAGGGCTTCGACTGGCATCCGGTGATCCGTTGGGGAGACCCGCTGTTCGAGGACGCCCCCGAGTTCGACTGGGCCGCGCAGTCCGCGGAGGCGCAGAAGCGGCAGTTCGGGTACAACAACGACTACACCGAGATCCAGGAGATCCCGGGAAGCGACGGGAAGCGCGCCGTCATGTTCGTGAACCACGAGTACACGAACGAGAACATCATGCTCCCCGCGGACATCGACCCGGCCGAGGCGATCGAGATCGGCCTCGCCGCCCATGGGCTGAGCGTCGTCGAGCTCGAGCGCGAGGACCAGGCGACGCCGTACGCCTACGTCCGCGGCGCGGAGCTGAACCGCCGCTTCCTCTCCGACACGGAGTACGCCCTGACCGGCCCCGCCGCGGGCCACGAGCTGCTGCAGACGGTCGAGGACCCGGAGGGCCGCACCGTGCTGGGCACCTTCGGCAACTGCTCCGGAGGGCTGACCCCGTGGGGGACCCTGCTGTCCGGCGAGGAGAACTTCAACGGCTACTTCCGCAGCCCCGGCACCTCGGAGGCCGAGGCCCGCTACGGTCTGAAGGACGAGGCCACCGCTCGCGGCTGGGAGAACGCGCACGACCGCTTCGACACCCGCAACCCCGGCTACGAGAACGAGCCCAACCGGTTCGGCTGGATCGTCGAGGTCGATCCCTGGGACCCGGCCTCCACCCCGCGGAAGCACACCTCGCTGGGGCGCTTCAAGCACGAGGGCGCGAACGTCATCATCGCCGAGGACGGGCGCGTGGTTGCCTACAGCGGCGACGACGAGCGCTTCGACTACCTGTACAAGTTCGTCTCCGAGAAGACCTATGTCGAGGGCGACCGCGAGCACAACATGACCCTGCTCGAGTCCGGCGACCTGTACGTCGCGCGCTTCACCGGCAACTCGCCGCAGGCGCAGATCGACGGCACGGGAGCGCTGCCCGAGGACGGTGCCTTCGATGGGAGCGGGGAGTGGATCCCGCTGGTGCTGGACGGGCAGTCGCAGGTGGACGGCTTCACCGTGGAGGAGGTCCTCGTGCACACGCGCCTCGCGGCCGATGCCGTGGGCCCCACCAAGATGGACCGCTGCGAGGACGTCGAGCCCTCGCTGAAGACCCGCCGCATCTACGTGGCCTGCACGAACAACACCAAGCGCGGCACCGAGGGCACGGCCGGCCCTGACGAGGCGAACCCTCGCGCCGAGAACCGCGACGGCCACGTCGTGGAGATCGACGAGCAGGGCGACCAGACCTCGACCGCCTTCGCCTGGAACCTGCTGCTCGTGTGCGGCGATCCGGCGCAGGGCACCCACACCTACTTCGGCGGCTTCCCGGCGGAGAAGGTCTCCCCGATCTCCTGCCCCGACAACGTCGCCTTCGACTCGGTCGGCAACCTGTGGATCTCCACGGACGGCGCGCCCTCGACCATCGGCTACAACGACGGCCTGTTCCGGGTGACGCTCGAGGGCGAGGCCCGCGGCCGGGTCGAGCAGTTCCTCTCGGTGCCGCGGGACGCGGAGACCTGCGGGCCCATCGTCCGTGACCGGGACCGGACGGCCTTCGTGTCCGTGCAGCATCCGGGCGAGGAGGGCGAGTTCGACGCGCAGCGCTCCTACTTCCCCGACTTCGACGGCACCGGTCCGAGGCCCAGCGTCGTGCAGGTCCTGCCGGTGCCGGAGGAGGAGCCGACCGAGCCCACGGAGCCGACGGAGCCGGAGCCGACCGAGCCCGAGCCGACCGAGCCCGAGCCGACGGAGCCGGAGCCGACGGAGCCCGAGCCGACCGAGCCCGAGCCGACGCAGCCGGAACCGACGCAGGAGCCGAGCACCGCGCCGACCACGCCGGCTCCCACGAGCCCGGCGACGGGTGGAGGCGCCGGCGGCAGCACCGGCGGCGGTTCGGGGACCGGCGGCGCAGGCAGCGGCTCGACCGGATCCGGCCGGGACGACCTGGCCCGCACCGGCTTCGGCCTCGCCGCCCCCGCGGCGATCGCCGCGGGTCTGCTGGGCGGGGGCGGCGCGCTCCTGTCCCGCCGTCGCCGCGCCGCGGGCATCCCTGCCGACGTCGTCGAGCAGCCCGAGGGAGAGGTCTCCGAGGCCGACGAGCAGCCCTGACGGTCCCGCCCGTGCGGTGAAGGTGTTGCTCACCGGCGCGGAACCCGCACCTTCGCCGCACTGGGTGTGAGCCTCGATGGCGCGTGCGGTGAAGGTGTCGCTATCCGGCGCGGATTCCCGCATCTTCACCGCATCCGGCCTGCGCCCGAAGGGGCTACCGCACCGCGGGAGCGCCTCCGGGCGTCGCGAGCTCAGCCGTGGAGCCCCCGGAACAGGGCCGCCCACTGCTCGGGGCCCACGTCCCGGGGCAGCCCTCCGCGGGGCACCCCCGCCTCCTGCAGCGCTCGCCGGGCCTGCGCCGGACCGGCACCGGCGGCGCGGGCGAGGATCCGGTCGAGAGTGCCGCCGCGGCCCGTGAACACGGCGCGGACGAAGCGGTCGTAGGGGGATCGCCGGGAGGCCGGCAGCAGCGGCTCGGGCCGGCGGCGGATCTGCAGGACCCCGCCGTCCACGCTCGGCCGCGGCACGAAGTGCTGCGCAGGCACCCGCTGGACGAGCGAGGTCGTGAACCACGGCGCGGCCTGCGCGGTCATCATCGTCCCTCCGCCGACGCCGGCGCGCTTGCGGGCCACCTCCCACTGCGTCAGCAGCACCGCATGCTCCCACGTGCCCGTGGACAGCAGCCGGCGCAGGATCGGGGTGGTCAGGTGGAAGGGGATGTTGCCGACGATGCTGGGGGCGTCGAGCGGATGGTGCAGCGCATCGGCCCGGCGCACCTCGACGCCGGGCAGGGCGCGGGCCAGGCGCCGCACCCGGTGCTCGTCGACGTCGATCGCGACGAGCGGCCGGTCCAGGCGGGCGAGCTCGCGGGTGAGCGCGCCGTCGCCGGAGCCGATCTCGAGGATCGGTCCGGGGGAGTCCGCGACGAGCTCCGCGATGCGGGAGATGGTGCGGCGGTGGGTCAGGAAGTTCTGGCCGAGCTCATGTCGGCCGCCATGGGAAGAACGGGGCACAGGGCGCTCCAGTCACGCGAGGAGGGAGCGTCTCGAGGGCAGGACGGGGCCGCGGCCGGGAGGGCTGCGGGAGCGTCCGGGACGTGCGAGGTTCAGGTCACGTCGTCGCCGCAGGAGGCGCAGGGGTCTCGAGCGGGCGGCGCGCTGATCGTCGGTGCGAGCGCGCCTCAGACGCGGCGGTCGCGGAACGGGAACGTGAGCGCGCCGAGGAGCGCGTCGGTGATGGCACACATGGATGCCACGGTAGCGGGGAGGCTCCCGCGGACGCGAAGGATTTTCCGCGGTGGCGCGCCTGAGGCCCAGGGACGGGGCCGCTCCCACGGACGCGAAGGATTCCCCCGGACCGGCTCAGGCGCTCCACAGGACGCGGCCGCCGCGGATCACCCGATGGATCCGGGCGAGGTCCTCCGCGGTGGGAGGGCCCTCGGTCCGCTCGAGGACGACGAGATCCGCGGGTTCCCCGGGGCCGATGGTCCCCGTCCCGGGCAGGCCGAGCACGGCGGCCGGCTCCGTGGTGAGGGAGCTCAGCAGGTCCGCGGGCGTCATGCCGCAGGCGGCCATCGCCGCGAGCTCGGGCGCGGTGTCGCGATCGGGCAGGAAGCCGACGTCGGTGCCGAAGAGGACCCGGCCCCCGGCCGCGCGGAACCCGCGCAGCGCGGCGCGGATCGGCTCCTGATACGCGGGATCCTGCGGACCCGTGGAGGCGAACAGGTGCAGGGTCGGCACCAGGGACCTGCCCTGCGCGGCGGCGCGGGCGAGCATCGTGGCGGTCCCGGAGGGCAGATCCGGGACATGGGCGAGCACATCCACCCCGGCCTCGATCGCGACCGCGGTCCCCGCCCGGTCCGAGGGGTGGGCGAAGACGACCGCCCCCGCCTCGTGCGCCGCCTCCACGGCGGCGCGTGCGACCTCGGTCCGCATCACCCGCACCCGGTCGGGCGTGACGTAGGAGCCGGTGAACAGCTTGATCACCCGGGCGCCGCGGCGCAGCTGGCGGGCGACGGCCCGGCGCGCCGCGGCCGGGGTGCGGGGCATCGGCATGAGCGGGCGCAGGTACCAGGGGACGTCCTCGCGGATGTAGTACTGGATGCCGCGGGGCGGGCGGATCCCTCCGGCCGCGGTGAGGATCCGGGGGCCGCGCAGCTCTCCCCGGACGATGCGCTCGATCAGCGCGGACGTGATCCAGGGGATCGAGGAGAGGTCGACCGCCCCGACGAACCCGCGGGAGAGGAGCATGTCCTCCAGCGCCTCCTGCTGGAGGGCGAGGGCCTGCGCGCCGCGGGCGCGCCAGACCGGCTCGGTCAGATGCACGTGGCAGTTCCAGAACCCGGCGGTGACGATGCGCCCGCCCAGATCGAGCACCCGGGGCGCGGCACCGACGGGCGCCGCGACGTCCGGGCCCGCATCCAGGGCGACCTCGGAGATCTGCTGGATGCGCCCGTCGCGCAGCAGCAGGTCCTGCGGCGGGGTGATCGGCGCCTCCGGGCGGCTCCAGAGCCGCGCCCGGCGCAGCAGCAGCGGGGGCGGAGGGTCGGGCTCGTCGATGAGCGGCATGGGCCCAGCGTAGGCCCGGTCGCCGCGCTCAGCGGCCCGTGTCGTCCTCGAAGACATCGGGGATGCCGTCGCGGTTCGCGTCGACCGCCTCCTCCTGCGCGATGCGCCGGTAGCGGGCGTTGCGCGGCAGCAGGATGAGGGCGCCCAGCAGCGCGGCGAGGACGGAGGCGGAGAGCACGCCGACCTTCGCGACATCGTGCAGCGGGTTCGCGGGGTCGTAGGACAGCTCCGCGACCAGCAGCGACACGGTGAAGCCGATCCCGGCGACGGCCGCCATGCCGACCAGGTCCAGCCAGCGGATCGCCGGGTCGAGGTTCGCGCGCCGCAGCCGGGTCACGAGGAAGGTCGCACCGACGATCCCGAGGATCTTCCCGCCGACGAGGCCCGCCATGATGCCGAGCGCCACGGGGGAGGCCCAGGACTCCAGCAGCCCCGAGGCCCCGCCCACGAACACGCCGGCGCTGAGGAAGGCGAAGACGGGCACGGCGAAGCCGGAGCTGAGCGGGCGGAAGCGGTGCTCGAAGGTCTCCGCGAGGGACCAGCGCACCCCGTCCCTCTCCCGCGGGGTCGCCGGGACCAGGAAGGCGAGGACGACGCCGGCGATCGTCGCGTGGATCCCGGAGTTCAGGAACAGCGCCCAGGTGATCGCGCCGAGCGGCAGCAGCAGGACCCAGGCGGCCGCGTAGGAGCGGTGGAACCAGGACTGCGCCTTCTGCGCGAGCAGGCCGAACAGGGCGATCGGCACGAGCGCGACGAGCAGGAACATCGGCTGCAGATCGCTCGTGTAGAACACGGCGATGATGAGGATCGCCAGGAGATCGTCGACGATCGCGAGGGTCAGCAGGAAGGTGCGCAGGGCCGCCGGCAGGTGCGTGCCCACGAGGGCGAGGACCGCCAGGGCGAAGGCGATGTCGGTGGCGGCGGGGATCGCCCAGCCGCCGAGCGCCCCCTCCGGTCCGCGCAGGTTGATGAGCGTGAACAGGAGCGCGGGCACGGCGACGCCGCCGGCGGCCGCGACCACGGGCACGAGGGCGCGGCCGGGATCGCGCAGGTCGCCGTGGACGAACTCCTGCTTGAGCTCGAGGCCGGCGAGGAAGAAGAAGATGGCGAGCAGGCCATCGGCCGCCCAGTGCCCGATCGACAGATCCAGGTCCAGCGGACCCAGCTGGAAGCCGAGGTGGGCGTCGCGGAAGGCGACGTAGGCCTCGGAAGCGCTCGAGTTCGCGAGGAGGACGGCGAGGCCCGCGGCGAGCACGAGGATCAGGCCGCCGGTCGTCTCCGCGGTGAGGATCTTCTCGATGCGGGTGAGCTCGCGGTGGGTGCCGCGGGACAGCGTGGGCTGCGGCGTCGGGCCGGGGGGAGGTGTGGCCATGGGCAGGCTCCTGGGGTCGTGGCGGCGCGCTGGCGCCCGGACGGGATCGCTCCCGTGCCGACCAGACTTCCCGGCTCTCCGTCCTCAGTCTCTCATGCCGCGTCCGGGCGGTCCCGCCGGGCGACCACCTGCGGCGGGGGAGTGGTGGCCTGGCGAGCCGCCCGCGCGAGCAGCAGCAGGGCCAGCACGCCGCCGAGCGCCTTCGCCCACAGCGGGCTCGCGATGAACAGCAGCACCATCGCCACCAGCACGGGGAACAGGTACGTCAGCGCCTCGCGGATGTAGCCGAAGAAGCTGGGCATGCCCACGCCTGCGTCCTCCGCCACGGACTTCACCATGAAGTTGGGGCCGTTGCCGATGTAGGTCAGTGCCCCGCACAGCACCGCGCCCAGTGACACCGACACGAGCAGAGCCTCGGGGACGCCCGCGATCCTGGGCTCCCCGGGGACCTGCGAGGCCATCTCGAAGAAGGTCGCGTAGGTGGGGGCGTTGTCGAGCAGCGCGGACAGGCCGCCGGTGAAGAAGAACAGGGTGATCTCGTTCAGCGGCAGCTTCGGGGCGACGGCGCGCAGCACCTGCAGGGCCGGCACCATCGTGATGAAGATGCCGATGAACAGCGCCGCGACCTCGAGGATCGGTCCGAAGGAGAACTGGTTCTCCTCGAAGCGGAGCTTCTTCGAGCCGAGCGCGAGGGAGGCGCCGGCCGCGCCGAGCATGACGATCTCCCGCCACGGCACCCAGTTCAGGCCCTCGATGTGCCCCTCGGCGACGGCATGCGCGTCCAGGGAAGGGATCTTCGCGACCGCGAGGATGATCACCGCGAACCAGATCAGGTTGGCCGCGCCTCCCAGAGAGAGCGGCGTGCGCTGCTCCCGGTCCAGGGCGAGGGAGGCCGCGGTCTCCCTCGCGTACAGGCGCCGGTCGAGCGCCCAGTACGTCGCGAGCATCATGACCAGCACGAACAGCCACTGTGGGAACAGGGAGAACGTCCAGGTGAAGGGGACGCCCCGCAGCATGCCCAGGAACAGGGGCGGGTCGCCCAGCGGGGTCAGAAGGCCGCCGCAGTTGGCGACGATGAAGATCGTGAACACGACGGTGTGGGCGCGGAAGCGACGCTCCGAGTTGGTCGCGAGGATGGGCCGGATCAGGAGCATCGCCGCCCCCGTCGTGCCGATGAAGCTCGCGAGCAGCCCGCCGACGGCCAGGAACGTGGTGTTCACCCGGGGCGTGGCGGCGAGGTCGCCGCGCAGCACGATCCCCCCGGAGACCACGAACAGCGCCAGCAGCAGGGCGATGAACTGGGCGTACTCGATGAGCGCATGGGCGAGCAGGGTCTGCTGCGCGGTGACCAGCAGGCCGATCGTCACCGGCAGCGCGAGCACGAGCGCGTAGACCAGCTGGTTGCGCGGCCGCTCCCAGACATGCGCGAGCTGCGGCACGAGCGGGAAGATCGCGATCCCCAGCAGCATGAGCACGAAGGGGATGAGGGACCAGGCGGGGAACGTCATGAGCGCGACCTCTCGTGGGCAGGGGGACGGGCGGCCAGAGCCCTCCTGCGCCGGCGAGTGCCGACGGTGCCGATCAGACGTCCCGGCGCGCCGCGGTCAGTCTCTCACGCACCTGCCGCGGCGCGATCCGCGGTCCGCGGGCGACGCTCGGCGGCACGTGCGGTCGCGGGGCGGGCCGCAGACCTGACCGAGCGGTCGGCGCCCGCCCCCTTCGAGTGCTGACCTGGGCCGATGCGTGATCGGCCCCGGTCCCCGCCTGGCGATGAGACCTCGTCCTCCCTAGCGTGGTCGAGGCCCGCGCGCCTCCCGGTGCGCGGCGAGAGGCCGCGGCGGGTCGTGCGACCACGCCGCGCGCCGCCGATCGTGCAGACGAGAAGGAACGGGGAACCCGTGACATCAGCCGCCGACCATCCCGTGCCCGCGGGCACGACGACCCCTGCGGAGGGGACGCCCTTCGAGGAGCTCCCGCCGCGGCGGACCATCCGCCAGGCCGTCGCCGCGTCCGCGATGGGGAACGCGACCGAATGGTACGACTACGGCGCCTACGCCGTCGTGGCCGTGTACATCTCCCAGCACTTCTTCCCCGCGGGGGCCGAGGGGCTGCTGTGGACCTACGCCTTCCTCGCGATCTCCTTCCTCGCACGGCCCTTCGGCGGCTTCGTCTGGGGTCCGCTCGGGGACCGGCTGGGCCGCAAGCACGTGCTCGCGCTGACGATCATCCTCATGTCCGCGGCGACGTTCCTGATCGGTGTGCTGCCCACCTATGAGAAGGCCGGGATCCTCGCGCCGATCCTGCTCGCGTTCCTGCGGATCGTGCAGGGCTTCTCCACGGGCGGGGAGTACGGCGGGGCGGCGACCTTCATGGCCGAGTACGCGCCGGACAAGCGCCGCGGACTGTACGGCAGCTTCCTCGAGTTCGGGACCCTGGGCGGATTCGCGCTCGGCACCGTCGTCGTGCTGATCCTGCAGCTCGTGATCGGCCCGGAGGCCATGACGGCGTGGGGCTGGCGGGTGCCGTTCTTCGTGGCCGCACCGCTGGGGCTCATCGGCCTCTACCTGCGCTCCCGGCTCGAGGAGACGCCCGTGTTCCAGGACCTCGAGGACGCGGGAGAGGCGCAGGAGTCCGTCTCCGGCGGGCTGCGCGACCTGATCGCCGAGTACTGGAAGCCGATCCTGATCATGGGCGGTCTGGTGATCCCGCTGAACATCGCCAACTACACGCTGCTGACCTACATGCCCGGCTATCTCGAGACGAAGATCCAGCTGAGCGCGAACGAGTCCCTCGCGGTGATCCTCATCGGCGAGATCGCGATGATGGCGCTGATCCCGTTCTGCGGGGCGCTCTCGGACCGGGTGGGCCGCAAGAAGCTGTGGTGGTTCTCGATGGTGGGCCTGTTCGTCATGGCCCTGCCGATGTACATGCTCATGGGCCAAGGGTTCGGCGCGGCGATCCTCGCCTTCGCCGTGCTCGGCCTGCTGTACATCCCGCAGCTGTCGACGATCTCCGCGACCTTTCCGGCCATGTTCCCCGCGCATGTGCGCTTCGCCGGCTTCGCGGTGACCTACAACGTGTTCACCTCCGTGTTCGGCGGGACGGCGGCACCGCTGAACGAAACCGTCGTCGGCATGACCGGGTTCCTCGAGTTCCCGGCCGTGTACGTGATGATCGGCTGCGCGATCGGGATGGTCGCTCTGCTGTTCATGAAGGAGACCGCGGGGGCGTCGCTGCACGGAACGGACATCCCGGAGTCGGAGCCGGAGGACTACGGGCCCGAGGCGATCACCGCGGAGACCGAGGCGCTCGACGCCTGCGGGCGCTGAGCCCCCGATCTGCGGCCGTGACCCGAGGCTGATCGGGCCGCGCCTCGACCGGCGGCCCTTCTCCGATGACATGACCGTCCCGAGCCAGGAACCGCGGTTCCTGGCTCGGGACGGTCATGTCATGCCGGGGTGGGCGTCATGCGCGGCCCCGGGCGGCGGGGCGGTCGTAGGCGAGGGAGAGCAGCCCCAGGGAGAGGGCCGCGACCAGCAGCCCGACGTCGCGCAGGGCGACGTCGAAGTAGCCGGGGTAGGTGAGCAGGTTGAGGATGATGCCGGCGAGCCAGGCCGCGACGACCCAGGCCGCCAGGCGCGGGCGCAGCGCGATGCCGATGCCGGCGATGATCTCGACGATGCCGACGACGTGCATCGCGGTCTGGGCGGTGATGGGCAGCAGGGCCGCGACCCAGGGGGCCAGATAGCCGGGCCAGTCCGTGAGGAGGTTCGTGAACTTGTCCATGCCCATGAGCAGGGGCAGGACCACGAAGCCGAGGCGCAGCAGCCGGAAGGCGGCGAGGGCCGGGTCCCGGAGCAGGCCGGTGCCGTGGGCCGATGGGGCGGTGGCTGCGGGGGTGACAGTGGGGGACATGGCCTCGCTCCTTCTATAGACAACGGATCTTGGCTATAAGGTGCGCCGTCGCTCCCCGTTTGTCAAGATCTCTTGGTGTTAGAGTTCGGAGCATGGATCAGGAGCGCAGCACGGGCACGTCGCGGGACGACGAGCCGGACGAGCTGGACGGACGGGACGGGCTGGACGGGCTCAGCGTGCTCGCCGATCCGGCACGCCGCCGGCTCTATGACCTGGTGGCCGGGCAGGACGACCCCGTCAGCCGCGACGAGGCCGCCCGTGCCTGCGGGATCAGTCGCAACCTCGCCGCCTACCACCTGGATCGTCTGGTCGAGGCGGAGCTCCTCGAGGCCGGCTACGCCCGGCCCGCCGGCGTGGGAGGCCCCGGTGCCGGCCGGCCCGCCAAGCGCTACCGGCGCGTGCAGCGCGAACGTCTCGTCTCCGTACCGCCGCGCCGGTACGAGCTGCTCGCGGAGCTGCTCGCGACCGCGCTCGACACCGACGAGGACGGGGCGGTCCGGGCGGCCCTCCTGCGCGCCGCGGAGGCGGAGGGGCACGCGGCGGTCGATGCGCACGAGGACCTGCAGCGTGTGCTCGCCCAGCGCGGCTACGAGCCGGTGATCGCGGCAGACGGCGCGATCGAGCTGCGCAACTGCCCCTTCCATCGGCTCAGCCGCACGCACACGGAGCTGGTCTGCACCCTGAACCACGTCCTGCTGGGCGGCGTGCTGGCAGGCCGCGGCGAGGACCCGGCGCGCGCCGAGCTGTGCCCGCAGGAGAACCGGTGCTGCGTGCGGATCCGGGCGGCCGAGGGAGTGCCGGAGGTGCCCGGCGAGGCGGCCGCGGGCGGCTGACGCGGCCGATGCCGAACATGCGCGGCGCTCCCGGAGGGCACGAAAAGGAGTGGCCCGCGGGGCGTGTTCCGCGCTACTCTCGGTCCAGCGCGTGAGCTGCGCATTCCGATGAATCGACGCACCCAGGGTGGACTGTGCCCGGTGTCGATCAGGAATGGAGCGACCATGACCCCACGGCAGCACTCCCCGCGCCCCCAGAGCCCCGATCCGCGCGACCCGCGGACCCGCGCATCGGATTCGCCGGCCGCAGGAGCCCCCGCCTGGCGGATCTCCCAGGACCCTCGCGCGAAGGCGCGGATCCTCGAGCATGCACGCTGGATCTCCCGCCGCATCCATGTCGAGATGCTGCAGGAGTGGAGCGCTGCGCAGGACGGCCCGTATCCCCGGCCCGAGGACGCCGAGCGCCGCGCGATGACCGAGCTGGGCGTGCTGTGCCGCGGGCTCGAGGAGCTGGTCGCGATCGACCCCCGGGAGATCGACGAGGTCGCCCGCGTCATGCACCGGAACCGGCCCCGGCGTGACCGAGGAGGGGACGACTTCTTCGACGACGACTGGTACTGACCTCAGGGGGCGTCCGGGGAAGCCAGGCGGGCGGCGCTGTGACAGGATCCCGCCATGTCACAGCGCCGCTTCACCCAGCTCGACGTCTTCAGCGACCAGCCCTTCGGCGGGAACCCCCTCGCCGTCATCCATGACGCGCAGGGGCTGTCCGATGCGCAGATGCAGGCCATCGCCTCCTGGACCAACCTGTCCGAGACCACGTTCCTGCTGCCGCCCACCCGGGCGGGCGCCGACTATCGCGTGAGGATCTGGACCCCGTCCGGAGAGCTGCCCTTCGCCGGGCACCCGACCCTCGGCAGCGCCCGCGCGTGGCTGGAGGCCGGCGGCATCCCGGCCGGGGAGCGGATCGTCCAGGAATGCGCGGCCGGGCTCGTGGAGGTCCGCCGCTCCGGCGCGCAGCTCGCCTTCGCGGCGCCGCCGCTGCGGCGTTCCGGGCCGCTGGATGAGGCCGATGTCGAACGGATCGCGGCGGGGCTGGGCGTCGAACGCTCCGAGATCGTGGCGCACGCCTGGGTCGACAACGGCCCCGGATGGCAGGCCGTCGAGCTCGCCTCCGCGCAGGCCGTCCTCGCCCTCGAGCCGCGGCTCGGGGCTGATATGAAGATCGGCGTGATCGGCCGGTACGGCGACGGGGCGGCGGCGCATCCGCGGGGTGCCGCATACGAGGTGCGAGCGCTGCTGGGGCCCTCGAGCACGGCCGGGACGCCGGCCTTCGAGGACCCGGTGACGGGGAGCCTCAACGCCGGAGTGGCGCAGTGGCTGCTGGGGCGGGGAGAGGCGGCGACGTCATGGGTCGCGTCGCAGGGGGCGCGGCTCGGGCGGGCTGGGATCGTGCGGATCGACGTCGATGTCGAGGCGGGGGCTGGTGAGGCGGCCGGCGGCGGGCCGGTCGTGTGGGTCGGTGGGGATGTGGTGGTGCGAGTGGTGGGGGTTGTGGCGGTGGGGTGACGGGTCTTAGATTTCTTCGTCGGGGAGGTCGAAGAGCGGAAGCTGATCCCAGTCCGACAGGTCTGTCTTCCTGTTCTCCCCTCGTGTCTTGCGGTCGATGGGAATCGGGGGAGAGTGATCTGCGGGGGCTTGACTAGCCGGATTCCGGGCGGTTTAGGTGCATCGCGTGGTGATGCGTCGGGTGTGCGGAACGGGACGCCGTCTGTGGAGATGGTCAAAATGGCTGTGTGGTGGAACGAGACCTCCTCGATCTCGTCGAAACGCACCTGAAACCGCGTCATGATGGAGCTCCTGTGCTCGGGCCCTATGGGCGGCTCTACGGCCCGACGAGCCTTGATTGGGGAGCTTAGATGACGCGTCGAATGATGTGGAGATTCTGTTTTTGCAGAGCTGTGTCGGTCTATACAGCGATGTGTCGAGCTGCCCACGTTGAAGCGCCCCGTACCGCTTGCGGCACGGCTCAAGCAGCGGTCCGGTGAGTGACCTCCGCGCCCGCGGAGGTGGTTCCACGGGTAAGCGCGTAGATCACGGGCGGGGGTCTCTTCCCTGCGTCGCGGACGTGGCCTCTCATGAGCGTTCCAGCACCAGACGCCCGGCCTCCTGCGAACCTCACCTGTCCGACCCCGCGCATTTCGTCCCAGAACCAGCCCTGTCGGAAGGAGGTCTCATAGCCCACGTGTACACGGCCCTCGTCTCGCGGGACAGCGAGGACTGGTAGGTGATCGACGTTCCGGAGGTCGGGGTCTTCGGCCAGGTCACGTCGCTCGAGGATGCGCCGGGGTGGCCCGCGAGCTCGTTGCGATGTGGACGGATCTGCCGGTCGAGAACATCGAGGTCCACCTGCAGGTGGCGCCGGCCGGGTTCTCGGTCGGGGCTGGTGCCCCGAGCGCCGCGGACCGCCGACGCCCGACCGGGTCGGTCACCGTGGCGTTCCGTTCCTGGTCAGGTGGCTTCCAGCTCACCGTCGACGGCGAACAGGACACCAGTACGCAGGTCGCGGACCTGACGGATGCGTCGCAGCAGGTCCGCGCCTACCTCGACAGCGTGGATCCGGAGGTCGACCACAGCGGCCGGGACGTGCGTCTGCGCGAGTCCCGGGCGAGGTGGCAGGGCGTTCACGCGCTCAGCGGTCTGCCCGACCGCCTCTCGTCCCGGCCACCATCACCGTTGCGCGCGATCGCCACGACATGATCGCGAGCACGCTCGCAGCGGAGCAGATCGACAGCACGGACGCGAAGGACCCGATCGCGCCGATCGACAGACACGAGCCCACCGATCCGATCGACAGCACAGAGTTCTTCGAGCAGATCGACAGCACGGATCCCTCCGACCGGTACGACCACAGCGACGGTGCGATGCGATGCGACACGGGCTTCTCCGATCCTCGGTCCTGACGGCAGGATAGGCCTCTCCCCGCCCGCGCGACCACGGTCCGCTATCGTCCCTCCATGAGCACCCTGGAAGACGCGATCCTCGCGCGCCGCCCTGACTGGGGACCCCTGCCCGCCGAGCTCGGCGAGGCGCTGGACTGGATGCAGGAACGCGGCCACGCCATACGATCCGGCGGTGTCGAGTACGCGACGCCCTACCCCGGTCCGGCGCAGCAGGGCGTCGTCTTCCGCAGCGATCTCACCCTCGGGGGATGGCTCGAGGACGGCTCCGATCCGGCCGTCCCGCTGCTGCCGATCGCCGATGCGGACGGGGCCGGCGGGATCCTCGCCCTGTGGCGTCGCGACGGCCTCGTCGCCGACGCCGTCGTGCTCATCAACGATCTCGACGCGATCATCGTCGCCGACAGCGCCCTCGACCTGCTGCGGCTGATCGCGATCGGCCACGACGAGCTGCGCGGCGCCGTCCTGGGGGAGGAGCCGCCCGCGGAGAGCGCCGCCGCCCACGCCGCCTTCCGCGCCTGGGTGCAGGATCGCTTCGCCGTCGACGTGCCGGAGGCCTGGGACGTCGACTCCGGCGACGAGTTCACGTCGTGGTGGCAGGAGCGGACCGGCCAGGCCTCGCCCCCGCCGCGCGGCATCACCGAGAACGCCGACGCGGACGCCGGCCGCGTCACCGTGAGCGGACCCGTCACCGTGCTGCTCGGGATCCTCGGCGCCGCCGATGGACCCGAGCCCGCCGCGGCGGTCGGGGCGCTCCTCGGCATCGACGCGGGCCCCGCGCTGAAGTCCGGCACCCGCCGCACCAAGAAGCGGGGCCTCGAGGCGCGTGTGGAGAAGGGGACCGTCACGACGATCTTCGTGCACATCGGCCTCGCCGCCGAGGGCCTCTTCGGCACGGCCCCGATCGAATACCCCTGGTGGCAGGGCCCCGACCTCATCGACGGCCTCCCCCACACGTCAACGATGGCCGATGCTCTCGCGCTGCTCGGCGACCCCGAGCGCACCGGGAAGCACCATGCGCGCTACCGCGTGGGCGAGGCGTTCATGAACATCAGCTTCGGCCCGGGCGGCATCTCCCAGATCACCCTCATGACCGAGGTCCCCTGAGCCTCGCCCCGGGAAGCCCCACGCCCCCGCGCGCGTTGCGCCGTTCATGCGCCTGTCCCTCCTCGACCGTTCCCGCACCCGCATCGGCGAACCGGAGTCCGCGGCCCTGCCGCATTCGGTGGAGCGGGCCCGCCTCGCCGAACTGGCGGGCTACCAGCGGTTCTGGGTGGCGGAGCATCACGCGGTGCCGGGAATCGCGAGCGGATCCCCGGCGGTGCTGCTCGGGGCGATCGGTGCGAGCACGGAGCGGATCCGCCTCGGGACCGGCGGGATCATGCTGCCGAACCATCGGCCGCTGCTCGTCGCGGAGCAGGCGCTCATGCTCGCCTCCCTGTTCCCCGGACGCGTGGACCTGGGGCTGGGGCGCTCCCTCGGGTTCACAGAGCCGGTGCGGCGGGCGCTGGGGCGCCTGGATGTGAGCCCGGAGGAATTCGCGGCGGAGATCGCGCAGGTCCGCGCCCACCTGGAGGGCACCGCGGAGATCACGGCCCGACCCGCCGCGGACGCCCCGGTCCCCGTGCACCTGCTGGCGACCGGCCGCGGCCTGGACCTCGCCGCGCAGCGGGGACTCCCGGTCGTGATCGGCGGGCCCGTCCTGCGCTCCGCGGAGCTGCCCGCGCGCCTCGCCGCCTATCGCCGCGCCTTCCGCCCGCATCGCGGCAGCGCCCCGCACATCATGCTCTCCGCCGACGTCCTGGTCGCCGACACCGACGCGGAGGCCCGCGAGCTCGCCGTCCCGGAGGCCTGGTCGATGCTGGAGTCCCGCCGCACCGGCGCCTTCGGGCCGCTCGAGCCCGTCGCCCGGATCCGTGAGCGCGACCTCGGCGCCCGGGACCGCGAACGCCTCGAGCAGCAGGTCGCGGCAGCCTGGACGGGCAGCGAGCAGACCGTCGCCCGGGACATCGGACAGCTCCTGGAGCGCACCGGTACCGAGGAGCTGCTCGCCTCCGGCTCGACCTACGACCGCCATGCCCTCGCCGACTCCGACCGGCGGCTCGCCGCGATCCTCGGGTGAGACGCAGCGATCAACGGCCCCCTGCCTGCGGCGACACGGCCCGCGAAGCCGCGGGCGTCACCCGGAGCCGTGCCGTGGCTCGACGGATCGCCGTGCCCACCAGCGCCGCCGGCACCGCGGCGACGAGCACCGGCACCATCCACGGCGCCCACGGTGCCGCCTCCAGGTGGTCCCAGAAGCCGTCGCTGCGCGAGGGGTAGCCCACGGACCACGCCGCCTTCAGCAGGTAGTAGGAGCCGATCGCCCAGGCCCCGCAGACCGGCACCGCGAGCAGGTTCGCGAGCAGCCGCCGCGAGAGCATCGCGGAGGCCGCCAGCACCGCCGCCCACGACCACCAGGCGTCGGTGACCGCGAGGATCGGCCCTGCCCCGAGGCCCAGGGCGCAGATCGAGGCGGTGCCCCAGGTAAGGCCCAGCAGCGAGGCGAGCAGGAGGGTGACGGGCAGGGGAGCGGATGGGCGACGCATGCGCCCAGCCTCCCGCGGTCGATGTTGCGGGAGCGTATGCGGAACGGATCCGACGCCTCGGCAGCCCCGCCTACATGTCCCGCAGCTCGACCACCAGCTGCGTCCCGCCCGGGCACGCGACCGCGAGGGCGATCATGTCCCCGCCGGTGGTGATGTTCGACGTGTCCGGTGCGGCGAGCGCGGCGGTCACGTCGACCCAGCCGTCCGGACAGGCGGCCGGTGCCTCGTCGAGGGTGGGGACGAGCTTCTCGCGCAGCTGATCGTCCGTCAGCGGGGCCGCGGCTCCCGCGCCGCCGTCCGATGCCGCCGGTTCCAGGAGCCCCGCGACCTGCGCGGACTCCAGCTCGACCACGGCCTGCCACAGCTCGTCATCGGGCGCGGGCGGCGCGAACCAGGCATCGGGGTCCGTCATCCTCGGGTCCGTCGCGGTCACGGACCCGACGCCCTCGAGCTGCGGCAGCTGCTCCCGCACCGGATCCGCGGACTGGGAGATCACCCCCGGCCGGTAGTACAGGCCGCTCGTCTCGTCGAAGGCCCACGCCGGCTCCTTGTGGCCGATCAGCCCGCACCCGGCGAGGGTCGGCACGGCCAGCAGCGCGAGGACGATGCCGACGGGGCGGCGCGGCCGAGGAGGGGACGAGGGCATCGGAGCTCCGCTGGGATCCCGGGGACATGGATCCCGGAAGTATGACACCCGCGCCACCTGCCCCGGCCTCGTGCTCAGGCCCGCTCACCCGGGGCGGCGCGGGCCGCGAGCGCGCCGAGGCCCACGAGCCACACGCTCCCCGCGAGGATCTGCACCCGCTGCCCCACCCCCGCGAGGTCCGCGAGCGCCGGAGCCCGGTCGGCGAGCAGGTCCCCGGCAACCGAGACGGCGACCCCCGCGCCCAGCAGGCCGAGCGTCCCGGGCAGCCAGCACGGCCGCCCCCCGAGCAGCAGGACCGCCCCGAGGCCGCTCGCCAGCAGCCCCGCGATCGCGGCGACGCTCAGCGCATTGTGCGCCAGGACCTGCTCCGACGCCGCCTCGACCACCTCCTCGAGCGTGTCCGGGACCCCGGCCGGGAGCGGCACGAGCGCCGCCCCGATCTCCCCGGCGCCGAACACGAGCACCCCGCCGCACAGCAGCCGCGCCGCCCATCGGCCACGACCGCCCGCATCCTCGCCGAGCCGTCCCAGCGCAGGCACCAGCGCGACCGCGAGGACGGCGGAGGCGACATCCGCGGTCCTCAGCACGAGCGCGAAGGGCCGTCCGGGAGATTCGAGCTCGCTCACCAGCGAGCCCCAGTCGTGTCGGCCCGGCGCCACCGCGTCCAGCAGGAACCCCGCATAGGCGAGCGCGGCGACCGCGCCCGTCGCCCGCAGCAGGCCCCGCCGCCTCCGCATCCCCATCCGCATCCTCCGTCCCATCGTCCTCCGTGCCCGATTGTGCGCCCCTCCGCCTGGACGGGGGAGGGGCGCGGGGCGCGAGAGCGCTGGGAGCGGGCACGGGCATAGAGTTCCGCTCATGCTGCTGCGCATCGGCCCCGACCCGCGGAGGACCTCATGACGCAGGCCGCCCGTGCCGGACGGGCCTCGCCGCCGCGCCCCGGCCGCGGCCCCGCCGACTGGATCGGAGCCAGCCGCTGGTCCGCACGCGATGACCGCTGGCCGGACCGCTTCGCCTTCGTCCTCCTCGCCTTCGCCGTCTTCAACCTGCTGGTGAGCCTGCAGCCGCACTGGCACCGCGTGTTCTCCGGGCCCTGGGACCCCGTCTCCGTGCTGTTCCTGCCCGTGCTGCCGGGCCTGACGTACACGGCGCTGCTGTTCGTCCTGGGCATGGCGCTGCGCCGGCGGCTGCGCGCCGCCTGGTGGATGCTGCTGCTGTGGTGGCTGCTGGTCCCGCAGATCAGCCGCGTGATCGAGGTGATGGACGGGTACCACCCGGTGCTCGCCGGGATCGGCCTGGCGCTGAACACGGCCGCGATCGCCGTGCTCGTGCTCGCGCGGGGCCAGTTCGTGGCCCGCCGCGTCCCCGGGAGCCTGCGCGCCGCGCTCCTGCAGTTCCTCGGCGGCGGGCTGCTCCTGCTGCTGGGCGGGGCGCTGCTCGTGGAGAAGGCGGGCACCGCCGACTCCTACGGCGCCGCCGCCGAGTACGTGTTCGCGAAGATGCTCGCGGACATCGGCCGCCTCGAGCAGACCCGCGACATCCACGCCCCCTGGTGGGTGCACCTGCTGATCGGCCTGGCCGGGGCGCTCGTCGTCCTCACCTCCGCGCTGCGCCTGTTCCGGCCGCCGCGCACCTCCCGCGGCCTCTCCACGGCCGATGAGGCGCGCCTGCGCACCCTCCTGCGCGAGCACGGCGAGCAGGACTCGCTGGGCTACTTCGCGACCCGTCGCGACAAGTCCGTGGTCTGGGACACCGGGGAGGCCGGGGACCCTGCTGCCGCGCGCGCCGGCGTGGCCTACGGGGTCTTCGGCTCGGTCTGCCTCGCCAGCGGCGACCCGGTGGGCGATCCCGCGCGCTGGGGTGCGGCGATCGCGGCCTGGCGGGCCCATGCCCGCTCGCGGGGGCTGTCCGCCGCGGTGATCGGGGCCGGTGAGCAGGGCGGGCACGCCTTCGCCCGTGCCGGCATGGTCGTCTACGAGCTGGGCGACGAGGCGATCCTGGACCTGGACGTCTTCTCCCTCGCCGCCCCCGGCATGGCGCCGGTCCGCCAGAGCGTGCGGCGCCTGCGCGACCAGGGCCTCGCCGTGCAGGTCAGGCGCCATTCGTCGCTGTCCGATGCGGATTTCGCGGAGCTCGCCGCCGCCGCGGCCCGCTGGCGCGGCGACGGCGGGCAGGAGCGCGGCTTCTCCATGGCGCTGGGCCGCCTGCACGACCCCCTCGACGGGGACTGCCTCCTCGCCCTCGCCCGCGACGCGGACGGCGCGCTGCGCGGCTTCCTCAGCTTCGTGCCCTGGGGCCGCACCGGCGCCTCCCTCGACCTCATGCGCCGGGACCCCGCCGCCCCGCACGGCCTCATCGAGCTGCTGGTCACCGCGATGGCGGAGCAGGCCCCCGGCTTCGGGGTGCGCCGGATCTCCCTGAACTTCGCCATGTTCCGGGAGGCCTTCGAACGGGGCGCGGAGATCGGCGCGGGCCCGCTCGCCCGGCTGTGGCGGCGCAGCCTGCTGCTGGCGAGCCGCACGTGGCAGCTCGAATCCCTCTACCGCGCCAACGCCAAGTACTTCCCCTCCTGGCAGTCCCGCTACCTGTGCTTCGAGTTCGCCTCCGACCTGCCGCGCGTCGGCATCGCCACCGGCAGCGCCGAAGGCTTCCTGGACCTGTCCACGACCTGGCGCTCCCTGCGCACCCTGGGGCATCGGCGCGAGGAGCCGGACCCGCTGGACGCCGGCAGCTCCGAGCGCGCCGCCGCCGTCCGCGCCCTCATCCCGCCGGTCCCCGACCCGGTCGCGCGCGCCCTCAGCGCCCGCCGGCTGCCCGAGCAGATGCGGGTGCGGCGCGAGAAGCTCGAGCGCCTGCGCAAGCGCGGCATCGACCCCTACCCGGTGGGCGCGCCCCGCAGCCACACCCTCGCCGCCGTCCGCGCGCTCGCCGGGGACCTCCCGCCCGATGCGCGCACGGGGCAGGTCCTCGACGTCGCGGGACGGATCCTGCGACGCCGGCGCCACGGCCGGATCGGCTTCGCAACCCTCCGCGACGGCACCGGCGACCTGCAGATCCTGCTGGGCGATGCGGCCGATGCCGCCGCCTGGGCGCTGTGGCGCGACGGCCTGGACCTGGGCGATCAGATCTCCGTGCGCGGCGAGGTGATGACCACCCGCAGCGGCGAGCCGAGCATCGAGGCCCGCACCCTCACCCTCACGTCGAAGGCGCTGCGGCCCCTGCCGGACAAGCACCACGGCCTCACCGACCCGGAGGCCCGCGTGCGCGAGCGCGCGATCGACCTCATCGTCCGCCCGCAGGCGCGGGCCCTCGCCCATCAGCGCTCCGCGATCGTCCGCTCCGTACGCGAGACCCTGCACGAGCGCGGCTTCGAGGAGGTCGAGACCCCCGTCCTGCAGACCGTCCACGGCGGCGCGAACGCCCGCCCCTTCACCACCCGCATCCGCGCCTACGACATGGACCTGTACCTGCGGATCGCGACCGAGCTGCACCTCAAGCGCCTGCTCGTCGGCGGGATGGAGAAGGTCTTCGAGATCGGCCGGCAGTTCCGCAACGAGGGCGCGGACCTCACCCACAACCCCGAGTTCACCTCGCTCGAGGTGTACGAGGCCTACAGCGACTACGAGGGCATGCGTCGGCTGACCCAGCGGATCATCCAGAACGCCGCGGAGGCCGTGCACGGCGCGCAGATCGCCCGCCGTCCCGGACCGGGCGGCACCCTCGTGGAGCTGGACCTGTCCGGCGACTGGCCCGTCGTCCCGCTGCCGCTGGCCGTCTCCCGGGCCCTCGGCGAGCAGATCGACCGGGCGACCCCGCTCGCGCAGCTGCATGCGCACGCCCGGCGCGCGGGCCTCGAGCTGGACCCGGAGCTCCCCTGGGGGCCCGTGCTCGAGGAGCTCTACGGGGCGCTGTGCGAGAAGCAGACCATGAGTCCCGTCTTCTACACCGACTTCCCCGTGGAGAACGCCCCGCTCGCGCGGCCGCATCGGAGCATCCCCGGCCTCGCCGAGAAGTGGGACCTCGTGATCGGCGGCAGCGAGCAGGGCACCGCCTACTCCGAGCTCATCGACCCCCTCGATCAGCGGGCGCGGCTGGTGGCCCAGTCGCTGCTCGCCGCAGACGGCGACCCCGAGGCGATGGAGGTGGACGAGGACTTCCTGCGCACCCTCGAGCACGGCATGCCGCCCGCCGGCGGGATGGGCCTGGGCATCGACCGGCTCGTCATGAACCTCACCGGCCAGTCGATCCGCGAGGCCATCCTGTTCCCGCTCGTGAAGCCGGAGCGCGGCGGCCGCGGCTGACACCCGGGCGGGGACCCTCTACCCTGGGGCGCATGGCGACGACGCTTCCCTACGGTTCCTGGCCCTCTCCCATCTCCGCCGAGCTCCTCGCGACCGGCGGCACCCGCCTCGGCGGTCCCGTGCAGGTCGGGCAGGAGGTGTGGTGGACCGAGGGCATCGCCACCGAGGGCGGACGGCAGGCGATCGTCCGCACCGCGGGACCCATCGGCGCCGACGGGGACGGCGACGCGACCCCCGTCACCGTCCTGCCCGCGCCCTTCAACGCCCGCTCCCGCGTGCACGAGTACGGCGGCTCCAGCTGGACGACGCTCCCGCAGCGGGACGGACGTCCCCTCGTCGTCTTCGTCGACTTCGCCTCCCAGCGCGTGCACGCCTTCGTCGAGGGCGAGGAGCCCCGTCCCCTGAGCCCCGTCGGGCCCGAGGTCGCCTCCGCGGGCGGACCCTCCCTGCGCTACGCGGACCCGCAGGTCGTGACCCTTCCGGGCGGCGCGACCGAGGTGTGGTGGGTCGTCGAGGACCACACCGGCGAGAGCATCGAGCGGTACATCGGCGCGATCCCCCTGGACGGATCCGCCGCCGAGGACGCCTCCGCGATCCGCCGCGTCACCCCCGCCTCCCGCTTCGTCGCCCACGCGCGGGTGAGCCCCGACGGCACGCGGCTGGCCTGGCTCAGCTGGGAGCATCCGCAGATGCCCTGGGACGGCACGCTCCTGCACGTCGCCCCGCTCGTGGGCGGCTCCGCCGGGGCCGGCGAGGTGGTCGCCGGCAGCACGACCGAATCCGTCCTCCAGCCCGAATGGCTCGATGCCCAGCGCCTCGTCTTCCTCTCCGACGCCTCCGGCTGGTGGAACCCCTGGCTGTGGGACGGCTCCGGGACCCGTCGGCTGTGCGATCGCGCCGAGGAGTTCGCGGGGCCGATGTGGATGCTCGGCACGACCTGGTACACGGTCCTGGACCCGGACCGCCTCCTGGTCGCCCATGGCCATGCCGACGACGCGCTGGGCGTCCTCACCCTCTCGACCGGGGAGATCCTCGACCTCGACCTGGGGCTCACCTCGATCAGCGGGGTGAGCCTGCGCGGCGATGGCCTGCTGACCGTGCTCGGCTCCTCGCCGACCGCCTTCCCCGCGATCCTCGCCGCCCGTCTCGACGTCTCCGGTCCCGCGCCCGCGCTCGGCGGGACCCGGGTGCTGCGCTCCTCCCGCGAGGACGCCCCTGATCCGGGCGTGCTGCCCGTGCCGGAGCCGATCACCGTCGCCCTGGAGGACGGCGGCGTCGTCCACGCGATCGTGTTCCGGCCCCGGCACGAGGGGATCTGCGGGCCCGAGGGGGAGCGGCCCCCGTTCATCGCGCGCGTCCACGGCGGCCCCACCTCCCACGTCCCGCCCGTGCTGAACCTCGCGGCCGCGTACTACACCTCGCGCGGCATCGGCGTGGTGGAGGTGAACTACGGCGGCTCCACCGGCTACGGCCGCGCCTACCGGGACCGGCTGAAGGGCCAGTGGGGCGTGGTCGACGTCGCCGACACCGTCGCCGTCATGGAGCATCTGGTCGCGGGCGGCCTCGCCGACGGCGCCCGCCTCGGCATCGAGGGCGGCTCCGCGGGCGGCTGGACCACCCTCGCCTGCCTCACCCGCACCGACACCTTCTCCGCGGGCGCGTCCAGCTTCGGCGTCGCCGAGCTCGAGACCTTCATCAGCGACACCCACGACTTCGAGTCCCGCTACATCGACGGCCTCGTGGGCCCCTACCCGGAGCGGAAGGACCTGTACGTCGAGCGGGCCCCGCTCAGCCATGTCGACGAGCTCGCATGCCCCGTCCTGCTGCTGCAGGGCGACGAGGACCGGATCGTGCCGCCCAGCCAGTCGGAGATGTTCCGCGACGCGCTCGCCGCCAAGGGCATCCCGCACGCCTACCTCCTGTTCGAGGGCGAGCAGCACGGCTTCCGCCAGGCCTCCTCGATCATCCGCGCGACCGAGGCGAGCCTGTCGTTCTACGGGCAGGTCTTCGGGTTCAGCCCGCTGGGCGTGCCGGTGCTGCAGCTCGAGTCCTGAGGCGGTCCCCGCACCGCCCGGCTGGGCGGCGCGGGGAGGGGCCCTCCGCTCAGCGGGAGCGGCGGCCGGGGCCTCCGGCGACGAGGGAGACGGCCAGGACCGCGAGCACGATCGCGCCGAGGCCGATGCCGAGCGCCGACCACATCGGCGCGATCTGCCGCCACGGCCCGCCCAGCTCCGCCCGCCCCAGCCACAGCACGAGCAGCGCGCCGATCCCGCCGCCGGCGAGCACGCCCGGCAGCGTGCCGAGGACGAGGACCGCGACGGCGCGCAGCAGGCCCTGCGCGCGCAGGCGCCGCGGGGACGCGCCGACGGCCCGCAGGATCCGCAGGTCCTCGCGTGCCTCCTGGCGGCCCAGAACCATCGAGGCGGAGGCGCCGAAGGCCGCCACCAGCACGAGCATGACCAGCATCGCGGCCGGCATCCGGTCCATGCCCCCGAGCACCGCGCCCCGCGGGACGGCGGAGAGCCAGCCGAGCGCGGAGACCTCCGCGACCGCTGTCTCGAGGCGCTGCGCGCCGGCCGCGTCCAGCGGCCGCGGCAGCTCGAGGACCTCCCCGACGTAGCGCAGGGGGATCCCCAGCTCGGCGGCGGTCTGCGCGGTCATCGTCAGGGAGCCCTCTGCGCCGTGGACGAACATGCCCGGACGCCGTTGCGTGTCCAGCACCTCGACCTCGGCGCCGGACCAGCGCTGCAGCTCGATCTCCACGGTGCCGCGGGCGGGGTCCGCGGAGCCGCGCGCGTCCAGGCGCGTCGCGTCGTGGACGAGGACGCCGCCATCGGCGAGCAGGCGCGCCGCCTCCTCGGCACCGGGGAGTCCCGTCGCCCGCATCGCGGCGGGGTCCAGGACGACCAGGCCGTCGCTCAGCCAGCTCGGCATGTGCAGGCTCGGCTGCCACCCGTCCTCCCAGGCCACGCAGTCGACGGGGGCGCCGGGCGTGATCGCGGAGGCGACGGAGACGGCCTGCTCGGGGCTGCAGGGCACCTGCGGCCCCGGCATCGCCACCGGGATGACGGCGTCGGGGGACAGAGTCGAGCGCACCGGGTGGCTGGCCGTGATGAGGCCCTGCTCCTGCAGATGCGCGGTCACGGAGCCCAGGATCGCCTGGTCGAGCCCGTCGCTGAGCGGCAGATGGATGCCCAGCACGGCGCCGCCGTCCTCCGTCATGCGGGTGGTGACGTCGTGCCGCTGCGCGATGAGGGAGCCGGAGAAGACGACGAGCAGGGCGAGCACGAGCGTCGAGGCGAGCACGGCGCAGATGGCCGGCAGGGAGCGGGAGCGTCGGCGCGCCATGTCCCGCAGCACGAGCCGCGCGTCCACCGGCAGCGCCCCGGCCATCCCGGCCGCCGCGTCCACGAGCACCGGCGCGAGCACGACCATCGCGAGGATCGCCGTGAGCGTCGCGAAGACCAGCAGGGCCGCCCCGGTGCCGCCGCCCACGGCGAGGCTGCCGATGCCGCCCACGAGCGCCGCGGCCCCGCAGACCGCCCCCGCGATCATCGGGGGCAGGGACGTCCCGCCCCCGGCGCGGATGCTCCGATGGCGGGCGAGCGCGGCGACCGGGTCGAGGGC